>CAZENL010000017.1:11390-38850 GCA_964513505.1 uncultured Anaerolineaceae bacterium
GCGGCCCGCGGATGCCAGGAAGACATCCCACATGGGCCCGGGGATCGGGCGCCGACCGTAGCCGTCGAGCGCGATCAGGGCGAACGGCGCGGCCATGTGCAGCGCCGCCCGCTGGCGACGATCCGATTCCTCCAGCTGGCGCAGCTCCCGGCCGACCACGCCGCCACAGATGATGCCGGCGGCGCCGATCGCGCGGGCGCGCGTGAGCGCCTCGATGTCCAGCCGTGCGCCGGCCACGATGATTGCGCCGGCGGCCCCGATGTCCACCGCAGAGGCACGCAGCTCGGCGTCCGGCGACGCCACGCCGATCACCAGTTGGCCGCTGACAGGCTGGCCCCAGCCCACGTCCGCGGCAAGTGCCAATCCGGTGGCGCGCAGGAGCAGCGCGCCGGCCTCGATCGAGGCCACGGTGCCGTCCACGGGCGAGGTGACGATCGAGACGTGGCGGCCGAGTGCCACGCGGTCACGGCCATCCGGCCCGTGGAACAGGAACCGGGCCCGGTCTCCCGGCTTGGGTCCGTGGGACCCGCCACCGCCTTCCAGGTGGGCGGCGTCGATCACGTCACCCGGCTTCAGCGAGGCCCATGCGGGTCGGCTGGGGACGTCGGTCACGACCGTGTCGCGACAACGCTCGAGGAGTGGCTGGCCGACCTCCACGCTGGCGCCAACCTCCACGAGGGCACGGTCAGCAACGTGGATGCGCAGCGCCACCAACGGATTGCGGACGGGATGGGTGGCTGGGGCAACGAACCGCTGTGGCGCCACGTCCGGGACGGCCAGCGCCCCGGACCCTCTGCGGCCGGCGCGCCCCGTCGACGCGGACCGAATCCGCCGCTGGCGCGGGGTTGCAGGTCGTTCGCCGACGATCTCCAGTCCCCCGTCCGCGACCTCGCCGGGCCCGGCGCCTCGACCGTTGCTCATGGCTGCAGGCTCGCCCAGATGGGGCGCTCCCAGCTCTCGAAGAGTGCTCGCCGTCGCTCCGCCCGCTCGGGCAGTCGCAGCGGGATCTCGCGCGTGTCCACGAGCAGGCCTCCAAGGCCACCGGTGACCTCAATGGCCACGTGCCGGGCACGCAGGCCCATCAGGCTGCCGTCCCGCGATTCGATCTCGATGCGCGCCGGCACACCGGGCGGCAGGTCCAGCAGCCGCAACGCCCCGGGTGAAAGCTCCAGCTCGCTCTGGCGCAGCGCGCTGCTGATCCGGAGGCGACCCGGGTGGCGGGAAGGTCGCACTTCACCGGTGATGATGGCCGTGCCGAGCGGCAGGAGCATGTCGTCAATGAGGTCGGCCAGCAGGCGACGCCGGTCCGCCTCGTCCGGAAGCGTGCCGACCGGGCCAAGCAGGCGGGCATGGTCGTGGAACACGGCCATGGTCCCTGGCCGGCGGAGCGTGTCCACGAGGGCCAGCGCGGCGGCGGGCGCCGGCAGCGCCGCAAATGCGCCGCCACAGCCGATCAACAGGTCGGCCGGTGAATCCACGTGGCGCTGTCCTGCGGCCGTGGCCGGCGTGCGCCACACCTGGTGCAGGCGGAGCAACGCGGCCCGCAGGGCCGCCAGGCGAAGCTTGCTGCCGTCTCCGCCGGCGTCGCGCCAGGGTGCCAGGCGCAGGTTGCGCAACCGGTCGACCAGCGTGAAGGGGTCCGTTCGCAGGGCGCTCCAGCGGAGGATTTGCTCGGCCTCGTGATCGTCGTACAGCGCAGCGGCCGGCACCAGGGCCGCTTCCGCCGAGGTCACGTGCCAGATGGATCCGTCCGGGTGCGCGAGCGTGCGCGACCCGGAGGCGTGTCCGACGTCCAGCGCCTCGATGCGCCGGTTCAGCAGGCGCGCGAGCGTGCCCGTGGAGACTTTCATGGCCTCGCGCCCGTCCTGCATGGCCACGGGGACCACGCGATCCCGCGCCTCGCGGATGCGTGCCGACAGGTCCTCCGCCGCCCGGCGCAGCTGCGAGTCCAGGGTTGCCGGGACCGGTTCTGCGCGCGGTCCCTCCAGCGTGCGCGCCGTCGGGAAGTAGCGCCCCAGGCTGGCTGCGTTGCCGCACAGCAGCACCCACAGGTCTTCCCGACGCGATGCGAGCGCTCCGAGCATCGCCGCGAGCACGGCCAGTTGCCCGCGGTCCTCGGCCGTCGCAGGTTCCGTGCCGGCAAGCGCGATCGCCGAGACGGTCGGATCCAGGCAGGCGTCGGCGAGCGCGACCCAATCCGCACGACCGGCCACGGCCCGGGCGCGGACCTCCCAGCCCGCACCAGCGACCGCTCGCTCGAGATCGCCGAGTCGCGCGTCGCTCGGGCCGGCAAGGACGATTGCCAGGGGCTCGTGGGTGGCCGACTCCAGGCGTGCCCAATCCTGCCAGGCGTCCGGCTCCACGAGGACGTCCTCGTCGGTGGCCGTGACGCGGGCGACCAGGTCCTCCAGCAGCGCTCCCACGGCGACGCCACGCGGTGCGGTGTCCGACGCCAGCAGCCTGAACCGGCCGTCCACGGGCGCAACCAGCGCGACCGCCGTCGACGCGGTGCCGTGGTCGATGGTGAAGAACGAGAGGGGCTCAGCCGTCACGGTTGGATTCTGACCCCAATGGAAGGGAGGCGCGTCCGGCGCCCGCATGCGCCGGCGACCTCGTCAGCGCGAGGCGTCAGGCGTCCAGGCCCAGCTCGTCGTCGATCTCTTCCAGGCGCTCGATCAGGCGTTCGATCCCGGCGTCGTCCGCCAGCACCCGCTGGACCTCCGCCATGTCGCCACCGAACAGCCCTCTCAGGACCGGATCGAAGAAGACCATCGCCTGGCTGCCGAGCGGCCGGTACGGCCGGCTTGCCTCCAGGAACATCACCGCCGGGCCGGTCAGGCCGCGCACCTGGATCTCGCGCGCAACGTACTCGACCAACTCCTCGCCGAGTTCCATGCCGCCACGGGGCCCGGTCATGGTGCCAACTGGCTGAGGTGCCATGCGCGGAACGCGTGCTGAAGGAGCGGCCGCAATCGGGCGTTCATGCCTCTCCTCGCTCGCAAGTCAGACGCCGACCCTCGCAACGTGGCCGGACGGTTGTCATTTGCCCGGAATGGAGCACGATTTCTGCCATTCGCGGTCCGCCGCTTCACGGGCCGCGTTCGTCAGTCCGTGTCCTCCGGGACAAGGGTTTCGCCGGCGAGCGTTCGAACGCCACTGGGGCCAGCCGAGGCATCGTACACCCGGGTCAACCGCCACGCCATGCCGGCAAGGACCTCCCACGCAATGGTGTTGCGCCGTCGCGCCAGTTCGGTTGCCGTGATGCGATCGCCGCCCTGAGCGCCCAGCAGCACGAATTCGTCGGTCGCGTCAACGCCGTCGATGTCGGTCACGTCCACCTCCACGGCGTCCATGGCAATGCTCCCGACGACGGGCACACGGCGGCCCCGGACCAGGGCTTCTGCTCCCGGCTGGTAGGTGCGCACGTAGCCGTCGCCGTAGCCGACCGGCAGCGTGGCGATACGAGACGGCCGTGCCGCGATCCAGGACCCGCCATAGCCCACCGGCCTGCCGACCAGCACCTCCGCGATCCGCAGCGCACGTGCCTTGAGCGTCATGGCCGGCCGCAGTTGAGCCGCGGCCGCCGCGCCACGCTCGCTGAAGGCACTGCCGTCGGGGACCGCCGGCAATTCGCCGTACAGGCCCAGGCCCGGCCGGACGAGTTCCAGGGACGCGCCCGTGCCGTAGAACAGGCCGCCCGTAGCATCCAGGTGCAGCGTCGGCAGGTCCAGGCCCGCCGCGGACAGGAAGCCGGCCGCGTCCTCCAACCGCCGGCGCTGCCCTGCGGAGAACTCGGGGTCATGCGAGCTGGCCAGGTGCGACCACAGGCCCGCCAGCTCGATTCCCGGGGCAAGGGACAGCTTCGAGGCCACGGCGGCCACCGATTCGGGTGGCAGGCCGCCACGCTGGAGCCCGGTCTCGACCTCCAGGTGGACGCGGAGGATGCGGCCGACGGGAAGCTGCGCTTCCGTGAGCGCGGCGGCGTCCAGGGCATCGGTGACCACCACCTGGAGCTCCGCTTCCGCCGCGGCCGGCGCCGATCCCCGCGGAACCGGGTACAGCACCAGGATCGGCGCATCGACCCCGGCGCGCCTGAGCCTCAGGGCCTCGTCCAGGGTCGCCACGCAGAGCAGGTCGGCCCCAGCGGCCGCGAACGTGCGTGCCGCGATCTCCAGGCCGTGGCCGTAGCCATCGGACTTGACCACGGCCGCCACTCGGGTCGCCGGTCCCACCAGCCCGCGGACGGTGCGCAGGTTGTGCGCCAGCGCGTCCGTATCGATCTCCAGCCAGGCGAGGCGCGGCAATGGCGGAAGCCCCGCGGCGGCCAGCCGCCCTTCGATGGACGCGAGGCGCGCCGTCGCCGGCGCGATGACGGTGTCCTGGGTCACGACTCGTGCCGCGCGAACCCCACGCGCTGGCTGCCTCGTGCGACGTGCTTGCCGACCTCGGTCAGGTGGCGGCGGATCCGCGGCACCTCTCCGGCCAGCTCGCCGGAAAGCAGGCCGGCGTCGCCCAGGCGCTCGCGCAGGTGCTCACCGGCCATGCCGTGCAGCCAGACCGCCAGGCAGGCCGCGTCGAACGGCTCGGCATGCTGCGCCAGCAGCGATCCGAGGAGGCCGCTGAGCACGTCGCCGGTGCCGCCGGTGGCCATGGCGGGGTTCTGGAACGGCGCCATCAAGAGGCGGCCGTCCGGCGCGGCAACCACCGTGTGGGCACCCTTGAGCACGACCACGCAGTTCCATTTGGCCGCGGCCGCGCGTGCCCGCTCCGCGCGCTCGACATCACCATCGCCGACGGGTTGCCCATCCAGGCGCTGGAACTCCATCGGGTGCGGCGTGACCACGACCGGGCGTCGCAGCAGGGTCCACCACGATTCGGCGAGTGCCAGGGAATTGAGCGCCTCCGCGTCGAGCGACATGGGCACACCGTCCGCGGCGACGAGACGGCGCACCAGGTTGCGGGTCCCCTCCCCGGCTCGCAGCCCCGGACCGAGCAGGATGGCCGAGGCCTTGTAGGCGGCGATCGCGGCGGTGGCAGCGGTGGCATCCACCTCGCCCGGCTCGACCTCCGGGAGGCCGAGGCTGGTCGCCTCCGGTACACGTCCCGCAATCAGCGGCTGAAGGGACGCGGGCACGGCCACGCACAGCAACCCGACGCCCGCGCGCAGCGCAGCGTGGCTGACCAGCAGGGACGCGCCCAGGTAGTCCAGTGAGCCGCACACCGCCAGCAGCGTGCCGAACGTGCCCTTGTGGCCGCGCGGGTCCCGCGCCGGAACCAGGCGTGACGCGGCGGCTTCGTCCAGCGCCCCGATGCCGTCCGGCGGCTGGAAGGTGCGCCAGTCGGGAAGCCGGTTGGCGCTCGGTTCGGCGGTCATTCGGCGGCCCCGCGCTCCAGGTCGCGCAGGCGCTGCATCCGCGCGAGCACCGCCTTCTCGCGATCGTCCAGCCGGGCTTCGATGTCCACCGGGAAGACGAAAGCTCCGCCAAGGGTACGGATCCCGAACGCGATCGCCACCGCGATATCCCGCTCGTGGCTGATGGAGACCGCCACGCGCCCCATGCCCAGCTGCTCCGCCCGCCGCTTGGCGCGGTCGTGCAGGCGGACCGTGGGCTGTCCCGTCGGCAGGCGCACGATCTCGATCTCGCGCCAGCCGACTCCGCGCACACCCAGGCCCAGCACCTTGCTGACCGCCTCCTTGGCCGCCCAGCGCCCGGCCAGCGTCTCCGGCCGGTTGCGCACGTAGGCGTTCTCCGTGTCGGTCAGGATGCGCTTCGGGAAGCGGTCGCCGTGGCGCTCCAGCGCCTTGCGGATTCGGTCCACGCTGATGATGTCGATGCCCAGCTCGGTCGTCCCCTCGGGCGGCTGGATGCCTCCGCTCACGCCGCGGTGGGAGCCACTACTCGACGGTTACCGACTTGGCCAGGTTGCGCGGCTGGTCCACGTCCGTGCCACGCACCACGGCCATGTGGTAGGCGAACAGCTGGAGCGGGATGATCGCCAGCACCGGGGTCAGCTCCTCGATCGTGTCCGGCACCCAGAGCACGTCGTCGGCGTAGCGGCGCATCTGCTCGTCGCCTTCCGTGGCCACGGCCAGCACGCGCGCGTCGCGGGCGCGCCCCTCCATGACATTGCTGATCAGCTTCTCCTGCACGGACGAGCGGGTTGCCACGGCGACCAGCGGGACTTCCGCATCCAGCAGCGAGATGGGTCCGTGCTTGAGCTCGCCGGCGGCGTAGCCCTCCGCGTGCACGTAGCTGACTTCCTTCAGCTTGAGGGCGCCTTCCAGGGCCACCGGATAGGTGACTCCTCGGCCGACGAACATGAAGCCCCGCGAGTTGACATAGCGCCGCGCCAGCTCCTTGGCGGGTGCCGCCAACTCCAGGGCGCGCTCCGCGTCCGCCGGCAGGTTCCGGAGCGCCATGACCAGGGCCTTCTCGCGCCCCGGGTCCAACTTGCCGCGCGCCTTGGCGATGGCCGCGGCCAGGATCACCAGCGTGGTCACCTGGGTCACGAACGTCTTGGTTGCCACGACCGCGATCTCCGGCCCGGCCTGGAGAAAGAGCACCGCGTCCGCCTCGCGGGTGATCGCGGAACCGACGGTGTTGGTAACCGCGATCAGGGTGCAGCCGTGCTCGTGGGCAAGGCGCGCGGGCGCGATGGTGTCCGCCGTCTCGCCGGACTGCGTGACCGCGATGACCAGGGTGTTCTCGTCGAGCGGAGGCGGGCTGTACCGGAACTCCGAGCCGATGTTCCAGCGTGCCGGGATACCGGCCCAGTCCTGGAGTACGGTCGCGGCCACGGCCGAGGCGTAGTTGGCCGACCCGCAGGCCACCAGCTCCACGCGGTTGGCGCGGCGGATGGCGTCCATGACCGGTTCCAGTTCAGGGATGTGGATCTCGTCGCCGCGGATGCGACCGAGCACCGCGTCGCGGATCGCCGCCGGCTGCTCGAACATCTCCTTGAGCATGAAATGCTCGAAGCCGCCCTTCTCCGCGTCCTCGATGGTCCAGTCGATCTCCGTGACCAGCCGCTCCCGCGGCGAGCCGTCCACCCCGGTGATGACCACACCGTCCGCGTGCAGGTCCGCGACGTCGCCCTCCTCGAGGAAGATGACGCGCTTGGTGTGCGCCAGCAGCGCCGCCACGTCAGAGGCGAGGAAGCTCTCGCCGTTGCCGATACCGACGATCAGGGGCACATTGAGCCGGGCCCCCACCAGGCGGCTCGGCTCAAGCTTGTGCATCACGACGATCGCGTAGGCTCCGTGCGCCTGGCGCAGCGCGGCGCGCACCGCCTCCGCCAGATCGCCCGCGTACGCCTCTTCGATGAGGTGAGCCAGGGCCTCCGTGTCCGTCTCCGACGTGAGCACGTTGCCGCGTGCCTCCAGGCCGTCCCGGAGTTCCTGGAAGTTCTCGATGATGCCGTTGTGGATGACCGTCACGTCGCCCGTGCAGTCCACGTGGGGATGCGCGTTGAGGTCGTCCGGTCGGCCATGCGTGGCCCAGCGCGTGTGGGCAAGGCCGATGGCCGCCGACGGGGTCACGTCCAGCAGCGCCGTGCGCAGGTTGGAAAGCTTGCCGGCGCGCTTCTCGACGAACATCTCGCCTTCGCTGGTGACGAGCGCGATGCCCGCCGAATCGTAGCCGCGATATTCCAGGCGCTGGAGGCCTTCCAGCAGGATGGGGCCGGCTTCACGCGGCCCGACATATCCGACGATTCCGCACATGGGCTGGGATGTTCCTCCGAGGCTGAGCGGCTAGTTTAGGCGGTGGGCAGCCAGCGCCGACAGTTCGTCGGCCAGTTGCCGCACCCGGACCGCGTCCTCGCCCTCCACCATGATGCGCAAGGCAGGCTCCGTGCCTGACGGACGCACCAGGATCCGGCCACGGCCCTTGAGCTCGGCCTCGGCCGCGCGAACGGCCTCGGCCAGGGGGAGATCCGCCTCCCACTGCTCCCTGTGACGAGCCGGAATGGTCCGCTGTTGCTGCGGGAACAGCGGAATTCGTGCCGCCAGCTCCGAAAGCGGCTTGCCCGTGCGGGACAGGATGTCCAGTACCTCCAGGGCGGTCAGCAGCCCGTCGCTGCTTGCCGAATGCTCGGCCATGATCACGTGGCCGCTCTTCTCGCCCCCGAGACCCGCGCCCGACAGCTGCATGGACCCCAGGATGTACTTGTCGCCGACCGGCGTGCGGACCACGCGGCCACCGGCCGCGGTGATGGCCGATTCCAGGCCACCGTTCGAAAGCACGCTGAGCACCACCGTGTCGGCCGCCAGCGCGCCGCGTTCCAGGCGATCCAGGGCGATGATGCCGATCAGCCGGTCGCCATCCACGACATGGCCGCGCTCGTCGACGGTCACGCAGCGGTCCGCGTCGCCGTCAAGGGCGATCCCGAGCTGGTAGCCGTGCGTGGCCACGATCCCGGCCAGGGCGTCCGGGGACACCGCGCCGCAGGCCACGTTGATGTTGACGCCGTCAGGCTCGTTGAAGTACGCCGTGACCCGTGCTCCGGTGCGGGCCAGGATGTCCGCGGCCACGACCGACGCGGATCCGTTGGCGCAGTCAACGGCGATCGCCAGGTCCGAACGGCTGCGCGTCGCCAGTTCCATCCTGCTGCGGCGGTAGCGATCCAGCTCGTGCCGTGCGTCCACCTCGCAGCCCATCTCGTCGTTGGTCGGGTGCGGCAGCTCGTCCGCCTTCCAGATCAGCGCTTCCAGCTGGTCCTCGACTTCGTCCTCCAGTTTCATGCCCCGCGAATCGAGCACTTTCAGGCCGTTGTCCTCGGCCGGGTTGTGCGAGGCGGAGACCATGATTCCGGCGCCGTACCCGCCCGCATCCGTGACAAAGGCCAGCGCGGGCGTTGGGCACACGCCGAGGCGGTGAACCTCGGCACCGGCGCTCGTGCCACCGGCCACGATCGCGGCCACGAACATGTCGCAGGAGCGACGCGTGTCCTGTCCGACCAGGATGCGCCGGTCCCCGCTGAGCAGCAGGTTCGCCGTTGCGCGGCCGAGGTCCATGGCCAGCGACGACGTCAGGTCCACGTTGGCAATGCCACGGATGCCGTCCGTGCCGAAGAGGCGCGGCATCAGGGCGCCGCGCTCGGGCCGAGGCTGGGGCTCGGGCTGGGACTGAGGGCAGGCGACGGGGTCGGGCTTGGGCTCGGGGTTGGCTGCGGCACCTGCGCGATGTTCACCTGGACCATGGGCGGAGTGATCGAGTCGACCTGCACGCCGGTCGGCGGCGTGAGAGCGACCGGTACCTGGTGGCTCCCAGGACCCAGCGACGCGACCTGGAGTTCCGCCGCCAGGTCCGCGGGCGCCACGTTGTCCACGATAGACGCGGGACCCGACAGCGTCACAAGCACGGACGGCCGATCCAGCGTGTAGATGAGGTCCGTTCGGGCGCCGAGCAACAACGGTCCAACCTCCAGGGTGCGCGAAACCTGCATCTCGAGCAGCGTGACGGTCACGTGCACGGTCGTGGAGCCGTCGACGGTCACGTCGGTAGGGACATCCATGCCCACGTCCACCGCGAAGGTGGCGTTGCGTGAGGCAAGGTCGATCGGAAGCGTGTCGATGCCACTGAGGCGTGCCACGACCGGCGCTTCGCCGCTCACGGTAACAGCGGCCGGCAGCACCGTCACGCTGCCGATTTCGAAGCCGGTGGCGGGTGCGCCCGTGAACTGGATGCGGACCGGTAGCTGGAGTGTGCCCTGGTTGCGCGCAACGTCGATGCGTACGCGGACGCGCGACGGTTCGATCTGGACGCTGAGAACCGGCGTGCCGTTGTCGTCCAGGGCCTGGAGATCCACCTCCTGGTCGACGTTGAGGCCGGTGGCGTCGATGGTCACCCGGGCGGCCACCTCGTGGACGCTCGCCACGCGCGACTTCGCGCCGGTCAGGGTGACGGACTGCGGGTCGACCTGGGGTGGCCCGATGGTGACGGCGTCGGGTACCTGTCCTCGTTCGACCGTCACCGGCCACGATTGGCTGACTACCGGGTCGAGCGTGACCTCCACCACCTTGGGCTGATAGTCGACGATCTCCACGCTGGCGTCGATCTTGCCCAGGCTGACCGGCACTTCGACCGGCGACCCATCCGCGTTGGGCTCCACGCCGGACAGGTCGATCGAGGCGAAGAAGGACCCGGGAGCCAGGTGGCTGGCCACATCCAGGGGTGCGCGGAATTGGATGTTGGTGACGTAGCCGAGGAAGTTCAGGACGGCCGCGTCTCGCGGTGGGTTGTGGACGTCGATGGGCACCTGCCCGGGCCACGTCCGGGTGTTCTGGGAGAGCACCACGCCGCCGTACAGGACCGTGGCCAGCACGACCGCTCCCAGCTTGAGCGGCCAGTTGCCGAGCAGAAAAGCGAGGAGGCGCCTCACTCCGCCCTGCCCGCGGATCCGGGCAGCGCTGCGGCCCCGCCCGGCGGTGTTCCGGGAGGCGGCGGCGGATTCGGCGCGACCGGCACGACCGGCGTGCCATCGGCACCGGTGCGGAGGTCCGCCTTCATGCGCAGGCGCGTTCGCCGGTGCCGGCCGGCGTTGACGAACCGGACGGGGCCGAGCTTGGCGACCGAGCTGGCAGCTCGTCCGCGGGCGTCGCTTGGGCGCAGCAGGCTGCGCAATGCGGTGCGCAGCCGCTCCTCGTCCAGTGCCCGCAGAACGCGGCCGCGTTCGACCAGGCTGACGTGTCCGGATTCCTCGCTGACCACGATGGCCACGGCGTCCGTCTGCTCACTGATGCCGATGGCCGCGCGATGGCGCGTGCCGTAGCGTTCTCGGAGCGTGGCCGTCTCTGAGAGCGGCAGGACCACTCCCGCGGCGAGCACCTTCTCGTTGCGGATGATCACAGCCCCGTCGTGCAACGCCGTGTGCGGCGTGAAGATCGACTGGAGCAGCTCAACGGAGAGGTCCGCGTGCAGCATGATGCCGCCCTCCGCGGCGTCCTCCAGCCCGGTCTCCCGCTCAACCACGATCAGCGCCCCGATGCGTTGCGAGGCCAGGGTCACCGCAGTGCGCGCCAGGACCGTGGCGACCGTGTCGAACGAACCCGTCCCCGGAACCGCGATCCAGCTCAGCGAGCCGACCCTGCCGATGCGTTCCAGGGCCCGGCGCAGCTCCGGTTGGAAGATGACCACGAGCGCCAACAGTCCGACCACGGCGCCGGTCTGGAGGATCCCCGAGAGCAGCCGCAGGTTCAGGGCCTGGGCTGCGACGTACACCACGTACAGCACGATCGCGCCGATGACGAGGCGTACGGCACGGGTCCCCTGGATGAGGCTGAACAGGCCGTAGAACAGGAGCGCCGTGAGGCCGATGTCCAGCAGCGCCGTCGGCTCGATGTGCGCGCCCCCGAACAGGTCCAGAAGCTGCTGCATGAGTCGACCGATTGTAGTCGCTGCGGCTCAGCCGCCGTACCTGAGGACGGGCCCCGCGCGGTTCGGTCAGGCCGTGCGGTTCGCGAGGGCGCTGAGTCGCGGGTCAGCGTCCAGGTGCGCCCGCGCGAGCTCGCGCAGATTGGCCTCGGAAACAGCGTCCTCGTCGAAGGCCAGCAAACGCTCGAGGAGCACCAGGCGCTCGACGGCAAGGTCGTTCCAGCCGTGCACGAAGTAGAGGCGTGCCATCTCCAGGTGGACCGTCGGCGAACCCAGTGACAGCCCCAGGGCTCGCTGGCAGGCGTCGAGCGCGGCATCCAACTGGTTCACGTCGGCAAATCCGGACGATGCGCCGAGGTAGGCGTGGATCGCCTCCGCGTTCTTGCCGTCCCGGCTCGACCGTTCGGCGGCCAGGAGGAGCTGTTCCGGGCCACCGTTCCACGCGGCCGCCTGGGCATTGGCGTCTGCCTCCTCGAGCCGCCGGCTCTCCTCAGCGTCCAGGTCGGCGATCTGCTGGAGCAGCGCCGCCGCGTCCGAGCGTTTGCCCGCAGCCAGCAGTGCCGCCGCCTTGCCGCTGAGCGCCTGCCGATCCTCCGGGGCGCGGCGGAGTGCCTCGTCGTAGGCCGTGATGGCCTCCTGCGGGCGTCCCAGCTGGAGCAGCACGCTGCCGATGTTGATGAACGGCAGCGGCCGGTGGCCGGCCAGGCGCGCGGCTTCCTGGTAGTGCTGGAGTGCGTCGCGCGGGCGGCCCTTGAAGGTCGCCACGTGGCCCTGCTTCAGGGCCTCCTTGTAGCGCTCGAAGACGGGTTCGGACATCGGTGCAAGCGTAGCGCGGGACGACCGGTCTCGGCGGCGGACGAGACAGATCCACGGCCAGTGCGGAACTTCCTCGTTTTCCCGACTGGTGACCGGTATCGCGAAGGCGACGCCACCGTCCGTGCTTCGCACCATCTGGTCCGCAGATTCCACGCTCGGCCGGGCATAGGCCAATGCCCCGCCCATGGAATCGAAAAGCCCCGCCTTGCCGGCGGGGCCATCGAATGCGAGTCGGGGTGTGGGCGCTGCCTAGCGCTTGGTGTACTGCGGCGCCTTGCGTGCGCGCTTGAGGCCGAACTTCTTGCGTTCCTTCATGCGCGGATCGCGGGTCAGGAAACCCGCCTGTCGGAGCGGCGAGCGGGCGGCATCCGGATCGATGGAAAGCAGTGCTCGGGCGATGCCGTGACGGATGGCCCCGGCCTGGCCCTGATAGCCGCCGCCCTCGACCTTGACCATGGCGTTGTAGCGCCCTTCGGTCCCGGTGACGCGGAACGGCATCATGATCTCGCCCAGGTTCACGGCGTTGCCGAAATGCTCTTCCAGGGTCTTGCCGTTGACCACGATCTCACCGTCGCCGGTGATGAGGCGGACGCGCGCGACGCTCGTCTTGCGTCGGCCGGTGCCGGAGAAGAACGCGGTGTTGGCACTCATGCGGCGGATTCTCCTCCAACGGCCTCGGTGGCGTCCGGGGCCGGGGCGGTCGCGGCAACGGGACGAGTTGCGGTGGCTGCGGCGTGGCTGGACGCGGCAGGATTGGCACGGCCCGCAGGCGCGCTGGTGGGCGCCAGGACCTCTGGCTGCTGCGCCTCATGCGGGTGGTCCGACCCGGCGTAGATCTTCAGCTTGCGCAACTGCTGCACGCCCAGGCGGTTCCGCGGCAGCATGCCCTTGACCGCGCGACGAATGACCTCTTCGGGTCGCCGGGCCAGCAGGTCGCCGAGCGTCTCCTGGCGGAAGCCGCCCGGGTAGCCGCTGTGGCGGGCATACATCTTGGTGGTCAGCTTGTCGCCGCCGACGGCGATGCGCGACGCGTTGATCACGATCACGTGGTCGCCGGTGTCGATGTGCGTCGCGAACGACGGCTTGTGCTTGCCGGCGAGCAGCTGCGCCACCTGGGTCGCGAGGCGGCCCAGCGTCTGGCCGCTGGCGTCCACGACGAACCAGCGACGTTCGATCTCGCTGAGGCGGGGCGAATATGTCCTGGTCGTCATCACGCTGGTCCTGTCTCGTTCCTTTGTCGTGTCTCGCCGAGCTTCACCCGTCGCAGGGTCAATCCCTGCGGCGGAGCGATCGCGCCGGCGAAGGCCCGTTCCGGTGACCGCAACGCGGCCTCCAGGTCTTCGGTGGTCGCCTCCCCGCGCCCGATGCGCAGGAGAGCGGCCACGATGCTCCGAACCATCTGGCGCAGGAAGGCGTCACCACTCACGTCGATCGTGATCGTTCTGCCCTGTCTGCGGATCCGCACCCCGTGAAGGGTCCGGATCGGTTGTCGATCCCCTCTGCTGAATGCAGAGAAATCATGTCTTCCGACGAAAGCCGCGGCGGCCTTCTGCATGGCCGGAACGTCCAGTGGCTCCCGGACTCCCAGCGCGTAGCGCTCCCGGAGCGGGCTGTGGGGCCCATTCCAGATGCTGTAGCGGTACTCGCGGAGCACCGCAGCGTAGCGGGGCCGGAACCCTGGAGCCACCCGCCGGAGCCTTCCGACCGAGACGTCCGCGGGAAGCAGCGCTTCCAGCGAGCGGCCGAGCCTGGCTCCTGACAACCGTCCCGAGTAGCTGAACGCGATGACCTGGTCCTGGGCGTGCACCCCGGCGTCGGTTCGTCCCGCTGCATCGATGCGGATCCGTTTGCCGCCGTTGAGGCGACTCAGGGCCCGTTCGATCTCTCCCTGGACGGTGCGACCTCCGGGTTGGACCTGGAAGCCGCTGAACTCCGTTCCGTCGTATTCCACTCGTGCGACATAGCGCACGGGGCCGCCCTCTCGAGCGGTTCGCTTGGCCGGAGCGACAGGCGCCGGGCTTTCGCCCGCCGTGCCGTCCGGCAGGTCCTCAGACGAGCTCGAGCTGGACGATCGGCGCCCGGTCACCCGCGCGCAGTCCGATGCGGACCAGGCGCGTGTAGCCGGAGGTTCGATCGCCGTACCTCGGCGCAATCTCATTGATCAGCTTGTCGATGACGAGGGGCTCTTCCGGCAGCTGCGCAACGATCCGCCGGCGGTTGGCCAGCGAGCCATCCTTGGCGAGCGTGATGATCTTCTCGACCATGCCGCGCACCTCCTTGGCGCGCGCCTCGGTCGTGCGGATCTGCTCATAGCGCAGCACGGCCACGATCAGGCTCTTGTACAGGGCCTTGCGCGGGCCGGTCTGACGGCTGAGCTTGCGCCCGTCGATTTGATGGGCCATGGGTCAGGACTCCTCGTCCTCGTCGTCGCCTTCCAGATCGTCGCCGTCGACGTCCTCGTCGTAGGACGTCTCGCCGGTGCCGTCATCCGGCGGCAGGAACCCCCGCATGCGCAGGCGCTCCTTCATCTCGTCGAGCGACTTCTTGCCGAAGTTGCGCATCCGCAGGAGATCCTCGTCCTGCAGCTGCAGGAGCTGGCTCACCTTGACGATGTTGTTGCGCTTCAGCGAGTTGTAGGCCCGCATCGGCAGGTCCAGGTCCTCGATGGGCATGTCCAGCATGTTCTGCGGCAGGGACGGGGCTCCGGCGCCGGAGCGATCCGCGTCCGCCAGGGCCTTGCCGGCCGTGGTGAAGAGGCTGAACTGCTGGACCAGGATCTCTGCCGCGCGCGAGAGCGCGTCTTCCGGCTGGATGGTGCCGTCCGTCTCGATCTCGATGGTCAGCTTGTCGAAGTTGGTCATCTGGCCGACGCGGGTGTTCTCCACGTGGTAGTTGACCTTGCGCACGGGCGTGAAGATCGCGTCCACCGGGATCACCCCGATGGGCAGCTGCTCGGTCCGCTCGGCGGCCAGGTAGCCGACACCGCGCTCGACGGTCAGGTCCATGTCGATGGTCATGTCGTCCGAGTCGAGCGTCATCAGTTCCTGGTCGGGATTGACGATCTCGACGTCCGCGGATTCCATGATGTCCGCGGCGGTCACGGCGCCGGCGCCGGACTTGACCAGCTTCAGCTGGATCGGATGGGCGGCGTAGCTCTTGAGGCGCAGCTTCTTGACGTTGAGGACGATCTGGGTCACGTCCTCCTTCACGCCCGGAATGCTGCTGAACTCGTGGTAGACGTCGCGCACCTGGATGGAGGTGACGGCCGCGCCCTCCAGCGAGGACAGCAGCACGCGGCGCAGGGCATTGCCCAGCGTCACGCCATACCCGGCGGGAAGCGGGCTGGCTTCGTACTTGCCGTATGACTCGAGCTCCTCGACGGGCTCGATCTGTGCGTTCTCCAGTTCGATCATGGGGCGGGCGTTACCTCGAGTAGTACTCGACCACAAGCTGCTCGTTGAGTTCGAGCGGCATCTGGTCGCGGCGGGGAAGGGCGCTGACGTTGCCGGCGAAGTGATCGGCGTCGACGTTCAGCCAGTCCGGTCGCTGGGCGCCGCGGAGGGCGTCCTTGACGTTCTTGAAGTATTCCGACTTGACACTGGCCTCCCGCACCGCGACGTGGTCGCCGGCGTGGACCTGGTAGGACGGAATGTCGGTCGGCTTGCCGTTCACGGTGAAGTGGCCGTGGTTGACCAGCTGGCGAGCCTGCGCGCGGCTGGACGCGAAACCCATGCGATAGACCACGTTGTCCAGGCGCGTCTCCAGCAGGCGGAGCAGGTTCTCACCGGTCACGCCGGGGCGGGACTGCGCGGTTGCGTAGTAGTGCTTGAACTGCCGCTCCAGCACCATGTACACGCGCCGCACCTTTTGCTTTTCGCGCAGCTGCACGCCGTACTCCGACACCTTGCGGCGCCGCATCTGATGCTGCCCGGGAGGCGTCGCGCGGCGCTCGAAGGGGCATTTCTTGGTGTAGCACTTGCTGCCCTTGAGGTAGAGCTTCATCCCCTCGCGGCGGCAGAGACGGGAAACGGGACCGTTATAACGAGCCATGATCAGACCCTGCGCCGCTTGGGCGGGCGGCAGCCGTTGTGCGGAATGGGCGTGACGTCCGTGATGGCAGTGACCTCCAGGCCGGCGGCCTGCAACGAGCGGATGGCTTGCTCACGACCGGCGCCGGGACCCTTGACGAAGACTTCGACGTGGCGCATGCCGTGCTCCATGGCACGCTTGGCCGCACCATCGGCGCTCATGGCGGCCGCATACGGCGAGCTCTTGCGGGAGCCCTTGAAACCAGCCAGCCCCGCACTACCCCATGCGATGACGGCACCGGCAGTGTCGGTGATGGTCACCAGGGTGTTGTTGAACGTGGCCTGGATATGGGCATGCCCTGCCGGCACGTTCTTGCGTTCTCGCCGTCGCGTCTTGGCCGCGCGCTTTCGTTCCGCCATCGTTTCTGGATCAGCTCCTGTTGGGCTATCCGCCGCCGGTCAAAGCCGGCGCGGCTGGTCGTGTGGCTGTGGCTACTTCTTGCGCCGGACGCCGACGGTCTTCTTGGGACCGCGCCGCTGGCGAGCATTGGTCTTGGTGCGCTGCCCGCGAACAGGCAGGTTGCGGCGGTGACGGAGACCGCGATACGAGCCGATCTCCTGGAGCCGCTTGATGTTCAGCGCCACCTCCCGGCGAAGATCACCCTCCACCTTGTAGCGCCGGTCGATGATGTCGCGGAGCCGGTTGACCTGCTCCTCCGTCAGATCCCGCACGCGCGTGTCCGCGTTGACGTTCGCCTGGGCGAGGATCTTCTGGCTGGTGGGCAGGCCGATTCCGAAGATGTAGGTCAAGGCGATCTCCACGCGCTTCTCGCGCGGGATGTCGATGCCTGCAAGACGTGCCACGCCCTAACCCTGCCGCTGCTTGTGCTTGGGGTTGGTGCAGATGACCATCACCGTGCCTTGACGGCGGATGATCTTGCAGTTGTCACAGCGCGTCTTGACCGACGCAGAAACCTTCACGTCCGCTCCGCTACTTGAGCCGGTAAGTAATACGACCCCGAGAGAGGTCGTAGGGCGACAGTTCGACCCGTACGCGATCCCCGGGCAGAATGCGGATGAAGTTCATCCGCAGCTTTCCGCTGATGTGCGCCAAGACGCGATGCTTGTTCTCCAACTCGATGGCGAACATGGCATTCGGAAGCGGTTCGATGACCGTTCCCTCGACCTCTATCGCATCCTTCTTGGCCACAGGCGGACTCTGACTCCGATACCCGACTGGTGAAAATGGATACCGTGCCGAGGGGACCGGGAGACCCGACCGCGTGACACGGAAGCGCGCCGAGGTAAACCCGGCAACGGAAAAGGGAGTGTACCAGAGGGCTGCTGTTCTCGGCAAGCAGGGGCATTGAGGCAAGCGCGATCATCAAGCCACCGCCATGCGCGCCAGGGCGCGCTCCTCGGCGGGAGCGGCATCGTTGAGCGTCAGGATGCGCGGGCCTTCCGCCGTCACGGCGATGCTGTGCTCCCAATGCGCGGCCAGGCTGCCGTCACGCGTCTCGACCGTCCAGCCGTCCGGCTTGACGCGCACGTCGTAGCCGCCCAGCGTGAACATCGGCTCGATGGCCAGGCACAACCCAGGCTCGATGACCCGTCCCCGGTTGCCGGAGCGGAAGTTGGTGACCTGCGGCTCCTCGTGCATCTCCGTGCCGATGCCGTGGCCGACGAACGAGCGCACCACGCCATACCCGCCTGCCAGCGCAACGTCCTCGATGGCCCCCGAGATGTCGCTCAGGGTGTTACCGGGGCGCGCTGCCGCGATTCCGGCCAGCATGGCCTCGCGCGTGGCGGCCACCAGGCGCTGCACCCGTTCGGGAGCCTCCCCCACGACCCAGGTGCGCGCGGCGTCGCCGTGCCACCCGTCCACGATCGCGCCGGCATCGACCGAGACGATCTGGCCGTTCTGGATGCGCCGCTTGCCGGGTATGCCGTGGACCACCTCATCATCGAGGGAGATGCACAGCGAGTGGCGGTACGGCGCGAGGTAGCCCGGGACCCCGATGAACGACGGCACGCCGCCGCGCTCCCGGATCAGCTGCTCGGCCAGCGCATCCAGCTCCAGCGTGGTGACGCCCGGCCGGACTTCCTTCCCGACGCGATCCAGCACGTCGGCCACCAGACGGCCGGCAACCGCCATCTTCTGGATCTGGGCCGCGCTCTTGAGCGTCACGCGGCGGTCCGAGGCGTTCACGTCAGGCGGTCGCCGCAGCGGTCTCGACCGCGTGCAGGAGCTCCTGCGTGACCGCGTCGATGGGCTGGTCGCCGCGCACCGAGTAGAGGATCTTGCGGTCGGCGTAGTAGTCGACCACCTCGTACATGGGCGGCAGTTGCTTCTCCAGGCGGGCCTGGACCGTCTCCGGCTGGTCGTCCGCGCGCTGCTCGAGCGGAGAGCCGTCGATGTCGCAGACGCCCTCCACCTTGGGCGGCTTCCAGAGCACGTGATAGACGTGCTGGCCGTGGCCGGTGCAGACACGCCGCCCGGACAGGCGGCGCACCAGCTCTTCCTTGGGGACTTCCACGTAGAGTGCGCCGCGGACGCGGGAGCCCTGCGACGCCAGCAGGCGGTCGAGCGACTCGGCCTGGGGCGCGGTGCGCGGGAATCCGTCCAGGATCGCGCCCTCGGCGGCGTCAGGCTCCGCCAGACGTGCCTTGAGCATGCGGACCGTCACGTCGTCGGGCACCAGGGCGCCCTTCTCCATGTAGCGCTTGGCCTCCCGGCCGAGTGCGGTCTGCTCGCGGATCGCCGTCCGGAACAGGTCTCCGGTCGAAACGTGCGGAAGGGCCAGCCGGTCGGACAAGATGTCCGCCTGGGTGCCTTTCCCGGCGCCAGGCGCGCCGAGCATGATCAGGATCCGCCGTGACGAGGAGGTGCCGTCCGACTTGCGCCCATTTCGTGATGGGTAGAGCGCGGCCGGTACCTCGGGGGTGCCGGGCGCGGCCAGATTCGATGCCCCGCCCGCGGCGCCCAGCGCCGCGCGCGTCAACGGATGAACCCTTCGTAGTTGCGCATCATCAATTGGGCCTCCAGCTGCTTCATGGTTTCCACGACCACCGACACGATGATCAGGAGCGCGGTGCCGCCGAGGCTGAACGACCCGATGACGCTGCTCTTGAACGGGATGGCCACGATGATCGGCGCGACCGCCACGATGCCCAGGAAGATGGCGCCGGCCAGGCTCACGCGATAGACCACCCTGGTCAAGTACTCACGCGTCGGCGACCCTGGCCTGATGCCCGGGATGAACCCACCGTTCTTGCGTAATTGGTCGGCCGTCTCGTCCGGCTTGAAGGTGAACGCCGTGTAGAAGTACGTGAAGCCCACGGTCAGCAGGAAGTAGAGCGCGATGTAGAGCGGGCTCTGGTTGTTGAGGATGGTGATCACCCCGTTGGCCACGTCCTGCACCACGCCGCCGGAGTTGGAGAAGTAGGTCGCCAGCTGGACGGGGAACAGCAGGATGCTGATGGCGAAGATGATCGGGATGACGCCGGCCTGATTGACGCGCAGTGGCAGGAACGTGGCACCGCCCTGGTACATGCGTCTGCCGCGCACGCGGCTGGCGTATTGGATGGGGATGCGCCGCTGGCCTTCCTGGATGTAGACGATGACCGCCACGGCCACGATGCCCAGCACGCCGAAGGCAATGCCGGCCGGAATGTCAGGGTTGTTGAGGAACTGGGCCACGCCGCTCGGCGCCTTGGCCACGATGCCCGCGAAGATGATGAAGCTGATGCCGTTGCCGATGCCGCGCTCCGTGATCAGCTCGCCCAGCCACATCACCAGCACGGTGCCGGCGGTCAGGGTGAAGAGCTGCGTGAGGGTCTCCCAGCTGGTCAGGTCGAAGCCCTTGATGACGCTCTGGCTGGACAGCAGGGCCAGGTATCCGTAGGCCTGCAGGAAGCCCATCGGCACGGTCAGGTAGCGGGTGTACTGGTTGATCTTGTTGCGGCCGTACTCGCCTTCGCGGGACAGCTGCTGGAGCCTGGGCACCACGCCCGTCATCAGATTCATGATGATCGAGGCGTTGATGTACGGGTTGACGCCCAGGGCGATCACCGAGAAGGACGACAGCCCTCCGCCGGAGAACAGGTCGAGCAGCTGGAGGAACTGCTGCTGGCCCAGGACCTGGGCGAGCTGCGCCTGGTCGACGCCCGGCACCGGCACGTGCGCCAGGCCGCGCACGAGCACCAGCATGCCCAGCACGAAAAGGATCCGGCGCCGGATGTCCGGCGCGCGGAAAGCATTGACGAGAGCGTCAAACACGGGCTATTCGTCCGAGGAGTCGGTCGACTTGCGGGAGCGCCGGCGCGGTGCCGGAGCCTCGTCGGAATCCTCGGCTGTGTTCTCCTCGTCGGAGGAGTCGGGGGCGGCGGGTTCTGTGTCCTGATCGACGAACGTTGCCTGGAGCTCGAGCGGCGCCTCGTCGGCGGCCGGTGCCTCGGGCTCGGCGGCGGGTGCTTCCGGTTCGGCGGCGGGTGCCTCAGGCTTGGCGGTTGGCGTGGCAGCCGCTGCGGCAGCGGCCTTGCGTGACTCGCCCTTGGACGGGGCAGCAGCCCTGGCGGCCGGGGCGGCAGATGTGGCAGGCGTGGCGGGAGCGGCCGGAGTGCCGGGCGCGCCAGCCGGCGCAGCGGCCCAGCGGGCAGCGTCAGCGACTTCGGCGGCCTTCTGCTTCTCCTTGGCGACCTGTGCGCGGGCGTCCGCGCGATCCTGCTTGGTCTCGCCCTTCTCGACCACCACCGCGGTCGACTGGACGAAGCCGCCGGCGGTCTCGATCTTCTCGCGGGCCGTCTTGGTGAACGCCTCGGCGGCCACGAAGAGCTTGACCGTCACGTCGCCATGACCGAGCACCTTGACCGGGTCCCGGTCATTGGAGATCAGGCCTGCGCCGCGCAGGACTTCGCTGTTGATGGTCAGGGGGTCCTTGCCAGGCTCTGCACCGAATCGGCCGGCTTCCGCGTACTCGGAGATGCGGCCGACGTTGACCACCTGGTATTCGACGCGGAAGCGGCGCTTGAAGCCGTGCAGCTTGGGCAGGCGCACATGAGCCGGCGTCTGGCCACCCTCGAACCAGGACGGCAAGTTGCCGCCCGCGCGCGACTTCTGGCCCTTGGTGCCACGGCCGGCGGTCTTGCCCTTGCCGCCCGAGATGCCTCGTCCGACGCGGATGCGATCCTTGCGAGAGCCCGGAGCGGGCTTCAGATCGTGAAGCTTCACGAGTTGGTCTCCTCCCCGGCCGCCGGCTTGGACGCTGCCTTGGACCCGCGGGCTGCGCGGGCGGCCTTCGCCGGCTGCGAGACTTCGGCCACTTCCAGCAGGTACTGGACATGGCGGACCTGGCCGCGAACGGCCGGGTTGTCCGGCAGTTCCACGGTCTCGCCGATGCGGTGCAGACCGAGCGCGCGCACGGTCGCGCGCGCGTCGGGGTTGGTGCTCACGACGCTCTTGCGGAGCGTCACCCGGAGGCTACCGGCCACGGTTGGTGTCTCGTGCTGGCACGCCGCGGCTGGGCGGCGCGGAGGCCTCCGAACCGGCGGCCAGGATGCCGCTGGACGGCTGGCCGGGAATGTAGCTGTGCAGCACCTTGCCGCGACGCGCCCCGAGCTCCTCGGCACTGTGCAGGCTGCGCAGGCCCTCGAGCGTGGCACGCACCACGTTGACGGGGTTGGTGGAGCCGAGCGACTTGGACAGGATGTCCCGCACCCCGGCCGCTTCCACCACCGCACGTACGGAGCCGCCGGCGATGACGCCGGTGCCCTGCGAAGCCGGCCGCAGCAGGACCGTGCTGGCCCCGAACTGCTGGCGCACTTCGTGCGGGATGGTGGTGCCGAACAGGGGCACCTTGATGATGTGCTTCTTCGCGTCCTCGACGCCCTTCCGGATCGCCTCGGGCACCTCGCCGGCCTTGCCCAGGCCAGCGCCGACATGCCCGTGACCGTCGCCGACCACGACCACCGCGCTGAAGCTGAAGCGCCGGCCGCCCTTGACGACCTTCGCGACGCGGTTGATCTGGACGACGCGCTCCTCGAGCGTCAGCTTGGCGGGATCGATTCGTGCCATCGAGGTCCTTTCCGTGGGTCCGAGCGGGGCGGGCTAGAAGTCGAGTCCGGCTTCGCGGGCGCCCTCTGCGAGGGCGCGGACGCGGCCGTGATAGCGGAAGCCGGAGCGGTCGAAGACCACCTTGCCGACGCCGGCCTCCTTCGCCCGACGGGCGATGAGGGCTCCGACCTGCTTGGCCTGTTCGCTCTTGGTGCCCTTGCCCTCGCGAAGCTCCTTTTCGAGCGACGAAGCGGCTGCCAGCGTACGACCCGATGTGTCGTCGATGACCTGGGCGTAGATCTGGTTGAGGCTGCGGAAGACCGTCAGGCGCGGCCGCTCCGTGATACCCGACAGTGTCAGCCGAATGCGCGTATGCCGCTTCTGGCGGGCTGCAACGCGGTTCAGTGTTGAAGACGGGCTCACTTCTTGCCACCGATCTTGCCGGACTTGCCGGCCTTGCGACGGACGACCTCACCCGTGTAGCGGACGCCCTTGCCCTTGTAGGGCTCGGGCTTGCGCTGCGCGCGGATGCGGGCTGCCACGTGGCCGACCAGCTCCTTGTCGATGCCGGTGACCGCCAGGCGGGTGGGATTCTCCACCTCGAAGCCGATGCCGGCCGGCGGGTCGATCTCGATCGGGTGGCTGTAGCCCAGGTTGAGCTGCAGCTTCTTGCCGACCAGCTGGGCGCGGTAGCCGACGCCGGTGATCTCCAGGCCCTTGCGGTAGCCGGTGGTCACGCCGGTGACCATGTTCGACACCAGCGTGCGTGTCAGCCCGTGGAGCTGCCGGGAGCGCTTGTCGTCACCCGGTCGCTCTACGACCAGCGTGTCGCCGTCGCGGACCAGGCGGAGCTCCGGAGCCACGTCGCGAGACAGCTCGCCGCGCGGCCCCTTCACGTCCACGTGAGCGCCGTCGATGGTCACCTGCACGCCTGCAGGCACGGGAATGGGGAGTCTGCCGATGCGGGACATTGTTCGGCTACCAGACGTACGCCAGGATCTCGCCGCCGAGCTGGCCCTTGTGGGCCTCTGCGCCGGTCATGATCCCGTGGCTGGTACTGACGATGACGACGCCGAGCCCGCCGAGCACGCGCGGGATCTCCGTCTTGGCCGCATAGACCCGCAGGCCCGGCTTGCTGATGCGCTTGAGCCCGCTGACGACCGGCACCTTGCCGACGTACTTGAGCTTGATCTTCATCTGCAGCTGGGGGCCTTCCTTGGACTCGGTGAAGTCCTCGATGAAGCCCTCGTCCTTGAGGATCTTGGCGATGGCCAGCTTGGTCCGCGAGGCAGGCACCATGACCTCCTCGTGGCGAGCGCGGCTCGCGTTGCGGATGCGCGTGAGCATGTCGGCGATGGGATCGGAGATGTTCATCTGGCTTACCAGCTCGACTTGGTCACGCCCGGCAGCTCGCCGAGGAGGGCGTGCTCACGGAAGCAGATGCGGCACAGCGCGAAACGGCGCATGAAGCCACGCGGGCGGCCGCAGATCATGCAGCGGTTGTAGCCGCGGACCGGGAACTTGGGCTTGCGCTGTGATTTGACGATCAGGGATTTCTTGGCCATTCGAGCTCCTCTTGCGCCTCAGCCGGCGAAGGGCATGCCGAGGAGTGCCAGCAAGCGCTTGGACTCCTCGTCGGTCTTCGCCGTCGTGACGATGCTCACTTCGAGCCCGCGCAGGCGGTCGACCTTGTCGTAGTCGATCTCGGGAAATGCGAGCTGCTCGCGCAGCCCCAGCGTGTAGTTGCCACGGCCGTCGAACGAGCGGCCGGGCACGCCGCGGAAGTCGCGGATGCGCGGCAGCGCGATACGGGTCAGCCGCTCCAGAAAGTCCCACATGCGCTCGCCGCGCAGCGTGACCTTGGCGCCGATCGTATTCCCGGTCCGTACCCGGAACTGGGCGATCGAGCGCTTGGCGCGCGTCACGATCGGCTTCTGGCCACAGATGATGGCCAGGTCCCCGACGGCTGCGTCGAGCGCCTTGGCGTTCGAGAGCACCTCGCCGAGGCCGATGTTGATGACGATCTTGTCCAGGCGCGGCACCTGCATGGGGTTCGTGTAGTTGAACTCCTTCTGGAGCGCGGGCACGACCTCATCCACGTAGCGCTGGCGCAACTCGCCGCTCATTGGCGCTTCCTTTCGACGTTGGTGAGCGGCTCATGGCAGTTGGTGCAGACGCGCACGCTGCGACCATCCGCAGCGACATCGTGCCGAACGCGGGTCGGCTGCGAGCAGGACGGGCAGATCAGCATCACGTTGCTCGCGTTGAGCGGGCGGGCGATGTCCAGGATGCCGCCCTGCTGGATGCGTGGCTGACGATCCGTGCGGCCCTGCATCTGGCGCGGCTTGGTGTGCCGCTTGGCCATGTTGATGCCCTCGACCACGACCGAGGCACTGGCCAGTGGCGACGTCTTCTGCCAGGCCGAGCCCAGCTTGGAGGTGGTCTTCTTCCAGCCCTGGAGGTTGGTGATGACCTTCTGGACGGTGCCCTTCTTGCCGGCGTCCTTGCCGGTCAGGACCAGGACATGGTCACCCTTGCGGATGTCCGGCACGCGCGTGGCGCGGATCGGTCGTGAGGCGGGGGGCATCTAGAGCACCTCCGGCGCGAGCGAGACGATCTTCATGTAGTTGCGGTCGCGGAGCTCGCGGGCCACGGGGCCGAAGATGCGGGTTCCGCGGGGATTGCCCTGGTTGTTGATGAGCACGGCGGCGTTCTCGTCGAAGCGGATGTAGCTGCCGTCCGGGCGTCCGAACTCCTTGGCGGTGCGCACCACCACGGCACGCACCACGTCGCCCTTCTTCACGGCGGCGTTGGGGATGGCCTGCTTGACGGCCGCGACGATGACGTCACCGACGCCGGCCGTGGTCTTCTGCGAACGGCCCAGGACGCGGATGCATTCGATCACCCGGGCGCCGGTGTTGTCCGCCACGCGCAGGCGGGTGCTGGCCTGGATCACGCGGACGCCTCCTGCCCGTCGGACGAGGCATGCGCCGCGCCGTCATCGGACGCAGCGTGCTCCCGGCCCGGGTGGGCGGCCATGTGGATCGCCTCGAGCGTGGCGTCCTCCTCGAGGGTCAGGCCTTCGGGGAGCGACTCGCCGGCACGGGCCACGATCTCGATCAGCCGCCAGCGCTTGGTGGCGCTGAGGGGCCGAGATTCCTGGATCAAGACGGTGTCGCCGAGCTTGGCCTCGTTGGCTTCGTCGTGCGCCTTGAACTTGGTGGTCAGGCGGATGACGCGCTTGTAGACCGGGTGGCGGCTGAGCCGCTCGACGGACACGACGATGGTCTTGTCCATCTTGTCGGACACCACGCGACCCACCTTGGTCTTGCGGCGTGTGGCTCGCTCCGTGGCGAGTGCGGTCATCGTTTGCCTCCTGCGACGGCCGTCTTCGTGCGGCTGGCACGCGCTGGCGCGGGAGCCGGTGCGACGACGCCTCGCTCGGTCTGGACGGTGAGCAGGCGCGCAATGGTCTTGCGCGTCTGCGCGATCTGGCTGAAGTCTGTCAGCTGGCGCGTGGCCAGCTGGAAGCGCAGGTCATAGAGGTGGCGGCGGGCCGTGGTGAGCTCGACGAGCACCTGGTCGTCGGTGAGCTCGCGGACCTTAGTGATGTCCATCTGCGACCCCCTCGCGCGCCAGGAAGCGCACGTCAACCGGCAGCTTGTGGCCGGCCAGACGCATGGCCTCCTTGGCCTCGTCCACCGGCACGCCGGACATCTCGAACAGGATGCGGCCAGGCTTGACGACCGCAACCCAGTGGTCGGGCGCGCCCTTGCCGGAGCCCATGCGGACTTCGGCCGGCTTCTTGGTCACCGGCTTGTCCGGGAAGATGCGGATCCAGATCTTGCCGCCGCGCTTGACGTAGCGGGTCATGGCGCGACGAGCGGCCTCGATCTGCCGGCTGGTGATCCAGGCCGGCTCCTCCGTCATCAGCGCGTAATCGCCGAAGGCGATCGAGGTGCCGCCCTTGGCCACGCCGGACATGCGGCCGCGCATGACCTTGCGATGCTTGACACGCTTGGGCATCAACATCTCAGGCCACCCCAACCGGCTGCACGGCATCGTGCGGAGCGGTGCGCTCCGGCATGATGTCCCCGCGGTAGATCCAGACCTTGACGCCGATGGCGCCGTACGTGGTCCGGGCAAGCACCTGGCCGTAGCTGATATCGGCGCGCAGCGTCCCGAGCGGGATGCGGCCTTCGCGGTCCCACTCGCGGCGGGCCATCTCGGAGCCGCCGAGGCGGCCCGCGACGGCGATGCGGACACCTTTGGCGCCGGCCTTCATGGTGCGCTGGAGTGCCTGCTTGATGGCCTTGCGGAAGGCGATGCGACGCTGCAGCTGCTGGGCGATGTTGGCCGCCACCAGCACCGCGTCCAGCTCCGGCTGGCGGATCTCCTTGATCTCCAGCTTGACCTTGCGCGCGGTGAGCTTGCCGACCTGTTGGCGTAGTGCCTCCACGTTGGCGCCGCCCTTGCCGATGACGATTCCCGGCTTGGCCGTGTGAACGGTGACGGTCACGTGGTTGATGCCGCGCTCGATCTCCACCAGGCTCACGCTGGCATTGGCCAGGCGCGTGGTGACCAGCTTGCGGATGCGCATGTCCTCCTTGAGGAGGTCCGTGTAGTCGCGGTCCGCATACCACTTGGCATTCCAGGTGCGCGACACACCCAGGCGGAAGCCGTTGGGATGAACTTTGTGGCCCATGCGCTAGGACTCCCGGTTCTCGACCACGACGGTGATGTGCGTCATGGGCTTGTGGATGGCGAAGGCACGACCCTGGGCGCGCGGTTGGATGCGCTTGAGCGTTGGCCCCTCGTTGGCCTGCGCCTCGACCACCACCAGGTCCTCCGGGGAGAGGTCGTGGTTGTTCTCGGCGTTCGCCGCGGCGCTCTTGAGCACCTTGGCCACGTCCTTGGCCGCAGCCTGCGGCATGAACCGGAGCATCGCGGCGGCCTCCTCGACGCGCTTGCCCACGATGAGCTGCGTGACGAGGCGGGTCTTCCGCGTGGAGCGGCGGATGTACTTGGCGGTGGCGGAAACGCGCACGAGTCTTCCTACTTCAGCGACGACGATCGCTCGGTGTGTTTGCCGTGCCCGCGAAAGTTGCGGGTGGGGCTGAACTCACCAAGTCGATGGCCGACCATGTTCTCGGTCACGTAGACCGGGATGTGCTTCTTGCCGTTGTAGA
>CAZENL010000018.1:0-17737 GCA_964513505.1 uncultured Anaerolineaceae bacterium
ACTCATTGAAGTTGGAAGGCGTCCCACCTGGATGCCGTGGAGGTCGGTCAGTTGCAACGCGATCTCGTCGAGCAGGCCCAGCGCGGCGACCGGGATGCCTTCGCCATCCTGGCTCGAACGCAGGCCGACCGGCTCATGGCGATCGCGCAGCGGATCCTCCGTGATGTGGGACGCGCAGAGGACGCCGTGCAGCAAACCCTGGTCATCTGCTGGCGAGAGCTCCCGGGCCTCCGCGACCCGGACCGTTTCGAGGCGTGGCTGCATCGGCTTCTGGTCAATGCCTGCTACGCGGAGGCGCGCCGCGGTCGGCTGTGGAACGCCAACGTCCGCGTGCTCCCGCTCGAGGGTCCGGCTGGCCCGGACGAGGTGCTCTCGGTCGACGATCGCGACCGGCTCGAGCGCGGCTTCCGGCGGCTGCCGCCCGACCAGCGGGCGATCCTGGTATTCACCTACTACCTGGGCCTGAACCCGACCGAGGTCGCCGAGCGACTCGGGATCCCGGTCGGCACGGCGCGATCTCGATTGCATTACGCCCACCGGGCGATGCGCGCGGCGATCGAAGCTGACGAGCGTCCCGTCGCGGTGGCAGGAGGGCGACCTCGATGACCGAGCCCCGCGACTTCGACCACGTGCTCAGCGCCTTCCTGGCCGAGGGCACGGATGAGTTGTCCGACCGGGTGATCGACGCCGCGCTCGCCGAGGTCGGCCACACGCAACAGCGCCGCGCCATGCCGCGCGTCGCATGGAGGCTCCCGACCATGCGGTCGTTCACGCGCCTCGCCGTCGCAATCGTCATCGGCGTGCTCCTGGTCGGCGGCGCGTTGTACGTGTCCAGGACAAACCAGCCCGTGGTCGGTGGTCCCAGCCCCACGCCCGCTGTCAGCTCCGGCCCCAGCCAGCCGGCGGGTCCATCGGCCAGCCCGAGCTCGTCCGCCGTTCAGCCCGGGGCGTGGATCACGACGGCGAGCATGAACGCAGGCCGGTATCAGGACACGGCAACCCTGCTGGCTGATGGCCGGGTGCTCGTGGCGGGCGGCAGTGGCGTGAGCACCGTCGCTCTGGCCTCCGCCGAACTCTACGACCCACGAACGGGGACCTGGGCTACCACCGGGAACATGAACGCGTCGAGGTCCGGCCAGACCGCCACGCTGCTGGCCAATGGCAAGGTGCTCGTGGCTGGCGGCATCAACAACGAGCGCGTCACCTTGGCGTCTGCAGAGTTGTACGACCCGAACACCGGCACCTGGACTGTCACCGGGAGCATGCGGGCCGGCCGGGCCCTCGACACAGCAACGCTTCTGCCGGACGGGACCGTCCTCGTGGCAGGCGGCGAATCGGACAACGTCACGCTGGCCTCCGCCGAGTTATACGACCCGAGCACCGGGACCTGGACCGCCACCGCAGACATGAAGCAAGCCCGTGCGCGCCAGACGGCGACGCTGCTCGGCGACGGCAAGGTGCTCGTGGCAGGCGGCGCCACGGCCAGCCCGCTGGTCTCGTTGACATCCGCCGAGTTGTACGACCCCGCCAACCGGACGTGGACGGTGACCGGGAGCATGCAGACCGCCCGCTACTCCGACGCGGCGACACGACTGCCCGATGGCAGGGTGCTGGTGGCAGGTGTTGGCGCGACCAACACCGGCCTCTCGCAGGCGTCTGCCGAGGTGTACGACCCAGGCAGCGGGAGCTGGTCCGCCACCGGCGACATGAACGCGTCGCGGATGGGCCTCTCTGCCACGCTGCTGCCGGATGGTGAGGTGCTCGCTGCGGGCGGCGGCAGCAACAGCGTCTGGCTGGCTTCCGCCGAGCTGTACGACCAGCACACCGGATCCTGGTCCGCAACGGGGAACATGACGGGCTCTCGCGAGTCCCAGACCGCGACGTTGCTTCCAGATGGCACGGTGCTCGTGGCGGGTGGCTTGAACAGCGACGGCGCGCCACTGTCCTCTGCTGAGCTGTACGTCCCTGGCAGCGCGGCTCCAAGCCCGACGCCGGGCGTGAGCCCGACATCGACTTCCAGCCAGCCACCGAGCCCATCGGCCAGCCCGAGCCCGGCGGCGACGCCAACGCAGCGCCCGGTGGGCGTGTGGGTGGCCACGGCACGCATGAGCAGTGGCCGAGCCGCTTCAACAGCCACGCGGCTCGCGGACGGCAGGGTGCTGGTGGCTGGTGGTGCAAGTGGCGGCGCAGAGCTGGCGTCCGCCGAGGTGTACGACCCAGGCACGGGCACGTGGACCGCCACGGGGAGCATGCATACCGTCCGTGACGGGCATACGGCGACTCTTCTGCTCGATGGCAGAGTGCTGGTCGTTGGCGGCCTCAAAGTCGTCTCCGGCGGCAAGCGCATCGCCATGCTCGCGTCGGCCGAGCTCTACGATCCGGCGACCGGGAAATGGACCGTGACCGGGAGCCTGCACACGGCGCGCGACGGCCAGACCGCATCCCTGCTGCCCGACGGCACGGTGATCGTGGTGGGCGGCACCGCGCCGGGTGGGGCGCTGGCATCCGCGGAGCGGTATGACCCCGGCACCGGTCTCTGGACCGTCGTTGCGCCGATGTCGGCAATCCGCAGCCTTCACTCAGCGACGGTGCTTCCGGATGGCACGCTGCTGGTCGCCGGTGGCTTCAGCGAAGACGGAACCCCGGTGGCTTCCGCCGAGTTGTTCCACCCGGATACGGGAACCTGGACCAGAACCGCGAGCATGCACGAGTCGCGATACAGCCAGACCGCCACGCTGCTTCCTGATGGCACCGTCCTTGTGACGGGTGGGGTCCTATCTGGGCCCGACCTCGTACCGTCGGCGTCCGAGCTCTATGGCCCGGCGACGGGCACCTGGACCGACACAGCACCCATGACGGCCGTGCGCATGAATCACACGGCCACACTCCTCCTTGATGGCACGGTCCTGGTGGTCGGCGGAGACGACTCTGAAGGCGATCTGCTGGCCTCGGCGGAGCTCTACGACCCGGGCACCGGCGCTTGGACGGCAACCGCAAGCCTGAGCGCACCCCGCGACTACCACTTGGCATCGCTGCTACCGGCGGGCACCGTGCTGGTCCTCGGAGGCGTCAACGACACGGGCGATCCGCTCGCTTCGGTGGTGTTGTACGAGCCCCGAACCGCGCCCTGAATCGCCTGGTCGGTGGCGGCCGCGCGAGTTACGGTCGTCGTGCGGTGAGAAGGAAGAGCGGATAGGTGCGGCCGTCGCGGTCGAGGTCCGGCGCGTCCGTCACGCTCACGTCCGTGAAACCTGCGTCGCGGGCTTTGCCAGCCACGGCCTCGCGTTCGAAGCCCTGGTGGTGGATCCCCTCCATGTCGGAGTGAAACGAGCCGTCCTCGGCGTCGAGATCGACCAGGGCCAGGATGCCGCCCGGGTTGAGCAGGCTATGGATCGCCGTCAGTGACGCAGCGGTGTCCTTCAGGTGATGCAACACCAGCAGCGAGATCGCCAGGTCAAACGTGCCACCCGTCCACGTGTCGGACAACAGCTCGAACCTGACGGCGGAGACGTTCGCCGGTCCACCCGCCAGCTTTCGGCGCGCAGCCGCCAGCATGCCCGCGGACGGATCGGTCAGGACCAGTTCGCCGACGTCGCCCGTCAGGGCCAAGCCGAGCAAGCCGGTGCCCGCGCCGATCTCCACCGTGCGCATCGTTCGTGTAAGCGGCACGTTTCCGCGGATCGCGGCCGCCACGGCTTCGGCTCGTTCCCGCCGCTCCGGCGTGTCCCATTCCGCCGCACGTTCGTCGAAGGAAGTCACCCGCACATGATCCACGCGGGGGTGCCGCACGACAAGGAAGCCCGCCGTGACCTCTGAGCGGGCAACCACCGACATGGCTACGCTGCCTCGACCATGAGCGATCCATCCGCCGCGCGATCCTTCCTCGACGCGTACCGCATCGCGTTCGAGACGTTGGACGCAAACGTGATCGCGGACTACTTCCACTACCCGTTCCAGGTCACCAGCGACGCCGGCGCCGTCTCCGTGACGGCCGTGCCGAGCCGCGAGGCCTGGCTGCCCCAGCTCGAGCGTCTTGTCGGCGCGTATCGCCTGATCGGCGTGCACACCGCCGACGTGTTGTCGCTGCTGGTGGACGACCTCACGCCGCAGCTCGGTCAGGCCACGGTCCATTGGGGCCTGGTCACGGCCGACCACGCGCCGGTCTACGACTTCACGGCCTCCTACACGCTCGCCGACCTGGGGGAGGGGACTCGCATCACGGCCATCGCGCACAACGAGTCCCCGCGGCTGCGCGCCTACCTCGAGGCGCACAAACCCGGCTGACCGGTACGCGCCACTCGGACAGCGTCAGCGGCACCACATGGCATCGGTGGTTTCCAGCCACTCGGCCGTTTTCACGCAGGCCGCGTCCAGGTCGCCGTCGGTCATGTCCAGCTCCAGCACCGGCATCCACGAACTGGCGCACAGCTCACGGAAGCGCTCCTGCTCGCGGGCGAAGCGGTCGACGTCGTCGTACTGAGAGGGCATGCCCGACACCTTGAGGCGCTCCTCGCGGGCCGCCGCGAACGTTCCCGGCCGCCGCGTGCAGAGCAGCAACCGGAAGCCCAGCTCCGCCAGTCCCGCATCCAGCCAGTCGAGATCGACCGTTCGCCCGTGCGTCTCCTGGTAGTGGATGGTCGAAATATGGAACCGGTCGACCACCCACGAGTAGTGGCGCTGGAGCTGCATCAGGTGCAGCCAGGTGCGGTAGGTCTCCATCGCGAGCGCTTCCTGCTCGGGCGCGTAGTCGATCAGCCCGTGGCCCCATGGCTCGGCCGTGAACGTGCTCCACTCGGCAGACACCAGCGGCCCGTGGTAGCGGTACTTGCGCGGACCCATCATCCGGGGATGCTCGTTCAGCGCGAAGGCCAGGTCCGTCTTGTGGGTCATCCGGGTGCCCTCCAGGATGACCTTGGGGCAGCGCTTGGTCCCGGGCACGATAGGTCGGCCGCCGGGGCCGCTCATTGGTGGAACGCTTCCAGCGCCGAGCGTTCCAACTCGACCTCGCCCGCCGCTTCCGCGCCCAGCGGTTCGAACGGATCCAGCACCACGTGCCCATCACGGAGCGACCACGCAGCCACGACGCGCCCGTCCACCAGCACGGTCCCGACGGAGAACGGGTTCTTGACGTGGAACACCCTTGAACGGTGCTCCTCGGGGAGGATGCCCGCTCGCCGCGCGTGGATCAGCAGGTTGGCGTCCCAATGGGGCAGGAACCGCACCGGCGCGGGGGTGTCCGGATCGGGCAGGGGAAGGCCTGCCAGGTCGAGCAACTCGCGCCCGCCCTGGTCGCGGTAACGGAGGAGGTCCAGGTTCGCCCCGGCCTCCTGCAACGCGGCAACGGGCACACCCGCCCATTGGCTGATGTCCTTCCACGCAGCCGGCCCGAACGCGCGCAGGTAGGCCAGGACCAGGTGCGCCACGCCCTCCGCCTCGGTGGCGTCCACCGGTCCGACCCACTCCTCCGCGAGTCCAAGGCGGTCGGCACGGCGGCGCTCCCAGGTCCCGGACGGCGGCACGCGGACCAGGTCGACGAAGAGGCCAATGTTGCCGAGGAAACCCGTGGCCAGGTCACCCAGTTCCTTGACCGTCCTGGGCCCGCCGGAGAGCGCTACGCGAAGGCGGTCGGCAGCCGCGACCACATCCGCCTCGGACAGGGTGCCGCGCTGGAATCGCAGCCACCACTCCCGGCGCGCGCGTCGCACGCCCAGCGCGTAACGCCAGTACTCGCCGCGCGACACCATGTGGATCGTGCCGCGCAGGAGGGTTGCCTGGATCACCCGGCGATCCTGCAGCGCGGCCGTCAGCGCGTCGCGCCGGAAGCCCGCGAGCCGCGACCAGAGCCCCACGTAGCCGGACGGCGCGTACTGCGTCTGGAGCCCGCCGACCTGCTGGACGGCATCGACGATCGCCATCTCGGATCTTTCCAGGAGCAGCTGGCGAGCCAGCAACGCCCGGTTGAGGTGGCGCGGCGTCAGGATGCGCTCACCCTGCAGGCCATCGGTGGCCGTGCGGGCACCCGTCCCGGCCGACTCCCGCCGCGACGCCGGACCGCCCCGTTACAGGTTGCTGAGCAGCGCCTGCATGATGTTCCCCTCCATGGTCTTCAGGTCCTTCGACGCATCGATGAGGACCGTCTGCACGGCCCAGACGCTGCCGTGGCTCACGGCATACATCACGTACACCGACTTCGCCCAGTAGGCCGCGTCGCCGAGGCCGGAGACGTCATCACCGCCCGGGAACCCGAGCTTGACCGCGGACAGGTCCGTGCTGCCGCTGACTTCCTTGCGGACATCCACGACGCCGTCCATTCCGGCCGTGTCGGCCGTCCCGCCGAAGTCGTACTCGCACTTGTTGGAGGTGAAGTCGGTCTTGGCGATGGTCCCGCCGACCGCGCTGGCCACCACCGACTGGATCGCCTCGCACGGCATGTTCCCGCTCCCGCCGCCGCCCTGGTTCTGCGTGGGCCCGGCTGCCGTCGCCTGTCCTCCGGGTGGATTCGTGGCCCCGCCACCGGACGTTGGCGCGGCGCTCGAGGAGCAGCCACTGGCGACCAGGGCGAGCAAGGCGATCAGCGGAACGATCAAGCGCGGACGGATCACGAGTGACCTCGAAGTGCGGGGGTGTGTTCGGCACCCGCTGTATACCACGACCGCCGCGTCTCGACCACGCGTCCCGATCGAGGAGACGCGGTAGAACTCGGGGGCTGCCCCGGCGGTGACCTCTGGCACTGGCCAAGCGCGGGCTTCCCGCGGGACCATTCGAGCGTTCGGGGAACTCCCGGGACACCCAAGGAGGCCGTCATGGCAACGGAAACGATGGAGACAATCCGACCCGCGAGCGAGGTACCTGCCAACGGCAGCAAGGCTTCCCACAAGGTTCCCGAGCCGCCCCTGACCGACAAGATCATCGAACGCGTCATCGAGCGGATCGGCGGCCGGGCCGCTGTCGAGACGGCCTATGGCGAGCCGATCGTGCGAGGCGACCTCACGGTCGTGCCCGTGGCGCGCGTGCGCTGGGCATTCGGGGCCGGTTCCGGGATGCCTGCCGACGAGCAGGAGCCCAACGCAGCGCCCAGCGGCTCAGGCGCCGGCGGCGCCGTCCTGGTCGATCCGATCGGCTACCTGGAGATCGGAGCTCGCGGCACGGAATTCAAGCCCATCGTGCCGCCCTACCCGGGAGCGCTCTTCCTGCTGGCAGGCGGCGTCACGGCAGCCCTGGTGCTGCGCGGGATCGCCAAGCTCATCCGCCGCTAGGACAGGTCTTCGTCGAAGTCGTCGCGCCGCCGGTGGGCGACGCGAGAACCCGGCGCGCTCGGTGCGCGCTGTGGCGTCTGCCGAGGCGGAGGGTCGCCAGCGATCGAGCGCACCCGAGCGATCAGCTGGCGATCCGTCATGCGATCGGCAGCCGCAGCTGAGACCTGCCTGGACCGGTGATGCAACCGATCGTCGCCGCGAACCTCGTGTGCGAGCTCTTCCCGCACGGTTCCCGGGCCGAGGATCATCAGGTCGTCGTCGGTGGGGAGCCGGCTGGCCACGAGCCGGATGAAGGCGGCGAGGTGTTCGAGCCGGCGCCCTTCGCCGCCTTCCAGCGGTTCGCGAGCGTCGCGGGAATGCGAGTCGTCGTGGCGCGGATGGATCGAGTCGCGGTGATGAGGCGGCACGTCGGACTCGACGCGTGCGACCAGGCCGGCGGCCTCCCGCCAGCGGACGATGGCCGCCTCTCGCGCGTCGATCCAGATCAGCGTGACCGGTCGCGCCTCTCCGCCTTTCCTGGCGTGGGTGAGGGTCGACTCGGGTGACATTGCGTGACCTCCGAACTCGCTCCGCAACGGTCCTTGCGGAAGCCTCGGGGTCATGGTGGGCGCGCAGTGGCCTCCGCGGACCGTCCGTTCGTGGCCCTTTGTTGGGTGCCGAACGGCCCCAACGGGCGAGTGCGTTGGAATCGGCTTGCGCCGAGGACCAAAACAGGCGGAACGGCCCTGTTTCCCGAATCGAGCCAGCGGCACGCTATGGCGCGAACGGTCACCACAGGGGACGGCCGGGCTCAGGGGAGGCAGTGGCAAGGGGCCGCGCCACCCTGGGCCCGGTGGACCACCCCGCCAGCGCAGCCTCAACCCGGCGGCGCCATGGTTCGTGGCAGACTCGTGCCGCATGGCTGATGAAACGAATGCAACCGTGGCCGTCTACGGCACGCTCAGGCGCGGGGAGCGTAACCACGACCTGCTGCTCGGCGCCGAGTTTCTCGGCACGGGCCACGTGTCCGGCACGATCCACCGGATCGACGGCACGCCAACGTGGCCGTACCCGTATCCCGCGCTCGTGTCGGATCCATCCGGGCGTGTCGTCGTCGAGCTCTACCGGCTCACCGGGGCGGAGATGCTCGGCGCGCTCGACGCACTCGAGGCCTTCGATCCGTCCGACGCGGAGCATTCTCAGTACGTGCGACGGACCGTCCCGGTGATGGGCGGGCCGGTCGAGAGCGCGTTCGTCTACTTCCATCACGGCCCGGCGGACGAGCTGGGCGAGCGCATCGCCGCCGGCGATTGGGTGGCGCATCCTCGGGAGCGCACCTGACGTGCCAGTCGTAGGTCTCTTGCAACTCCTCAGTCGGGCGCGGGCCGGCCGCTACGGCGTACCCGCCTTCAACGTGATCACGCTGGAGTACGCGGACGCGATCGTGACGGCGGCCGAGGAGACGGCCGCCCCGGTGATCCTCCAGGTCAGCCAGAACGCGATCCGCTACCACGGCGGTCGCCTGGAACCGATCGCCGCCGCCTGCCGAACCCTCGCGGAACGCGCCTCCGTTCCGGTTGCACTCCACCTGGACCATGCCACCACCCGCGCGCTCTGCACTTCCGCCCTCCAGGCGGGGTTCGGCTCGATCATGTTCGACGGCTCGGCCCTGCCCGACGCGGAGAACGTGCGGGAAACGGCCTCCGTGGTGGCCTGGGCGCACGCCGCGGGGCTGGCCGTGGAGGCGGAGATCGGCATCATCGGTGGGAAGGACGGCCACCATGAGGTGGGCGCGCCGACCGAACCGGAGGGCGCCGAACGGTTCGTCCGGGAGACGGGCGTCGATGCCCTGGCCGTGCAGGTCGGCACGTCGCATGCCATGACCGAGCAGACCGCCGCCCTTGACCTGGAGCGCATCGCCCGGCTGCGCGCCGGGGTTCCTGTCCCGCTGGTCCTGCACGGCTCGTCCGGCGTGCCGGACACCCAGCTGGCGGCGGCCGTCATGGCGGGTCTGACCAAGGTCAACATCGGCACGCGCCTGAACGTGGCGTTCACCACGGCCGTGCGGCGGCGGCTCTCGGCACAGCCGGACCTGGTGGACCCGCGCCCGTACCTCGCGGAGGGGCGCGAGGCGGTCAGCGGCGCGGCTGCGGGCCTCCTCCGGACGCTCGGCGCAGCCGGCCGAGCAGGGGACATCGACCCGCCGGTCTGACTGGGGCTTGCGCACGGCCCTGCAGTCTGCTAAAAACGCGCCCATGGTCGGCAAACGTGCACGCACAAGTGTGCAAAGCGGAAAGCCGGACGAATTCCTCGCCGACGTGGCTCGCGCCTATTACGAGCAGCACTTGACGCAAGAGCAGATCGCAGCGCAGTTCGGGATCTCCCGCTCGCAGGTCTCGCGGTACCTGGCGGAAGGGCTCGCGCGCGACATCGTGCAGATCCGGATTGCGCTCCCTGATGCGCGGGATCGCCAGGCGGAGACAGCCCTGGCCACGGCCTATCCACACCTCAAGGAGGTGATGGTGACTCGGGCTTTCAATCGCAGCCCGGAGTCCCTTCGCCGGGCCGTCGCTCGAGCCTCTGCCCGCCTGCTCAAGCGCGTGGTCGGGCCAGGCATGACGGTCTGTTTCGGTGCCGGACGGACGCTGGCCGACACGGTCGCCTTGCTGACGCCCGACCAGACCACCAACGTGACGGTGGTGCAGGCGATGGGCAATGCCGGCCACGAGGGCCTGGACATCGACTACAACGCCATCGCCCATGCGGCGGCCGCGTCGTTCGGCGGGCGCGCGTATCAGATCAACGCGCCGGCGATCGTCGGTCCGGGCTCCAAGGCGTCCGAGCTGGAGGCCTCCAGCGCTCAGATCCAGGAATCGCTGCGCACCGCGCGCTCGGCCGATCTCTACGTCCTGGGGATCGGCTCGATGTCGGGCGACATGATCTATGTCAAGACCGGGCTCATCACGGCCGAAGAGCTCGTGTCGCTCCAGACCGCCGGAGCGGTCGGCGACATCTGCGGCAACTTCTTCGACGCCCGCGGGCGCGCCTGCCCCGGACCGTTCCACGACCGCCTTGTCGGCATCCGCCTCACCGACCTCCGCCGGGCCCCGATGGTCATGGTGTGTGCATCGGGTGAGGAGAAAGTGCCGGCGATTGCAGGTGCCCTCGCCGGGCACCTGGTCACTGCTTTGGTGATCGACGAGCACACCGCCCGTGGCGTGCTCGCGTTCGCAAAAGGATGAGCCGCCACCCGAGGCCGGCGGCCCACCGGAACGTCAGCCAACAGCCGACAGAGGAGGGTTCCAGGTGCGCATGAACAAGATCGCGGCAGGGGCCGCACTGGTGTTGGTCGTCGCGGGGTGCAGCGCCGCTGCCACGCCCACGCCGGTACCCGTGGTCCAACCCACGCCGGTACCTGTCGTCCAGCCGACGCCGCAGATCGTCTACGTGACGCCGGCTCCGACCCCGGTCCCGGCCGCCACTCCGACGCCTGAGCCAACTGCTCCGCCGACGCCGGCGCCCACCGCCGCGCCACCGGCCATGGGCAACATTCTCAAGACCGGAAAAGTCACCGCCACCGACCTGGCGCTCACCGCCGACCAGGAGACGGCCGTAAAGGCGCAGTCCAGCGGCAAGCTGATCGGGATCGTCGCGCTCACCATGCAGACCCAGTACCACCAGAACCTCAACAACGCGGCCATGGCCGAGGCGCAGCGGCTCGGCTACACGGCCGAGATCTGCGACGCGGACACGGACGCCACCAAGGAGGTCTCCTGCCTGGAGGGCTTCATCTCCAAGGGTGCGGTGGCGATCATCACCACCAGCGCGGCCTCGACGGTCGGGCCTGCGGTGAAGGACGCGATCGCCAAGGGGATCGTGGTGGTCCAGCTCACCGGCACGGACATGACCGACTTCGGCGCCATCGGCGTCTCGGTCGACAACATCACCATCGGCACGGCCGAGGGCACGGCCGCCGGCCAGTACGCCGCCACGACCTTCCCCGGCAAGAAGGTCCAGACCGCGATCCTCGACTACCCGTCGATCCCGGACCTCGTGGCCAGGGCCGACGCGATCCAGAACGCCATGGTGGCGGCCGACCCGGACGTCGACATCGTCGGTCGCTATCTCGGCGGCCTGTCGGACAACGCCGTCACGTCCATTGAGACGGCATTGCAGGCACACCCAGACCTTCAGGGCATCGTCGGCATCAACGACGGCGGCGACCTGGGCGGCTACCAGGCCTTCCTGGCGGCCAACAAGACCCCGGACACCAACTTCGTGTTCGGCATCGACTGCGACCCGGCGGCGGTCGCCCTGATCGACCAGGGCACCATGTACAAGGGCTGCGTCGACACCAACCCCAGTGGCACCGGCACCATCTCCGTCGACGCGTTTGCCCGCCTGATTGCCGGCGCTGACGTGCCCGCGAGCATCGAGGTCCCGGTCAGCATCCACAACAAGTCCTGACCGAGCACGTCGGGGCGCCGGACATGGATCGTTGGGTCGAGATCGACATCGACTGGTTCGGCGCTCCGCCGTGGACTGATCGAATCGCGGCATTCACCTCGCGCACGCTGCCGCTCTTCAACGGGGCCGATGGGCTCCGGGGCGTGTGCTTCAACATCGGCTGGTTGGCGGACATCGTCACCGAGTGGACGGGGAACGGCAGCCAGCCGCTGCCGCTCCGTTCCCGCCGTTTTGCGACCTGGGCGGCGCTCTCCTACGCGGACCTGCGCCGGTTCCTGGCCGAGCTCCGGGAGTCCGCGACGGCGCAGGGCATCGGCGACCTGACGCTGGGCGTGCTCGTGGCGGGACTCGGTGAGGTGGTCGCACCCCCCGTGACGGGCAGCATGTACGACCTCTTCTCCGACTGGCACGACCGCCATCCCGAGCTGTACCCGCTGGACATCTCGCCGCTGCCGGGTCCGGACCTGGATCCGCGCGTGCCCATGGTCGCCGACGACTATTCCTACGCCACGCGACCCGCCGGGATCCGCGACGGCGACCAGTTTCCAGAGTTCTTCGGCGCACAGTGGGGCGCCGTGGCCAAGTACCTGGGCCTGGACCTGATCCACCTGCGCGACGGCATGTTCGGCCCGCTGCTGTACACGCGCGTCGGTCCGTACGGCACGGTCGCGTCGCCTGATCCCAAGGAGAACCGGACCTGGACCGATGCCGTCCGGCGCCTCTTCCGCGCGTGCAAGGAAGCACATCCCGACGGCCTGGTGATGACCTACTCCAGCGGCCTCTCCGGCACGGCCGAGTGGATGGCCGGTTGCGTGGACCTGGAGACCATCGTCGCGGATGGCTGCCTGGACATCTTCATCGACCAGACCTGGGGCGGGGCGTGGCAGGACTGGTGGGACGACACGTGGAAGGGCTGGACGTTCCAGCTGGCGTACCTGCTCGGCCACGGCGCGCAGATCCGCGGCGGCAACGCCGAACGCGCGCAGCCCTGCAAGCAGTACAAGCTGATCGAGACGTGGGACGGGTGGGAGCCCTGGGACACGCTGCACGACACGCCCGGCAAGCTGGCCTGGGCGACCTGGGCGTTCTCCCACGCGGCGGTGCTCATGCCGGACGGCCGGCCACAGGTCCCCGAGGGAACGTACATCTCGTGGATGAACGACTGGAACGACCGCCTCATCGGGCCGGAGGATGTCGACTTCCTGGCGCGGCACCTGGACGCCGCGGAGGCGAGCGCCGCTCAGCTCGAAGAGGTGTACGGGCCGTTACTGGTCCACGACGCGGCCTCCCTGCACACCAAGGCCGAGCGGTACCCGGATGCCAACGGGAGCGAATGGATCGAGGACTACGTCGGCATGGCGCTCAAGTGGGCGTCGCCGGTGCTGGCCGCGGCCCGTTCGGAATGGCTGCCCGCTCGCTGGCCTGAAGGCGCCTACTGGCAACTGCCCGGCGGCGCCGACTCGCTGGCCAGGGCTGAGGCCCTCGGCGGTCCGGTGATGGCCGCCGGACGAGCGGACCTGATCGACACGGGTCTCCTTGCGGCCGCGGGCGTATCGCTGGCGGGAAAGGACCTGCCGGACGGCTACCGGCTCGGCTACCCGAGCAGCGCGGACCTGCGTCGCGAGGACCGCCTGCACCTGCCCGAACGCGCCGCGGTCACTGCTGCCCCGGACGCGACCGTGCGCTACGACTCGCGTGGAACGCCGCTGCTGGTGACGCACGGACAGCTTGGCTACTGGCAGCCGCCCGACCTGGCCGACCCGGGCAACCCGTTGATCCCTCACTCCCAGATCGGGTCGGTCTCCCCGTACGTGGAGGCCGCGCGCGCCATGGCGGAGGGAGCGGCGACCGCCGCTGGAGTTCGCTGCGAGCACGTGGCCGCCCACGAACCGGTCACGGTGCTGTGCTGGCGCAGCGGTGGCGCCGTCCACGTGCTGCTGGGGAACCTCGAATCGGGCTGGATGGGCGACGCCCGTTTCGAGCGCCGGGTGACGGTCGTGCTGCCCGTGGAGCGGTGCGGACTCAGCAACGGCCGGAGCTATGGACTGCGTCCGCTGGACGGCGGCGACCTCATCCTGCCCGCGTCGGGGTCCGGCCCCGCGGAGCTGCGTTTCGACCTTCGCGTCGGACCGGAGTCGTTCCTGGTGCTGCGCCTGGAGGCCGCGCCCGTGCCCGGCTCGGACGCGTGACCAGCGCCGCTGCGGGGACCGTCGCGCCGCCCGAGCCGATGTCGGCCGCGGACGCGTGGCGCGACCGCTTCCGCGAGTTCATCGCCGAGTACGGCTTCATCGTGTTCTTCGCCGCGTGGGTGGCGTTCCTCGCGGTGACCACGCCGCTCTTCCTGACCGGCGGCAACATCCAGCTGCTGCTCCGCCAGGCATCGATCTTCGCCTTCCCGGCGGTTGGTGCGACGTTCGTGCTGATCGTGGGGGAGCTGGACATCTCGTTCGGCGCGATGCTCGGGCTGTGCGGCGTGGCCGGCTCGGCCGTGCTGATCGCCGACTTCCCGCCGATCCTGGGCATCCTGGCCGCGATGGGCCTGGGCCTGCTGCTCGGCCTCGGCAACGGCCTGCTGGTCACGGTGGCCAAGATCCCGTCCGTCGTGGCGACGCTGGGCATGATGACCGTGCTCTCCGGCGTCGGCCTGGTGGCCACCCACGGCTCCAGCCTCTTCGGGCCCAAGCTCCAGCCGTTGGTGGGGATCACCCAGGGCTACCTCGGGCCGATCCCGGTGCCGGTCCTGCTGGCCCTGGCCGCCTACCTGGTGGCGTGGCTCGTGCTGACCCGGACGCCATTCGGGATCCATGTCTACCTTGCCGGCGACAACGCCGAAGCCGCGTATCGCTCGGGCATCAACGTCAACCGGCTCAAGCTGGCCGTCTTCGCCCTGGCCGGCGCCCTGACGGGCTTCGGTTCGATGATCCTGGTCGGTCGCGTGGCCCAGTCGCAGGCGGTGCTGGGCACGGATGCCCTGTTCCCGGTGCTGACGGCCGTGATCCTGGGCGGCACCGGACTCCAGGGAGGACGCGGCCGCATCCAGAACACGCTGATCGCGTCCGTCTTCCTGGCCAGCATCGTCAACGGGCTCATCCTGCTCGGCGCGGACCCGAGCACCCAGAGTGTCGTCCAGGGCGCGATCCTGATCGTCGCCGTGTCGCTCGACCGGTTCCGGCGTTGAGGCGGCCGGCGTGAGTGCCCAGCCCACGAGCGTGCTCCCGGCCCAGGCGGTCGCCGTGGCCGTGCGCCCCGAGCTGTTCATCGATGGCCGCTGGCAGCCGCCCTCCAGTGGGCGCACCGCGACCGTGGTCGGCCCTGCGCACAACCAGGCCATCGCTCAGGTCGCGGCGGGAGGGCCGGAGGACATCGACCGTGCCGTGGCCGCGGCACGCCGCGCGTTCGACGAAGGTCCCTGGCCGCGCCTCTCCGCCAGCCAGCGGGGCCGCTACCTGCTGCGCGTTGCCGCGCTGCTGGAGCGGGATGCGGCGGAGATCGCCCGCGTCGAGTCCCAGAACAACGGCAAGCCCATCCGCGAGAGTGCGGGCATCGACCTGCCGCTCGCGGTGGATTGCTTCGAGTACTTCGCAGGCTATGCCACCAAGCTCACCGGGATGACGCTCCCGGTGCCCGGGGATGTGCTGGCCTACACGCTGCGCGAGCCGATGGGGGTCGTGGCTGCCGTCACGCCGTTCAACTTCCCGCTCCTGCTGGCCACCTGGAAGCTCGCGCCGGCGCTCGCCTTCGGCAACACCGTGGTCATCAAGCCGTCATCGGAGACGCCGCTCTCCACGCTGCGACTGGCCGAGATCTTCGAGGAGGCCGGCTTGCCGCCCGGCGTCGTGAACGTCGTGGTCGGCGATTCGACGGCCGGCAACGCCCTGGTCGAGCACCCGGACGTGGACAAGATCACGTTCACGGGGTCCACGCAGGTCGGCAAGGGGATCGCGGCGAAAGCGGCCGGCAACCTCAAGCGCGTTTCGCTGGAGCTCGGTGGCAAGGCGCCGAACATCGTCTTCGCCGACGCGCCCCTGGACGATGCGGTCGCCGGCGCCCTCTTCGGCGTCTTCTGGACCCAGGGCGAGATCTGCACCGCGGGCTCGCGCATCCTGGTCCAGCGACCGATCTTCGAGGCGTTCGTGGAGCGCTTCGCGGCGCGCGCCCGCTCGCTGCGCGTGGGCGACCCGCTGGACCCGCAGACGCAGACGGGCCCGGTGGTGTCGCGGGCCCAGCACGAGCGCGTGATGGGCTACATCCAGGCCGGGCGTGCCTCCGGTGCGCGGCTCGTGGCGGGTGGCGCGCGGCCGCCGGATCCGGCGCTGGCGCAGGGCAATTACATCCAGCCGACGGTCTTCGTGGACGCCCGGCCGGACATGTCGATCGTCCAGGAGGAGATCTTCGGGCCGGTCGCGGTGATCATGCCCTTCGACACACCCGAAGAGGCCATCCGGATGGCCAACGCGACGCGTTTCGGGCTCACTGCGGGCGTCTGGACGCGGGACGTGAAGCTCGCCCATCGCACGGCCCGGGCCCTCAAGGCTGGCACGGTCTGGGTCAACATGTACAACGTCGTCACCAGCGAGGCGCCGTTTGGCGGCTTCAAGGAAAGCGGCTGGGGCCGTGAGAACGGTCCGTATGCGCTCGAAGCCTTCACCGAGGTCAAGAGCGTCTTCGTCAACCTGGCCGAGCGCTCGCTCGATTGGTTCGGGCCGGATCGATGAACGCGTCGGCAGTCGCGGCCGGGGCGCCCGTGCGGACGGCGGACCTCCACTTCATCACGCAGATCGTCTTCGGGCGCGGCACGCTGGAACGCGTCGGGACGCTGACGCGCGGCTACGGCAGGCGCGCGCTGGTCGTGACCGATCCCGGGCTGCGGGGAACGGGCCTGGTCGAGTCCGTGCTCGGCTCCCTCCGCAGCGCCGACGTGGAGGTGACCGTCTTCGACGGCGTCCAGCCGAATCCCACCATCCAGAATGTCGAGGCAGGCCTCGCGGCGGGAGCGGGGAAGGACGTCTCGGCCCTGGTCTCCGTTGGCGGCGGCAGCGCCCACGACTGTGCCAAGACCATCGCGCTCGTGGCGGCCAACGGGGGCGAGGTCCGCGACTACGAGGGCTTCGACCGATCTCCGCACCGTGGCGTCCCGCTCATCGCCGTCAACACCACGGCCGGCAGCGGAGCGGACGTCAGCCGCTACGCGGTCATCACGGACACGGCCAGGTCGCTGAAGATGATCATCGCGGACAAGCACATCACGCCGCGCGTGGCCATCAACGATCCACTCACCACGGCCAGCCTGCCGCGCAGCGTGACCGTGGCCACCGGCCTCGATGCGCTGACGCATGCGGTGGAAGCGCTGGTCTCAACGAGCGCCTCCGACGTCAGTGACCTCTTCGCGACCCGCGCCATCCAGCTCGCGGCTGAATGGCTGCCCCGTGCGGTCCGGGACGGCTCCGACCTTGCCGCCCGCGACGGCATGATGCTGGCGGCCACGCTTGCCGGCCTGGCCATCAACAGCGCAAGCGTGGGTGCCGTGCATGCCCTGGCGCACCAGCTCGGCGCACGTTTCGACCTGCCGCACGGTATCTGCAACGGCATCCTGCTGCCGGTCGTCTGCGAGTTCAACCTCCAGGCCGCGCCGGATCGGTACGCCCTGGTGGCCCAGGCGCTTGGCCGTGGCCGCGCTCCGCGGAGCGTGCCCGGGACCCTTCGCGCCCTCGGCGCCCAGGTTGGCCTGCCCAGGGGCCTGGCCGCGCTCGGCGTCACGCGGGAGTCGCTGCCGGACCTGGTCCCCGGCGCGCTCGCCGACATGTGCATGCTGACCAACCCGCGTCCCATGAGCCGCGACGACGTCGTGAAGCTCTACGAGCGCGCGCTGTGAGCCTGGGCAGCGACGCGATGGGCCTCCTGGAAGTGCACGGGCTGGCCGCCGCCGTCGGCGCGGTGGATGCCATGGCCAAGGCCGCCCCGATTCGCGTCGTGGTCCCGCAGCGCATCGGAGACGGCCTGGTGACCCTGGTTGCCCAGGGCGACATCGCGTCCGT
>CAZENL010000018.1:17837-38033 GCA_964513505.1 uncultured Anaerolineaceae bacterium
AGCGCATCGGAGACGGCCTGGTGACCCTGGTTGCCCAGGGCGACATCGCGTCCGTACGAGAGGCCGTGGAGGCCGGCGCCGAGCGCGCCGCCCAGATCGGCCGCGTCGTCGCACGCCACGTCATCGGGCGCCCTTCGCCCGAGCTGGCGCTCATCTTCGGATTTGCCACACCACCCGGTTTGCCATAGGAGGTGACGTATCGAGCGCGTGATCGAGCCAAACGCGTCCCGTTCGACGGGACGCCATCGCAGCAGGACCGCCCATCGGCGGCCCACCCAGGTCATCGGATCATCGGCAGGAGAAAGGACGAATCACCATGGCTGAGCAGGCACGCTCCGGCAACGCAATCGGCCTGATCGAGACGCACGGCCTCGTGGCGGCGGTCGAGGCCGCGGACGCGATGGTCAAGGCAGCGCAGGTCACCCTGGTGTCCCGCGAGCTCGTTGGCGACGGGCTGGTCACGGTCATCATCAAGGGCGAGGTCGGCGCCGTGAAGACGGCCGTCGAAGCGGGCGCCCTGGCGGCGCAGAAGGTCGGCGAGCTGGTTTCGCAGCACGTCATCGCGCGCCCTGACGACGCCGTCGAGGCGGTGATGGTCAAGGGATGACCGCAGCGGTCAGGGCCACGGTGATGGCCAGGGGAAGTGGGGCTCGCGTCTCGGACGGCGGGGTGACGCTGCGCGCGTTCACCCACGTCGACCGGATGCAGCCCCAGTACGCGGCGTACTGGGGGCTGATGAGCCAGGGCGCCCTGCCCGTTGCCGGGGAGTCGCAACTGTTGGTGGAGGTCTCGCCGAGCAACGCCGTCTTCCCGCTGACGGACGCGGCCATGAAGGCGTCGGACGTGCGTTCTTCGGGGACCTTGATCGAGCGCGACTTCGGGCTCATGGAACTGCACGCCCAGGCGCCCGACGTGATCGTGGCGGCAGGGCAGGCCATCCTGTCCACCCTGGGCCTCGCGCGTCGCGACCGCATGGCACCCGAGATCGTCTCGTCGCAGCAGCTGACCCACATCACGGACCTCCACAGCCAGCTCTTCAACAAGGTCCGTCGCGGCGCCTGGACGCTGCCCGGCGAAACGCTGTTCGTGCTGGAGGTGACTCCGGCCGCATACGTCTACCAGCTGGCCAACGAGATCGAGAAACAGGTCGCCGTGGAGATCGTCCGCGTGGCCGGGACCGGCCTCTTCGGACGCCTCATCGTCGCCGGAACGGACGCGGAGACGGCCAGGGCGGAGGCCGTGGCGCGCGCCACGGTGGCCGCCATCCAGAAGGACGCGACCGCCGCCGCATCACAGGGAGGTATCTGATGCTCCTCGCTCGGGTCGTCGGGGCCGTGGTGGCCTCGGTCAAGGAAACCCGGCTCACCGGCACCAAGCTGCTGCTCGTCCAGGAAACGGGCGGCGATGGCGCGGCCGCCGCCGGCTCGCCGTTCGTGGCCGTCGACCTGGTTGGCGCCGGGGAAGGGGAGCTGGTGCTGGTGGTCCGCGGCTCACCCGCTGCGCGCGCGCTGGACGTGCCCGGCACGCCGGTGGACGCCGCCATCGTCGGCATCGTGGATACCGTCCGTTCCGCCGGCCGACTGACGTACGAGAAGCACTGACCGTGGCTGCCGGCCTGGAGTTGCGCGCGTTCGGGGTGGTCTCGCGGATGCAGCCGCGCTATGCCGCCTACGAGGCGACCGTCGCCGACGGCGACATCCCCCTCGAGGGCATGGCCCAGCTCTTCGTGGAGCTGGCGCCCGGCAACGAGATCTATCGCGTCGCGGACGCCGCCCTCAAGGCAACCACGGCGCGACCGGGATCGCAGGTGGTCGAGCGGGAGTTCGGCCTGCTGTGCCTGCATGCCGACGACCCGCAGGTGGTCGAGGAAGCTGGCCGGGTCATCCTGGAGAAGCTGGACCTCAGCATCGACGCGCGCCAGCAGCCAACGGTGGTGTCGGAGAACCTGATCACCAACATCACGGCCTTCCAGGCGCAGCTCATCAACCGTTTCCGGCGCGGCTCGCTGCTGGTGCCCCACCAGACGCTGCTGGTGCTGGAGGTCACGCCGGCCGCATACATCCTTCTCGCCGCCAATGAGGCCGAGCGCGCAGCCGACATCGACATGATCGACATCCGGCCGGTCGGGCGCTTCGGCCGGCTCTACCTGAGCGGCGAGGAATCCAGCGTTCGGGAAGCCCAGGCGGGCGCACGGCGCGCGATCGACGCGCTGGGTCGCGCCAGCCGCCGTGCCGGCGCGGCAACGGCCGGTCGGAGCGGCCGATGACCGACGAGACGCTCCAGCTCTGGGTGGAGGTCGCCGATCGCGGCGAGATCCAGGCCCTTCGCGCCGCCCGCATCGACGCGACGCTCGTGGCGCGAGCCGGCGGCAGCCCGCTGTACGGACGGCCGGGTGAGCGCATGACGGTCCGCTTCGACCCGAGCCCGGCCACGCGCGCGATCGCCGCTGCCGTGGTGGCCGGCATGCCCCTGCGGGCGGGCGCCCTGGTCCGTGCCGATGCCGCCGGACTGGAGCTGCTCGACCTGATGCGGGCGCGTCGCCGCGAGCCCCTGGCGGCCATCGTGGCCACGCCGAACGAGGCGCTCCAGGCGGTCGCCCGCGGTGCCACCGCCCTGGTCGTCTCCGGCGCTGACGGTGTCGAGGCCATCCGGCGCGCGGTTCCGGCTGCCACGCTGATTGCCGAAGTCGCCGATGCGACCGCCGGCGACGCCGCGCTGCGGGCCGGTGCCCACGGCCTGCTGGTCCAGGGCGCCTCCCTGGAGGCGATGCTCGCGGCACCTTCGATCTCGGCCAGGCTGGCCCGCCGCAGCCGTCCCGCCAGGGAGACCCAGACGGTCGCGGCCGGGGCAGCGCCCGCCACCATCGGTGCGACGCTCGAGTCAACCGCCCGTCGCTACGGAACGCGCGATGCCCTGGTCGAGGTCGCTGGTGGCAACCGATGGACCTACGAGGAGCTGCGCAGGGACGTGCGACGCGTTGCCAAGGCGGCCATCGCGCACGGCATCCAACACGGCGACCGCGTCGCGATCTGGGCCCGGAACGTGCCCGAGTGGCCGCTGGTGCAACTGGCCGTCAGCAGCATCGGCGCAATCGTGGTGACGGCCAATCCGAGCGCCCCGGAGGACGAGCTGGGCTTCGTGCTCACGCAATCGCGATCGCGACTCCTGGTTGCTGCGCCCCACAACCAGGCCGGCGCGGCGGAGCTCGGCAGGTTGAGCGCGGATCCCGCGACGGCGCTGGAGCGGATCGTGCTGCTGCCGACAGAAGGGGTCGCGCTGCCCGCCGGCCGGAACCTGCTCGGATGGGACGACTTCCTGGGCAGCGGCGCGAGCATTACCGACGCACAGCTGGATCGCCGCATGGCTCGCACGCATCCCGACGACATCGCCAGCATCCTCTACACGTCGGGGACCACGGGCACGCCCAAGGGCGCGATGCTCAGCCATCGGGGCATGCTCCAGAACGCGGCATCGGTCGGGGGCAACCTGCGACTTGGGCCGGAGGACCGGCTGTGCCTGGCCGTGCCGTTCCACCACTGCTTCGGCAGCGTGATGGGCACGCTGGCCACGGTGTCGTTCGGCGCCTCCCTGGTCCTGCCGGCCACCTGGTTCGACGCGGACGCCACGCTGCGTGCCATCGCCCAGGAACGCTGCACGGTCCTCTATGGCGTGCCGACCATGTTCATCGCCGAGTTGGAGCGCCAGGCCGCGGAGCCGCGAGACCTCTCCAGCCTGCGCACCGGCATCATCTCGGGCGCGCCCGTGCCGCCGGAGCTTGCGCAGCGCGTTGGCGCGGAACTGCACCTGGGCCAGCTCGTAGTGGCGTACGGACTGACCGAGGCGTCGCCGGTGGTGACGCAGACTCGCATGGACGACTCCGTCGACGTGCGGCTCGGCAGCGTCGGGCGGCCGATCGTTGGCGCGGAGGTGCGCGCCGTGGACCCGGACAGCGGCGCGCCTGTCCCGGCCGGACGCACCGGGGAGTTGTGCACCCGCGGCCCGATGGTCATGCGTGGCTACTTCGAGGACGCGGCCGGGACCGCGGCCGTCATCGACGCGGAGGGATGGCTGCACACCGGAGACCTGGCCACGCGCGATGAGCGCGGCACCTGGCGCATCGTCGGCCGCCTCAAGGACCTGATCATTCGCGGCGGCGAGAACGTCTACCCGGCCGAGATCGAGGCCGTCGCGCGCCGCCATCCGGCGGTCGTGGATGCCAATGTGGTCGGCGTGCCGTCCGAGTACTTCGGCGAAGAGGTCGTGGCGTTCGTCCAACTGCGCGCGGGCGCGTCACTCGACGCGGAGACGCTGCGCGCCTTCCTCGGGGAGCACGTGGCCCATTTCAAGGTGCCGCGCGAGATCCGTTTCGTGGGTGCCTTCCCGATGACCGGATCCGGCAAGGTGCTCAAGACGCGGCTGCGCGAGCTGGCCGCGGCACCGGACCAGCGCAATGGGAACGCGGCCGGCGGCCGCTCCAACGCCGCGCCGGCAACCACGGGCGGATCCGGGATTTCCCTGCCGCTGCTGCCCATCAAGGGCTTGCCAGGCGAGGCTGCCAACGCTGCCGCCGAGCGCGCCATTCGAGAGCCAGAACGCCCTACCGGGGCCTCGTCCGAACCGTCCGGTCGGCAGCCGTCGCGGCCGCCGCGCAGTGGATGGAAGCGGTCGGAGCCGGCCGGCTGGGCATGGAATCCACAGGACGCTTCGCACCAACGGGAGGAGGACCGCGTGACCACCGACATTCGCAAGCGCGGACAGCGCATCAAGACCTGGGGCATCGGGGACAACGTCGAGGCCCAGATCGAGGCCACGGGCGAGTCCCCGATCATGTACAAGGCGCTCGGCACGCCGGTGCAGACCGGCCACCCGTTCAACCTTTACGGCGACATCCGCAGCCAGCCGGAGGCGCTGCGCGGCACGTTCGAAGCGGGCCAGGAGATCGAGGCCGTCGCGCGCCGCATCGCCGAGCGCGACGTGACCGCCATCGTGGGGCTCGGGTCCGGCACGTCGCAGTTCGTGGCGCAGGTCGCCAACGCCGCGTTCATGCGCTACGCCGGCATCCCCGCCTTCGACTACGACTCGATGGCCTTCCTGCGCTACCCGCCGCCGTTCGACTGGCGCCGGACGGTCGCCGTCGGCTACTCCGGCAGTGGCAGCACCGTGGACACGGTCGCGGCAACCCGGCAATGCCACGACGGTGGCGCGTTCACGGTCGCCTTCACTTCCGTGGAGGGCAGTCCCGTCGTCAAGGCCAGTGACGCCCGCATCCTGACGTCCGGCGGCTTCGATACGGGCGGCTCGGATACGTTCCACTACACCACGCGGGTCGCCGCGGCCATCTACCTGGCACTGGAACTGGGGCGCATCAAGCGCCCCGGCGCCTACGACTACGACAACCTCAAGGCGCAGCTGCTCGCCACGGCCAACCAGATGGGCGAGATGTTCGACGCCGTCGACGCCCGCTGCCAGACCATCGCCGAGGCCTTCCTGGGCGTCCGCAGCATCCTGGTGGTTGGCGGAGGCCCCAACTACGGCACCGCGGAGGAGATCGCCCTCAAGTTCGACGAGATGGCGCACATCCCCACCAAGGCCATGTCCCCGGGCCGGCACATCCACGGCGCCCTCGGCCTGACCGACGAGGACATCCTGACCATCCTGGTTGCGCCGCACGGCGACACCTACGACGACGTCAACCAGATCGCCAAGGTCACCCAGATCCTCAAGACACCCAGCGTGGCCATCGTCAGCGACGACGACACGGGCATTTCGGAGATCGTCGACTACGTGATCCGGCTGCCCGCCCGCGACGAGATGATCTTCCCAGTGCTCGCGGTGCTGCCCGGCCAACTCATTCCGTACTGGTGCGGCGTTCGCCTGGGCCTCAACCCGGACACGCAGCGCTCCAACGTGCCCAAGCACGCGCGGGCGTGGCACATGCTGTTCCCGCCCGGCACGCACTGAGGTCATGCAGACGGGCGTCTCTCCCCGGGTCGTGGTGATCGGCCCGGTCAACATGGACCTCTTCGTGCGGGGCACGGCACCGCTCGATCGAGCGACGCTCAACGACTGGGTCGGACCGTCGGACGTCCAGCTGATGGTCGCTGGCTCGGTTGGCTACACCGTGCAGGCATTCGCGCGGCTCGGCTGCCGGGTCGAGCTCTGCGCGACCACGGGCGACGACGCCTTCGGGGCGCACATCCGCCAGGTCCTCGGTGACGCCGGCATCGGCATGCGCCACGCGAACGTGGCGCACGGGTCCACCGCGATCGGGATCTACATGTTGCTGTTCGGCGGTTCCAAGCGGCCGTTGACCGTGCGCATGCCGGCCTTCGAGCCGTGGCCGGACCCGCTACCGTGGTTCCTGGAGGACGGCGAGCACCTGGACCTGTTGCACAGCGGAGGCCTGTTGCATTTCCCGGACATGTGGGGCCGGAGCCTTGCGGGCGCCTTCGCTTCCGCGCGGGTCGCCGGCGTCCGGACCAGCCTGGACCCCCAGTTTCCGCTCGTGGACACGCCGGCGCCATGGCTGCCACACATCGCGGACGTGCTGGCCAACTCGGACATCCTGCTCTGCGACGAGGGAGAGGCCGAGCACATCTTCGACACGCACGATCTCCGCGAGGCAATCCGGCTTGCCCATGCCGCGGGACCGAGCATCGTGGCCATCAAGCGTGGCGCACTCGGGTCGCTGGTCTCGGACGGCACCCAGGTTCTCCGGCAGCCTGCCGTGGCGGTTCCGGAAGAGCAGGTGCGGGAGGCCGTCGGGGCCGGCGACGCGTTCGATGCCGGCTTCCTGGATGCGCTGGTGCGCGGCCAGGACGTGGCATCCGCTGCCCGATTCGGCACTGCCGCCGCGGCCGTCAGCTTGCGCGGCAGGGGAGGGTCGGAGGCGATCGCCAACCGCAGCGCGGTGATGGAATCGTTGACCGCGGTGCCAGTGGCTGAGGCGTGGTCGGGCGCGGCATGATCCTTTGCGTGACGCCGAGTCCGGCGGTGGATCGGACGGCGCGTGTCGAGCGATTCACGCCGGACCGCGTGCTGCGGCCTGCCGACCTGCGAGTCCTGCCGGGCGGCAAGGGCGTCAATGTCGCGCGCGTCGCACACGCCCTGGGAGCGCTGGTCGCGACCACGGGGTATGCCGGCGGCCACGCCGGGCAGTGGCTCGTGGAGGCGCTTGCTGCGGAGGGCCTGAACCCGCGTTTCGTCGAGACGGCGCTCGAGATGCGCACCACCTATGTGCTCATTGACGGTGCGCGTCACGCGCTGCTGCTCTACGAACCCGCGGCGCCCGTGACCGACGCGGATGTCGCCGGCCTGATGGACCTGTTGCGCGACGAGCTGCTGCCGTCGGCCGAGTACGTGGTGATCGCGGGGAGCTTCCCACCTCCGCGCGACCCTGCGGTTGCCGCGGCGCTGGTGGGCCTCTGCCGTGAGGCCGGGAGGCCCTGCCTCGTCGATACCACCGGAACGGATCTCGCGGCGGCACTCGGCGCCCGGCCGGACACGGTCAAGATCAGCCTCGATGAGGCGGAGTCCTCCGGCATCGTCATTCGCGGCGGGCGTGCATCGGCACAGGAAGCGGCGGTGGAACTATGCCGCCGGGGAGCATCTCGCGCGATCGTCACCGACGGGCCGCGCGGCGCGGCAGCCTGCGATGCCTCCGGCACGTGGGAGGTCGGCGTGCCGCAGGTTCGGGCGCTGAGTCCAGTGGGCTCCGGCGACGCGTTCAGTGCCGGTCTCGCGGTCGGCCTCGCAGGCGGTCGTTCGTTCGCCGAATCACTGGCCATGGGCGCGGCAGCCGGGACTGCCAACACGCAGTCGCTGGGCGCCGGCCAATTCCTTCTCAGCGACTACCAGGCCGCGCTCGCGTCCGTGCGGGTCGGCCGCGTGGGAGTACCCAGCCGGAGGGCTCATGGATCCGATTGAACGCTCCTCCGACCTGGCCGCGCTCAGCGACCGGGACCTGGCCAGGCTCCTCGCCGAATCCGAGCGCCGCCGGCCCGGCGCACCGGTCGTCTCAGCCGGCGTCCGTCCGCGACGACGGCCGTGGACCTATCGCGACATCTGGGAACTCGAACGGCTCCGGGCCGAGGCGCAGCGGCGCGGTCGCTCAGGCTGATCCGCGGGCGTCCGCCGGGCTGGCGTCCACTGGGTTGGCGTCCGCCGCCTCGGCCGCATGGTCGCCGGTGCTGAGGCCTGCGATCAGGCGCAGGATCTCCTCGTGGTTGGTGGCGGAGGCCGTCCGCACGCCCACCAGGTGGCCGAGTCGCATGACCGCGATGCGCGTGGCCAGGCGGAACACGTGGTCCAGGTTGTGGCTGACCACGATCTGGGTCAGCCCACGGTCGGCCAGGCTCTCGATGAGCTCCTGGACACGGGCCGATTCGTGGAGTCCGAGGGCCGCCAGCGGCTCGTCCATGATCAGCACCCGGGAGCCCCAGTGGACCGCCCGCCCGATGGCGATCGCCTGGCGTTGCCCACCAGAGAGGCGGCGGACCTGCTGGCGGATGGAGGGCACCTTGACGTTCAGGTCGGCGAGTGCCTTGGTGGTCTGAGCCCGCATCCGCTCCACGGCCAGCAGGCCGAAGGGCCCGATCGAGTGGGTCAGCTCTCGTCCCATGAAGAGGTTCTCGGCGACGTCACGGTGATCGGCCAGCGACAGGTCCTGGTGCACGGTCTCGATACCCAGCTGGCGAGCCACGGCCGGCGACGTGAAGCGCGCGTGCTGCCCGTCAACCTCGATCGAACCGCGATCGGGCTGGATCACGCCGGAGAGCATCTTGATGAGCGTGGTCTTGCCGGCACCGTTGTCGCCGACAACCGCGGTGATCGTGCCCGGTGGGAACTCCAGGGTCACGTCCTGGACGGCGTGGACGCCTCCGTACGACTTCCATACGCCGCGGACGGCCAGTACGGGAGGAACCGTGGCGCCCGTCCCCGCTCCTGTGGACATCGCCGGCGATCCCTCCGTCGTGGGCTGCTGCAAGGTGCCTCCTGTCGCGCTTCTGGAGCGCGGCGAGACTAGCAAAGGCGCGGTGTGCGCGTCAATTGTGCTCGCACATATGTGCAGCTGACCTCAGACGGCCACCGGGTGGCTCACCGCCGCAAAGGCCAGGTCGGTGATCTCGAGCGCTCGGTCGATGTCGGCGTCGGTGTGGGCGGCGGAGAGGAACCAGTTGTGGATCGGGTGCAGATAGAGCCCGCGGGATACGCACTCGGCGGCCCAGCGCCGAATGGTGGCCAGATCGGCGTCGTTGGCGAACGAGAGGTAGGGCATCTGGACAGGCCCCGTGAGGGCCACCCCGACGCCGTGCGCGAGGGCCTGTTCCGCGAGGCCCTGCCGCAGGCGCGTGCCCGCACGGACCATGGTGGCAATGCCGTCGGACCGCTGCATCTCGTTGATGGTGGCGATCGCGGCGGCCATCGGAACAGCTGAGAACCAGAAGGACCCGGTCGCGAACACGGAGCTGGCGGCGTCGCGCAGCGCGTCGGCACCGAGCACGGCAGCGATCGCGTGGCCGTTGGCGATCGCCTTGCTCCACGCGCTCAGATCGGGGCGAACGCCAAGTGGCTCCCAGCTCCCGCGTGTGTCCAGGCGAAGCCCGCAGCGCACGTCATCGAGGATGAGAGCGGCACCGATCCGATCGCAGATGCGGCGCAGGCCGCGCGCGAACTCGGGATCCGCGAGCTCCTGGTCGTGCCGCAGGTCGTGGCGGAACGGGCAGACCATGATCGCGGCAACGTCGCCCGCCGCGTTGGTGACCGCGGCCTCCACGCTCGGGAGGTCGTTCCACTCGAAGGTCAGCGTGTTCGAGCGATCCTCCGGCGTCACGCCCGCCAGCACGGGCGTGCACCAGGGAGCGGCGCCGTGGTAGGCACCGCGCGCGATCAGCAGCTTGCGCCGGCCCGTTGCCGCCCTGGCAATCGTCACTGCCAGCGTCGTCGCATCGGTTCCGTTCTTGCAGAACATGGCCCAATCGGCGTGCGCCACCCGTTCGACCATCAGCTCCGCCAGTTCGACCATGCTGGGGGAGGGCCCCTGGAGGCAATCGCCGTCGCGCAGCTGCCGTAGGACGGCCTCGTCGACGACCGGGTGCTGGTGCCCGAGCACGACGGGTCCCCAGCTGCACATCAGGTCGACGTACTCGTTGCCGTCGACGTCCCACACGCGTCCGCCCTTCCCACGTGCGAAGAACTGCGGATACGCGTCCGGCATGCGGTTCGCGTCCAGGTGGCCATACATCCCGCCGGGGATCACGGCCGCCGCGCGTTGCCGCAGTGCTCCGTCCGCCCGACGTTCGCGCGCCGGTCCAGCTTCACTTGCCACGCCGTCTCCTCCATGCCCGAGCGAATGCGGATCCGTGTCCCCGATCCGCAACCGCGGCTCATCGGGTCGTCCGCCGATTATCGAGCGAAACCACCGAGATCGGCCACCAAGCCTCCCCACCAAGCGCTCCCACGAGCGGTCGAAGATGCCGCACCGCCGGAACTCCCCGCGGGTACCCTGCCCGCATGCAGAACGCCCCGCAGACCGAGGTCACGGATGCCCGGTGAGGCGCTCCTGATCGGGATCGCAACCGTGGCTGTCGTGGTGGCCGGCTTTGCCGCGATCGCGCCCGGAATGGCCTCGGACAGGTCGGCGTGGACCGCTGGCCAGCGCTACAGGCTCCGGGGAATCGTCTCCACGAGTTTCAACGTGACGTTCGAGAGCCTGCTGCCGGTCGTGCTGTATCCGGCCCTTGGCGACGATCGAAAAGCGCTCGTCGTTTCGAGCGCGTTGGTCTTCGTGTATGCGCTGATCATCATCACGACCAGAACCCGTCAGGCCATCCAGGCGGGTGTCATTCGGGTCCGCTGGACGCAATTCATCGTGGTTGCCGGGTACGCCTCGACGACGCTGTTCGGGTTGAATGCCCTGGCCTTCGGTTCGCTGACCGGCTACGGGTTGGCATTGCTGATCCAGCTATCCGTGGCGGCGATCAGCTTCTACACGCTGCTGGCGAGCTCAGTCTGATGTCACGCGGTCGCACGACTGGCGGCTCGCCGCCTCCTCAGCTCGCGTAGTTGATCGGCGACGTTGCGCTGGCAGGCACGCCCAGCCCGACCGGGCAGGACACGCCGGTCGAATGGTCCGGGCAGTAGCCGTGGGGGTTCTTGGCCAGGTATTGCTGGTGGTAATCCTCGGCGTAGTAGAACGCCGGCGCCGGCTTGATCTCGGTGGTGATCTGGCCGTAGCTCGCGGCGGTCAGCTCGCGCTGGTAGGCATCCCGGGATGCCTCGGCGGCACGCTGCTGCTCGGCGTCAGCCGTGTAGATCGCCGAGCGGTACTGCGTGCCCGAGTCGTTGCCCTGGCGCATGCCTTGGGTGGGGTCGTGGTGCTCCCAGAAGACCTTGAGCAGCTGCTCGTAGGTGACACGCGCCGGGTCATACGCCACCAGGACCGACTCGGCGTGCCCGGTGCGACCGGAGCAAACCTCCTCATAGGTGGGGTTGGGCGTGAAGCCGCCGGCATAGCCGACCGCCGTCGAGATCACGCCGGGTGTCTGCCAGAAGTCCTTCTCCGCGCCCCAGAAGCACCCGAGGGCGAAGATGGCGGTGCGGGTGCCATCGGGCCACGGACCAGTGAGCGAGGCGCCGTTGACGTGGTGGCGGGCGGGCACGGTCATGGGAGTTGACCGGCCGGGGAGGGCGGAGTCCGATGTTGGCATTGGGTTCGAACGAAGGAAGTAACGCATCTCGAAAGTGTATTCGCGGTTCCGCCTTCCGCGGATCAGGGAAGCTCCCAACTGCGCGGTCGATCCTGCGCCGCCCACTCCTCGCGCAGGATGGCCATCTGCTGGATGTCGTGGCGCTTGCCGTTCCGGAAGAGCGCCTTGCGCGCCGTTCCTTCCAGGACGAACCCACATTTCTCGTAGGAGCGTCGCGCGCGTTCGTTGAAGGCATAGACGTCCAGCGCGATGCGTTCCAGGCGCAGCGTGCCGAACCCGTAGTCCAGCAGCGCCCGCAGGGCGTCGGAGCCGTGGCCGCGGCTCCATAAGTCGGGCTCGCCGATGGCGATGCCCATGGTCGCGGTGCCCTGTTTGAGGTCCACTCCGTGCAGGCCGATGGTTCCGATCGGCTCACCGGTCTCCCGCAGGCAGATCGCGAAATGGAAGTTCTCGCGTCCTTGCGCGGCCGTCATGCGCTCGAACCAGGCCTCTTCCTGGGTCAGGCTGAACGGCGTATCCATCAACAGGTAGCGAGTCACCCGGGCGTCGTTGAACCAGGCCGTGTAGCGCTCCAGGTCGTCGCGTTCGGTGGCACGCAGGAAAACATGCTCGCCACGGATCATCGGCAGGGGATCGGGTGCCTCGCCCATGGGTGCAGTCTAGCCGCCGTGGTATAGAACGTTCGTGCTATATGGGCTCGCGGCGGGGCAGGATTGGCGCGGGTATCATCGAGCAGCCCATTCAGCGCCAGGAGGAATTGCGTGTCTGCGACCGGCCTGTCCGCCGACGTCGACGAGTACCGGCGCCGCCTGTCCGAGCAGTCCGACGACCAGATCGACCGCTGGGCCGCGGAGCTCATGCGGGACATGTCGATCCGCATGGGTGTGCTGTCGGTGCTGGGGGAGTTCCGGCACGCAAGCGGCCTGAGCGACCAGGGCATCGAGCGCGTCTTCGCGGCCGGTGGGGGACCGCCAGCCGTGGTCGGGAAGACCGCCACGGGCCAGCTGATGGTGCCTGCCATCGCGCTGCATTACCTGGTCACCGGGACGCGCCGGGAGTTGAAGGACGCCCGAGACCGCCTGATCGAGTATCTGGCGCTGAACTTCGACGAGCTCGTGTACATCTAGACGGCCGCGAATTGGCCCCCGTCGGCCTGGCGGGCCGGCTCCGTGTGCTGGCGGTTCTCCATCCGTTTCCGTCGGCCCTGAACGCCATCCTGGTGGCCGGACTCTTCAGACTTGCCGGCGGCGACCCTGTCCGCGGAATTCAGCTGGGACTCGGCATGCTCGGCATCCAGTTCGCCATCGGGGCGCTCAACGACGTCGCCGACGCGGAAGCGGACGCCGTCACCAAGCGCTCCAAGCCGATTGCCGCGGGGCTCCTGAGCCGGTCAACCGCACTGCGCGTCGGCGTCGTTTGCGCGGCTTTCGGCCTGGCGGTCTACGCCACGTTCGGCGGGCTGGCCCTGGTGCTGGGGGCCGGCATGCTGGGTATCGGACTTGCCTACGACTTCGGCCTGAAGCGCCGTGGGCTCGGATGGCTGTGCTGGGCGGCCGCATTCCCGCTTCTGCCGCTCTCGACGTGGCTGGCCGCCACCGGTGCGCTCCCGCCCCGTCCGGAGATCCTGCTCCCCGTGGCCGCGCTCGCGGGACCGGCTCTGCAACTGGCCAACGGTCTGGTGGACCTGGAGCGCGACCGCGACAACGGCATTCCGGCGCCCGTGGTCAGGCTTGGCCGGCAGAACTCGATCCGGCTCCTCGCCTGCCTCGTGGGACTGGTGTACGGGCTGGCCTGGCTCAGCCTGGCTGGTCGGCCCGCGGTCGCGGCCGCGTATGCGGCGGCGGCCCTGGGATCAGCATTCGCCGTTATCGGCGTGCTGCTCTCATCGACGGAGGCTCCGGCTCGACGCGAGCGAGGGTGGCAGGCGCAGGCCGTGGGGATCGTTCTCCTCGCGGCCGGCTGGGTGGCTGCCGTCGTCTGACCGCGGGAGCGCGGCGGGCGCGCTCAGTGGCGATCGGCCAGGACTTAGGTTCGGGGCTCCGAAGCTCGGATCACGGCAATCGCGTTCTCCAGCTTGAGCTTCGCGATCGTCAGGTACTTGGCCAGGTTCTGGCGATCCGTGGACGACGCGCTGGTCAGCGCGGATTGGCTTCGCAGAATGCTCGAGAGCTCATCGAGCGCCTCCGCGAAATTGTCCTTGGCCACCTGCAGCGCCTCGTCGCCCTCGGGGGGCTTGTGCGCGGGAGCTGGCGCGGCGGCGGCGATCGCCTCGACGGCCGGCTCTTCCTCGTCGGGCTCAGCATCCGGTCGGTCAACGCGCGGCTTGCCGTCGATCTTCTCGCGCAACTTGACCAGGCTCAACTCGCCCCTGGCGACCTGCTCGGCCAGCCGGCGGCGTTTCTTGGGATCGTCGATCTTCAACAACTCATACGCATGCGACAGGGTGTCTTTGCGCAAAGACACCAGTTGCTTGATCTCCGGCGGCGCGCCCGCCAGACGCAGACGATTCTCGACGTAGCCCTTGTCCTTGCCCAGTTTCTGGGCCAGCTTCCGAAGGCTGTAGCCGTGGTCCGACGTCATGCGCTCGTACATCAGCGCTTCGTCCAGCGGCGACAGGTCCTCTCGTTGGAGGTTCTCGATGATGCTGATCTCCAGCGCCGTGTCGTCGTCGATCTCTTCGATCAGGGCGGGGATCTCGCGCAGCCCCGCGATCTTGGATGCGCGCCAGCGCCGTTCGCCGGCGACCAGTTGATAGCGGCCCTCGTTGGCCGGCCGAATCAGAATCGGTTGCAGGACGCCGTGTTCCGTGACTGAGGCTGCGAGCTCCTTGAGCGCGTCCTCGTCGAAGGTCATGCGCGGCTGTTCCGGGTTGGGATCGATACGATCCACCGGCACATTGCGGATGCCGTGCGACCGGCCGGTGCGCTCCGGCGAAAGCAGGCTGATGATTGCCGGCGATAGCTCGCGCTCTTCCGCCAGACGATCGTGCGCCTGCGTGCGGAAACTCGGTCTAGCCAAGTTCGATTACCTCCCGTGCCAGTCCGCGATAGGCGCGAGCTGCCTCAGAGTTCGTTGCATACGACGTCACGGGCCGGCCGACAAGGGGAGCCTCGCCGAGCCGCACGGTCTGCCGGATCATGGATTCGAAGACGTGGTGGTCGCCCATGCCGCGCAGCTCCTCCAGCATGTCGCGGCCGAGCAGCGTTCGCCCGTCGAAGAAGGTGGGCAAGAGGCCGAGGATACGCAGGTTGGGATTGAGGCCACGGTTGCGAATCTGCGTGATCACCGCGACCAGGGCGCTGAAGCCCTTGAGCGCGTAGTACTGCGTCTGGACCGGGATGATCACCGACTCAGCGGCCACGAGCGCGTTGATGGTCAGGAGGCCGAGCGTCGGCGGGCAATCGATGAGGACGAAGTCGTATCGATCGAGAACGTCTGCCTGGAGGGATTCGCGCAACGCGTGCTCTCGGCCGATGGCACTGAACAGCGTGTTCTCCGCGGCGGAGAGATCGATGGTGGAGGGAGCCACATCGATCCCGGCGTTCTGCGACGGAATGATGACGTCTGCGATCGAGACCGCAGGGTCGGTGAGCACCTCTGCCATCGACTGCTCGACGGTGCGGAGATTGAGCCCCAGCCCGACGGTCAGATTGGCCTGGGCATCCATGTCGATGCAGAGGATTCGGAAGCCGTTCTCGGCAAGCGCACCTGCGAGATTGATGGCCGTGGTGGTCTTGCCAACCCCGCCCTTCTGGTTGGCAATGGCAATGACTCGTGCCAACGACTTCCTCGTAGCGACGCGACGGCAACGCCGACGCGCCGAATCCTACCCTAGCGGGCCCGTCGCCACTTGGAAGGTTATCCACACGGAGCGGCAGTTGTTCACCGTTTCTGTGGAAAGATGCTGCACGGGAATCGCGCGGCTACGATGCACACGGCACGGCTGGGGATCGGCCGGGAAGGGAGACCGACTCGAGTGAGCGCACATCGCGGAGAGATCGAGCGCCTTCAGAACCTTCGAGAACAGTCATTGCTCGGGGGCGGCGTGGCACGCATCGAGCAACAGCACGAGCGCGGGAAGCTGACGGCGCGCGAGCGCCTGGAGCTCCTGTTGGATCCGGGGTCGTTCGTGGAGATCGACGCGTTCGTGATGCATCGAGCGAGCGATTTCGGTCTGGACCGCCAACGCTATCTCGGCGATGGCGTGGTCACCGGACACGGCAAGATCGACGGACGCATCGTGTTCGTATTCAGCCAGGACTTCACCGTCTTCGGGGGATCTCTCTCGGAGGCTCACGCCGAGAAGATCTGCAAGGTGATGGACCTGGCCATGAAGGTCGGTGCGCCGATCGTCGGCCTCAACGATTCCGGCGGCGCGCGCATCCAGGAAGGCGTGGTCTCGCTGGGCGGCTACGCGGACATCTTCCTCCGCAACACGCTCGCCTCCGGCGTGGTTCCGCAGATCTCGCTGGTCATGGGGCCCTGCGCCGGTGGTGCGGTCTATTCGCCGGCGATTACGGACGTGGTGGTGATGGTGGAGGGGACCAGTTACATGTTCGTCACCGGCCCGGACGTGGTCCGGGCCGTGACGCATGAGGATGTGGATCGCGAGCATCTTGGCGGCGCTTCCGTGCACACGGCGATCAGCGGAGTCGCGCACCTCGCGGCGCCGGATGAGGCTGAGGCGATCGCCGTGGCCCGCCGCATCCTCGGCTATCTGCCGCAGAACAACCTCTCGGAGCCGCCGCGCATTCCGACGACGGATTCGCGCGACCGGCGCGACGCCGCTCTCGACGACCTCATTCCGGACGAGTCGACACAGCCATACGACATGCACGAAGTCATCAAGCGCATCACCGACGATGGCGACTTCCTGGAGTTGCAGCCGGCCTGGGCACAGAACCTGCTGGTGGGCTTTGCGCGCTTCGACGGACGCAGTGTCGGCATCGTGGCGCAACAGCCCCAGGTCCTGGCGGGTGCGCTGGACATCGACGCCTCGGACAAGGGTGCTCGTTTCGTGCGCATGTGCGACGCGTTCAACGTACCGCTGCTGACCCTGGTGGACGTGCCGGGCTTCCTGCCCGGCGTAACGCAGGAGCATGGCGGAATCATTCGCCACGGCGCGAAGCTGCTTTACGCCTACTGCGAGGCGACCGTACCGAAGATCACGGTGATCACGCGCAAGGCTTATGGCGGTGCCTACGACGTCATGAGCTCGAAGCACGTTCGCGGAGACGTGAACCTCGCCTGGCCGACGGCTCGAATCGCGGTCATGGGAGTGGAGGGTGCCGTCAACATCATCTTCCGCGACGAGCTTGCGAACGCGGCCGACCACGACGCGGAGATGAAGCGCCTGACACACGAATACGAGGAGCGCTTCGCGAACCCGTATGTGGCCGCGGCGCGCGGCTACGTGGACGACGTGATCTTCCCCTCGGAGACGCGACCGCGAATCATCGCGGCGCTTGAGATGCTGGACGGCAAACGCGACCGCAATCCGTCCAAGAAGCATGGGAACATCCCGCTCTGAGATGCGAGCGATAGCACAGCGCCCAAGCCGTTCCGCCGCCGTCGTGACGTGCCTGGTCCGGGGGTCCGCCCGGCCCGTCGGCCGACTGTCTTTGCGCAAAGACAGGTGACCGCCGCGGCGCCTCCGTTCGGTCGCGTCCTGGTCGCCAATCGTGGCGAGATCGCCATCCGGGTCATTCGGGCGTGCCGCGAACTGGGCATCGAAAGCGTGGCTGTCTACAGCGACGCGGACGCGCGCGCACTGCATGTCCAGGCCGCCGACCGATCCGTGCGAATTGGCCCGCCCCCAGCAGTGGACAGCTACCTCCGCGGCGACCGGATCATCCAGGCAGCCGTGGCCACCGGTTCCGAAGCCATCCATCCAGGCTATGGCTTCCTCTCCGAGCAGGCGGCATTCGCCCAGGCGTGCATCGACGCAGGGCTGGCGTTCGTCGGTCCAAACCCCCAGACGCTGGCGTCGTTGGGAGACAAGCTGGCAGCGCGACGCGCCGCTTCGCAGGTCGGGGTACCGATCACGCCCGGCACATTCGAGCCGCTCCCGGTGGACGGCACTCCCGAGTCGCTCGCGCGACTGATGGCGACTGCGCAGGAGGTCGGCTATCCCTTGATGGTCAAGGCCGCCGCCGGTGGCGGTGGCCGCGGCATGCGCCGAGTGGATGTGCCGGCGGAGCTCGCAGCCGCCGTCGCCTCTGCCACCCGCGAGGCGTCAGCCGCGTTCGGCGATGGCGCGGTCTACCTGGAGCGCTACGTGGAAGGGGCGCGCCACGTGGAGGTGCAGCTGATCGGGGACTCGATGGGCGCCACGGTGGCACTCGGCGAGCGCGAGTGCTCCATTCAGCGCCGGCACCAGAAGCTGGTGGAAGAGGCGCCGGCGCCCGGCCTCTCCACCCAGGAGCGGCGCTCGCTGCACGAACTGGCTGTGGCGGTGGCGCTCACGGTTGGGCTGCGCAACGCGGCCACGGCCGAGTTCCTCCTGGACCAGGATGGCCGCCCGGCGTTCCTGGAGGTCAATGCGCGCCTCCAGGTGGAACACGGCGTGACCGAGCTGGTCACCGGCCTGGACCTGGTCCACGAGCAACTCTTCATTGCCGCCGGCCACCCCTTGAGCGCGCGCGTCCTGGCGGCGGCCGACGTTGCGGCCGAACCGCGGCGCCACGCCATCGAGGCGCGTATCAGCGCCGAGGATCCCGGACGGGACTTCGCGCCGACACCGGGCCGCATCACCCGCTGGCGGGAACCCTCCGGTCCGGGCATCCGGGTTGACTCGGGTGTCCGCGAGGGAAGCGTCGTCAGCGGCGAATACGACCCCTTGCTGGCCAAGCTGATGGTCGTCGGGGGTGATCGCGACGTTGCCATCGCGCGCCTCAGGCGTGCCCTGGACGAATGGGAGACCGGGGGCGTGCAGACGACGCTGCCGTTCCATCGTTGGCTGGTGGACCACCCGTCCTTCGTGACCGCGCAGCTCCGTACGGACCTGGTCGAGCGGGACTGGGACCCGGCGCCGCTTCGTGAGGCCGCCGCTCAGGCTGCCATCGTAGCCGTGGCATCGGCCGTCGCCGGCGGACGTGCCGCGAGCCCTCTCGCCACGGATCCGGCCGCGGATGGAGCTGTCGCTCAGCGCGACCCCGCGGCGGACCTGGACGGTTGGTCTGCCACCGCGCGCCGGGAGTCGACGGAGCGCTGGCCATGACCGCGGACGTGCTGCGGCTGACGGTGCTCGGCGACCCGGATCGCGTGGCCGAGCTGGCGGGCGAGCCGGACCCGAACGCCTCGAACGGCTTCCCGCCGGAGGTCCGGTCACTCACGCCCACCGCAGAGGAGCGCGCAGCCGGGCAGGCGCGCTACGAGGTGACCATCGACGGTTGGGTCCTTGAAGTCCGTGTCGAGCAAGCAGCCCGCGCCGCGTTGCTGGAGCGCGCTCGCCGGGGTGCCGCAGCCACCCGAGCGCACGTCCGTGAAGTGGTTCGGGCGCGGATCCCAGGCCGCGTTGTCCGGCTGTGGGTGGAGCCCGGCCAGGTCGTCGCGGCGGGGGAGCGCCTGCTCGCCGTGGAGGCCATGAAGATGGAGAACGAGGTCCGGGCACCGCGGGCCGGCACCGTCGTTTCGATCGCAGTCGCCGTCGGGCAGCCGGTGGAGCTTGGCTCTGAGCTGGTGACGCTCGACTGACGGACCGTCGGCAGGCGGCCGCCCGCGTATCCTTCCGGCGATGCCATCCGACGACCCCGGCCGCGACCGCTGGCGAGCCACGACCCGAGCCAAGGCCACGGCCGACCAGGCCGAACGTCGCGACCCGTTCGTGACCACCAGCGACCTGGAGATCGCCGACCTCTATACGCCGGCCGACGTGGCCGGCCTGGACGAGGAGCGTGACCTGGGCCGGCCCGGAGAGTTCCCGTTCACGCGTGGCGTCCAGCCAACGATGTACCGCGGCCGTTTCTGGACCATGCGGCAGTACGCAGGCTTCAGCACGGCCGCCGACACCAACGAGCGCTTCCGTTACCTGCTCGAGCAGGGCCAGACCGGGCTGTCGGTGGCCTTCGACCTGCCGACCCAGATGGGGTACGACGCCGATGCGCCCGAGGCCAGCGGCGAGGTCGGCCGGGTGGGCGTGCCCATCTCCAGCATCGAGGACATGGAGATCCTCCTCCACGACCTGCCGCTGGGGACCGTGACCACGTCGATGACCATCAACTCCACGGCGGCCATCCTGCTGGCCTTCTACGTGGCCATCGCCGACGCCCGTGGCATCCCGCGCACCAAGCTCGGCGGCACGCTCCAGAACGACATCCTCAAGGAGTACATCGCGCGCGGGACGTACATCTACCCGACCGAGGCCTCCATGCGGCTGGTGACGGACGTATTCGAGTTCTGCGCCACCGAGCTGCCGCGCTGGAACACCATCTCCATCAGCGGCTACCACATGCGCGAGGCCGGGGCCACGGCGGCCCAGGAGCTGGCC
>CAZENL010000019.1:0-37664 GCA_964513505.1 uncultured Anaerolineaceae bacterium
ACCGTCGCTCGGCGGCTTCAACCTCACCTTCCTGGCCATCGAGACGCGCCGCCTGTTTCGCAATCGCCGAACCCTGCTGGCGACGGTGGTCGTGCCGGTGATCCTCTTCCTCTTGTTCAAGGTGAACAGGAAGCTCGCGGCGGCCGCAGGCCCCGAGCTGGGGGCAGCAGGGACGATGATCGGGATCGCGGTCTACGGGGCCATGCTGGCCGCGACATCCGGTGGCGCCCGCGTGTCGATCGAACGCGCCCTGGGCTGGAGCCGGCAGCTGCGACTCACGCCGCTTCGTCCGGTTGCCTACATCGCGATCAAGCTGATCACGGCCATGCTGCTTGGTCTCATCTCGGTCGGCATCGTCTATGGGGCTGGCGCCCTCGACGGCGTCCAGATGGAACCGGTCGTCTGGGTCCTGACGGGGATCCTGGCCTGGGCAGCTTCGTTCGTGTTCGCATCCTTTGGACTGTTCATGGGCTATCTGCTTCCTTCCGAGAACGTCATGCAGGTCATCGGGCCGGTGCTGGGGGTGTTCTCGTTGCTGGGAGGCCTCTTCATACCCGTCAGCCTGTTGCCGCAGGTCATGCAGAACGTCGCCCCGTACATGCCGACCTACGGGGTCGCCGCGATCGCGCGCTATCCGCTGGTGGGCGGCCCCTTCGATCTGACCTGGCTGCTGAGCGTGATCGTCTGGACCGCGGCCTTCGCCGTGGCGGCGTCATTGCTCTTCCGCCGCGACACGCGCCGCACCTGAGCTGGCGTCGGGCCTCGCACCGCATGCCATTCCCTCTCCGCAACGCGCCACCGAGTTGAATGGCGGCCGCGGTCGCCGAGGATTACCCATACTCGTTGGGATGACCACGGAGTCACGTCCGCCGCAGCCTGCGAAGAAGCGCGCGCGCCGGCTCATGCCGTCCCTATGGGCCGGCCTCGTCCCGAACGGGCTTGACCAGCAGAAGCCGAATCACTACTGGGAGATGGCGCGCACGTTCCGCGAGAACTGGCGCCATCCGAAGTACGCCTGGGACATCCTCAACAAGGGCGTCTGCGACGGCTGCGCGCTGGGCGTGGCGGGGTTCCACGACTGGACCATCGACGGGGTCCATCTCTGCACCACGCGGCTCAACCTGCTCCACGTCAACACCATGGGTGCCATGGACCCGAAGCGCTTGGCCAATGTGGAGCCGCTGCGTGAATTGGACGGCGCGCAACTCCGTCACCTCGGCCGGCTGCCCTACCCGATGCTGCGGCGCAAGGGCGAACTGGGCTTCAAACGCATCACATGGGACAAGGCCTACGAGATCGCGGCGGCGCACATCCACGCCACCACGCCCGATCGGATCGCGTTCTACCTGACAGCGCGCGGCATCACCAACGAGGTCTACTACGCCGCCCAGAAGGTTGCGCGCTTCCTTGGCACCAACAACATCGACAACGCCGCGCGGATCTGCCACGCGCCCAGCACGGGTGCGCTCAAACACGCGCTCGGCGTGGCCGCGACCACGTGCTCCTACACGGACGTGATCGAGTCGGACCTGACGGTCATCTTTGGCGCGGACGTGGCCAATGCGCAGCCCGTCTTCATGAAGTACCTGTACATGGCAAAGAAGCGCGGCGGCAAGGTGGCGGTGGTGAACCCGTTCCGCGAACCAGGTCTCGAGCGCTACTGGGTGCCCTCCAACCCGGAGTCGGCCATCTTTGGAACCAGGATCGCGGACGACTTCTTCCCGGTCCACGTCGGCGGAGACACGGCCTTCCTGAACGCGGTTCTGAAGGTTCTGATCGAGGAGGGCGACGTCGACCTGGACTTCGTCCGCGAGCACACCGAAGGCTGGGAGGAGCTTCGCGCGGCGCTTGACGCCCAGAACCTTGACGATCTGGCAAGGTTCTCCGGCTCGAGCGTGGACGACATCCGCCGGTTTGCCCGCATGTATGCGGCTGCCCGGTCGGCCGTGCTGGTCTGGTCAATGGGCATCACCCAGCACGTGTGTGGCACGGACAACGTGCAGGCGATCATCAACCTGGCCCTGGCGCGCGGCAACGTCGGGCGGCCGGCCACCGGCCTCATGCCCATCCGCGGCCATTCCGGCGTTCAGGGCGGCGCGGAGATGGGCGCGTACGCGACCGTCTTCCCGGGCGGTGTGCCGATCAGTGACGAGTCCGCCGCTGCGCTCCAGGCCGAGTACGGCTTCCCGATCGGCGCCCAACGTGGCCTCTCCGCGGCAGAGATGATCGAGGCGGCCGGCTGCGGGCGGATGGACGTGCTCTGGTCCAGCGGCGGCAACTTCCTGGATACGCTGCCGGATCCGATGGCCGTCCGGGATGCGCTCGAACGCGTGCCGCTCCGCGTCCACCAGGACATCCTGGTCAGCTCGCAGATGCTTGTGGACGGCAACGACGTGCTGCTGCTGCCTGCCGCCACGAGATACGAACAATCCGGCGGCGGGACCGAAACCACCACGGAACGGCGCGTGGCCTACTCCCCGGAGATCCCGCATCCGCGCGTCGGCGAGGCGCGCAGCGAGTGGCAGATCTTCAGGGACCTTGCCCTTGCGGCAAGGCCCGAGTCGGCCGCGCAGCACGTGGGCTGGCAGAGCGGGCAGGAGATCCGCGAGGAGATCGCGCGCGTGGTGCCGTTCTACGACGGCATCCAGCGCCTGGCCAGGACCGGTGACCAGATCCAGTGGGGCGGCGCGCGCCTGTGTGACGACTGGACGTTTCCCACGGCGGACGGCAAGGCTCACTTCGCCGTCGTCCAACCACGCGAGGTGGACCTGGAGCCCGGCCGCTTCATCCTCTCGACGCGGCGCGGCAAGCAGTTCAACTCGATGGTCTGGAAGGCGAAGGACCCGCTCACCGGGGCGATGCGGGATGACGTGTTCATGGCCCGGGCCGACGCAGAAACACTTGGCCTGGCCGCCGGCGATCGCGTGCTGGTGCGCTCGGCGAGCGGCGAGGTTGCCGCGCGCATCCGCATCAGCCAGATCCGCGCCGGTAACGTGCAGATGTTCTTCCCGGAAGCCAACCCGCTGATCCAACCGGGCAAGCGCGATCCCGTTGCGCTGGTCCCGGATTACAACGCCACCGTCGAGATCCTGCCGCTAGGGAAAGGTTCTGCTCCGCAGGACACGCTCCCACCGATCACCTCGACCGCCGAACCAACGCCGCGCGCCTCTGGAATCGTCCTGGCGGGCGGTCGATCGTCCCGCTTTGGCCGCGACAAGCTGGCCGAGCCCCTGCGTGGCGTCCCGTTGCTCCACACCGCGATCCGAGCGATGGCCGCGGCCTGCGACGAGGTCCTGGTCGTGACTCCCCCCTCTGGGCTTGCCGTTGCCCTTCCGCGGGACCTGCCCACGCCCGTGCGCGAGCTCCCGGATCCCCAGGCGTTTGCCGGCCCGCTGGTCGGGCTGCTGGCAGGCGCCCAGGGGGCGGAAGGCGACTTGATCGTGGTCTGCGGAGGCGACATGCCATCGATCGAGCCCGCAGTACTGCGGTTGATGCTGCGACGCATGCTGGCGGGCCCGGGTCGGAGCGGACCCTACTGGGCGGCGCAGGGCGTAGCGCTGGAACGGAACGGTCAAGCCCAGCCGCTGCCACTGGTGCTCGAACGAGGCGCCGCAACGTCGGCGGCATCGGACCTGGTGGCAAGCGGCGACCGAAGCTTGCGCGCCTTGATCGCGGCACTGGACATCGCGGTCATCCCCGAGGCGCAGTGGCGTGAACTGGATCCCGATGCGGCGTCGCTCCGCGACGTGGATCTGCCGGGGGACTTGGTCAGTGGTTGAGCAGGACCGTCACACCCGCAACGCCGCTGCCCTGCACGCCAAGGTTCGCCACGGCGAGGTCAGGCTTTGAGTCGGCGTTGAACTTGGCCGCCTGAAGATCCGACGGCAGGAATCCGCCGAAGTAGAGCGTGCTCTGGAGCGTCAGCGCACCCTGACCGTTGCCATCAAAGAAGGCGACTGAGCTGCCGATCTCCTCGCCAACGGCCACGTCCAGGAAATGGTCGCCGTTGAAGTCACCGACCGCGATCCCCGCAGGCGCATAGGAGCCGCCGAGCGCGAAGGTCGCGGCGTGGTGAAACGCGCCATGCGGCTCCCCGATGAACAGCGCGACGTCATTGTTCGTGCCGTCGAGCGCCACCAGGTCCGTGATTCCGTCCCGATCGAAGTCGCCCATGGCAAGTCCGCCGATGGCGCCGCCGACGTCCAGGGAGGTGGCCGCGGAGAACTTGCCGGTGCCCTTTCCGTTCAGCAGGGAAAGGGTCGTGCCTCCAGTGTTCCCGGTCACCAGGTCCAACTTGCCGTCGCCGCCGAAGTCGTGCGCCAGGATGTACTCCGGGAAGTGGCCAACGGGGTTCCGCGCCGACGCTGCCGCGAACTTGCCGGCGGCCTTGCCTTTCAGCAAGACGACTGCATCGGTGCCCCAGTCATCGACGGCGATATCCAGCTTGCCGTCCTTGTTGAAGTCCCCCACCGCCAGGCCGATCGGGCCGGTTGCCGGGAAGACGTTGTACTTGACGGCAGCGCTGAACTTGCGGTGGCCCTTGTTGAGGAACACGGCCACGAATCCGGCCTTGTACTCGGACACCACGACATCCAGCTTGCCGTCCTTGTTGAAGTCCCCGAAGGCCGCACCGTCGGGGCAGGTGTTCGGTCCGGTGGTCAGCTTCTTCGGCGACAGGAAGGTGCCGTCGCCGGCGTTCCAGAGGACCGACGCGTACGTCTCGCCACAGTTGGCGACCACGATGTCCGGGTGCCCGTCACCGTCCAGGTCGGCAACGGCGAGGCGATACGGCTGCAGGCCGGTCTGGTAGAAGTGGTTGCTGTTGAAGTCACCGGCTGCCAGTGCGCTCGAGACCGACGTGAGCATGGCAACGATGGCCGCCACCGCGCCGATGACGGAGCGGCGCCGACCCAGGCCGGAACGAAACGTCGCGCGGAACTCGGACACCTGCTGGCACCCCATGCTCGACCGTGGGTCCAGTCGCGCGGCTCGGTGCGTCAGGCGCGCCGCAGGTCCGCCGGGTGGGACCCTCTTCTGTCCCAGCGCAACCGAGCGCGGATGATGTGCCCCGCCGCGCCCCGAGTCAATGGACGGTTACAGGATCCCCAGCAGTTCGAGAACGTTCGATTCGTTCGGGGTCGGGACCGAAGTCCCGGCATCGAAGCCTGCCTGGAGTGCCGCGAGATTGGCGGCCATGGTCTTGGGGTGCTTCTCGGCGACCAGCTGGATCAGCGCTTCGCGCACGGACGTGGCGGAGACGATGCCGCTCGCCGCCACCGCAGCGCCAAGTGCCACCACCGCGGTCATCTGCTCGCTGCCTGCCTTGCGCGCCTCGGCCGTGCAACGGACCCTGGCCACGCTGATGTCGCGCCGCCGCACCTCGGCCTCGATCAGCGAGTCATTGACCACCAGCACGCCGCCCGGTGCGACCAGCGGCTCGAACCGTGCCAGGGACGGAGGATTGAGGACCACCGCCACGTCCACCAGGTCCACGATGGGCGACCCGATCCGTCCGTTGGCCACGATCACGGAACAGCTCGCGGTACCGCCGCGCATCTCCGGCCCGTAGGACGGAATCCAGAAGACCTCGCGGCCGTCCAGCATGGCCGCGCGCGCCAGCGCCTCTGCAGCGAACAGGATCCCCTGGCCGCCGAAGCCCGCGAACACGGCTGTTCGTTCCATCAGGCGTTCGCCTCGGCCGGTGACGGCGTTTCCTTCGCACGGTCAACGATCACGCCGAGCGGATACTCCGGCGTCACGTGGTCACGCAGCCACGCCATGGACGCGACCGGTTCCATGCCCCAACCGACGGGGCAGTTGGACAGCACTTCGACGATGGCGAAGCCGCGGCCCTCCAGTTGGGCGTCGCATGCCCGCCGGATCATGGCTTTCGTCTTCCCGACGGACGCCGCGTCTGCAATCGAGCCGCGCGCGGCATAGGCCACGCCAGGCAGGAGAGCGAGCATCTCGGTGATGCGGATCGGCGAACCCATGGTGAGCCGGTCGCGGCCGGTCGGCGAGGACGTGGTCCGCTGCCCGAGCAGTGTGGTCGGTGCCATCTGCCCGCCGGTCATGCCGAAGACGCCGTTGTTCACGAAGATGGCCGTGATGCGCTCTCCGCGCGCGGCCGCGTGGACGATCTCGGCCGTGCCGATGGCGGCCAGGTCCCCGTCTCCCTGGTAGGTCAGCACGAACGCATCCGGCCGCACGCGCGCAACGCCAGTCGCGACAGCCGGCGCCCGGCCATGTGGAGCCTCGACCCAGTCGACGGCGAGGTAGTCATAGGCGAACACGGCGCAACCGACTGGAGCGATGCCAATGGTGCGACCGGCGACGCCGAGGTCACCGAGGACTTCCGCCAACAGCCGATGGACCACACCGTGGCCGCAGCCGGGGCAGAAGTGCGTGGAGCGGTCGATCAGGATCTCCGGCCGGCCGTAGATCTGGCGCATCTCCGGGCGCGGCGGTGTCACCTCGGTGGAGGCGACCGCCGGCAGGGGCGAATCCACGTCCACCGCGGAGACTTCGGCCGTCTCCAGGAGCAAGGCTGCGCTCATGTCCACAAACCCTCGGCAAGCGATGCCAGGTCCACCTCAGCCGAGTCATGTGCCGCGGTGACCGTCTTCTTCGGGACGGCGAGGAGGCTGACGGGATCCGGCTCCAGGCCGCCCGTGGTGGCCACCAGGTTGCGCAATGCGTCCAGGACCTCAGTCGGCGACGGGACCACGCCACCCATGCGACCGTGGAACGCAACCGGGCAGCGGCCGTTCACGGCCAGCCGCACGTCCTCCACCATCTGGCCCGCGGACATCTCGACCGTGAGGATTCCCTGGAGACGCTTGGCCCGCCGGGCGAGCGCATCTTCCGGGAACGGCCACAGCGTGATGGGCCGGAACAGCCCCACGCGAATGCCCTCTGCGCGTGCCCGCTCGACCACGCTGCGGCACACGCGTGCGCTCGTGCCGTAGGCGACCAGCGCGAAGTCGGCGTCGTCCATCTCTTCGGTGGCCCAGCGCACCTCGCGCTGGCGGATCTGCGTGTACTTGGCCTGGAGGTCCAGGTTGTGGGCTTCCAGGTCGTCCGCCTTGAGGTGCAGGGACCGCACGGCGCGTGGTGCCCGGTCCTTCGCGCCGGTGAGCATCCAATCGGCCTCGTGGCGCGGAAGGTGGCGGAAGGCCTGCTCGACCGGCTCCATCGCCTGGCCGAGGATCCCGTCTGCCAGCAGCATCACCGGGGTCCGGTAGCGCTCCGCCAGCTCGAAGGCCCACGCCACAAGCGCGATGGCCTCCGGGATGGAACTCGGCGCCAGCACGGGGACGTGGTAATCGCCGTGACCGTGTCCCTTGGTCGCCTGGAAGTAGTCGCTCTGCGATGGCTGGATGCTGCCCAGGCCCGGGCCGCCACGCATCACGTTGATGAGCACCATGGGCACTTCGGAGCCGGCCATGTAGCTCATGGCCTCCGCCATCAGGCTGATGCCCGGCGACGAGGAGCTGACCAGCACCCGTGCACCGGCCGCCGCCGCGCCGAGCGCCATGTTGGCGGCACCCAGCTCGCTTTCGGCCTGGACGAACACGCGACCGAGCTCCGGCATTCGGCGCGCCATCCACTCGAGCAGCTCAGCCTGCGGGGTGATGGGATACCCGAAGTAGGCGTCACAGCCGGCCTCGATGGCAGCCTCCGCCATGGCCACGTTGCCCTTCATGAGGATGCGCGGAAGTGTCGGGGCGGCGGGGACCGCCGTTGGGCTCACCGGACACCTCCGCGCGGGGCAAAGACGGTGAAGACCACGTCCGGGCAGACGCGGGCGCAGAGTGCGCAGCTGGTGCAGCGCTCCATGGCCACGGCCTGGATGGGGTTGTAGCCGAGGGCATTGACGCGCGTCCGATCGAGCGCGAGAACCTCTGGCGCGCAAGCCTGGATGCAGAGCTCACAGCCCTTGCAGCGATCGGCGGCGATGACCAGACGGGACAACGGCGCGGCGATCATCGTTGGAGCAGATCGTGGAGCCGCGAGGGCATGACCCATTGCAGCCATACCGTAGGTCGCCGGTCGCGTGTCCGGTATGGCCGCTCGGCCCCCTGAGCGGGCCCGAAGGTCCCGATCCGCGTGACAATTCTGGTGTGCCACTTGACATGGGTCGCGGGTCAGGCCCACTTTCGCCGCAGCATGCTGCGCACGCCCGAGCCCGTCCTGATGCTGATCGCCGATATCAGCGGCTACACCACCTACCTCTCCGGCACGGAGATCGATCACGCCCAGAACGTGCTGGAGGACCTCCTGGAGACGGTGGTCGCCAGGCTCGCGCCACCGTTGACGGTGATCAAAGGCGAGGGTGACGCGGTTTTCCTCTACGCGGCGGGCGGCACGGTCAGCGGCACGATGCTGCTGGACGCCCTGGACAGCTGCTATTTCGGCTTCCGTCGGCGCCTCCGCGACGTCACGCAGGCGACCACGTGCGAGTGCAACGCCTGCGTCCTCATTCCCAGGCTGGACCTGAAGTTCGTCGTGCATGCCGGACAGGCCATTCGGCAGTCGTCGTTCGGCATGCTGGACCTCATCGGGTCTGACGTGGTGACGGTCCACCGGCTCCTCAAGAACCATGTCGCGGAGGAACACGGCTGGCGCGGCTATGCCCTGCTCACGGACGCGGCCGTGCAGTCCGTCGGGCTGGACTGCCTGCGGCTCGGCATGGTCGCCCATCGCGAGGTGTACGAGGACGCGGGCGCCGTGGTGGGCTTCGTCGAGGATCTGGACGCGCGGTGGCGCGAGGAGCAGCAACGATCGGCAACCCGTTTGACGCCAGACCAGGCGTTGTCGGTGATCAATGTCGATCTGGCGGCTCCGCCGCCCGTTGCGTGGGAGTTCGCCAGCAACCCCCGGCAGCGGCAGCGCTGGCAGGTCGGGGTCATCCGGGTTGACCAGGAGAACCCCGAAGGTCGACCGGGCGTTGGGACCACCAATCACTGCGTCCATGGCCGGGACGCCGTCCTGGAGGAGATTCTGGAGTACCAGCCGTTCGAGTCGACGACGGTGCGCTCCCAGACGGAGGCGGGGCCGGTGCTGACGACGTGGAGCTTCAGGCCGACGGAGCTGGGAACGGACCTGGAACTGCTGTTTGGCTTGGAGGATCCTGCCCATGCCAGGGAGATCTGGACGGTCGCGGGGCCCGTGATCGAAGGCCTGTTCCGCGAAAGCTTGAAGCGTCTCCAGGCCCTGGTCATCGAGGAATCGGCGAAATCGCAGCTGGCCGGCGACGCGCCTGTCGATTCGGGCACAGCGCGTTCGTCGTAAGGCGAGAGCGGCCAACGGCCGTTCCAGACACGCGACCTGGAGGCGTGCAATGCGCTACATGGCCCTGATCTACAGCGAGGAGCAGGATCCCGCGACCGTTCCGCCCGAGCAGTGGCAGGAGATCCTGGACGCCTACAACACGTTCACCACCGACGCGCGAGCCGCCGGCGTGATGCTGGCCGGCGATGCGCTCCAGCCGACATCCATGGCCACGACCGTGCGCGTCCGCGACGGCAAGACGCTGACCACCGATGGCCCGTTCGCAGAGACGCGCGAAGCCCTGGGCGGCTACTACGTCTTCGAGGCAAAGGATCTGGACGAGGCCATCGAGTGGGCGGCGCGGCTGCCCGGCTCCTGGTTCGGCGGCGTGGAGGTCCGCCCGATCATGGAGTTCCCGTCCGAGTAGGGATGATTCGGCGGCAGCCCTCCTCAGCCGGGCGTGGCCACCTCCACCACCCGGCAAAGTGCGTTGGCGAGCCGCATCTGGCGCGGGGTCTTGGGCGCGACCGTCAACAGCGCCGGTGACCCGACCACGACGGCCAGGCACTTTGCGCGTGACGTCGCCACGTTCAGGCGATTGAGCGAATAGAGGAACTCCATCCCCCGCGGCGCCAGGTCCGGGGACGAGGTTGTCAAGGAGTAGAACGCGACGGCCGCCTCCTGTCCCTGGAACTTGTCCACGGTCCCGACGCGCGCCTCCGGCAGGTGCTCCTTGATCCTGGCCACCTGCGCGTTGTACGGCGCCACGATCAGGATGGTGTCCCAGTCGACGCTCTGGGCGACTCCGTAGCGATCCACCCACGGAACACCGATCAGCGATCTGGCAAGCCCGGCGATGACGGTCGCCTCCTCATCCGACTCGTTGTCCCGGCCGGCGTGTTCCACGGGTACCCAGCGGAGGCCGCTGCCGCCGAGGTCCCCGGCCGTGCCGAGCTCCTGGCGGGCCGTGACCGGCTCCGACTCCAGGCGGTCCTCGTAGAAGAGCTCCGACGTGAAACGCGTCAGGTCCGGGTGCATCCGCCAGGTGCGCTCCAGGAAGAGGCCCTGCCATTCCGGGATGGTGGCGCGCCCGCCAAGCAGGTGGACCAGCGCGGACGCCTCCGCTCCCGGCGGGTGCGAGCCGTGGAGCGGCTGCTCCAACTGTTGCGGATCACCCAGCAGCACCAACGATTCCGCTGATGGTGAAACCGACAGGACATTGGCCAGCGACACCTGGCCGGCTTCGTCCACGAACAGAACGTCCAGCGATCCGGCGAACTCCTCCCGGCTCCACACCCACGCGGTGCCGCCGACCACGTCCACCTCTCGTGCCGCCAGCGCGCCGAGCAGCTCCCCGTTGGTCCTGAACCAGCGGGCGGCGGCGCACGTCGGCTCGTCACCCGCCTGCGAGCCGGGCTTCTGCCCGATACGCACGTTGACGCCGGCCTGCTCCGCTGCCCGGACCACCTCGTCGAGCAGGTTTCCGATCACCTTGTGGCTGGTGGCCGTGACGCCGACCCGCTTTCCGGCGGCGACCAGGTCGACGATCATCCGGGCACCCGTATACGTCTTGCCGGCGCCGGGTGGACCCTGGATGGCCATGGCGGTGTGGTCGAGCCCGAGCGCCAGCCTTCGCGCGGCCTGCAGCCCGCTCTCGTCGATGCGCCGCAGCGCCTGGCCCGGCTCTTGCCCGGCGCGAGGCGCGCTCCTGCGCAGCAGGTCCTGCGCCGCCCGGAACGGACCGGCCGCATCGATGCCGTTGTCCGCCACCCAGTCGCCGAGGCGCAGGAGGGAACCACGCTGCTCCTCTGTGCCGAAATGCTCGAACGGCACGACCGAGGTGGGGTGCGGCGCGTTCTTGGCGTGCTGGCGGCGCAGATCCAGGATGCCCGCGACCTGGTCGATCAGGACGACTGTGCCAGGGCTCTTCTTGGTCTGTGGGTCGATCAGGCCCATACCCAGGCGCACGTCGTTTTCCTGCGGCGCGAAGCGGTAGCGACAGACAGCCGACTTGGGCTCGGTGGCCACGACACGCTCGAAGGTCAGCATGCCGATGCAGCCGTCATCGTCCACGCGCTCCTCGTCCGTCAGCTCGTCACGCCGATGGAAGAACTCCCAGTAGGTGGACTTCTCCTCGCGGCGATGCCAGTCCAGGAGCTGTGCCAGCAACCAGGTGGCCTGCTGTTGCGGCGTGCGCTCCTCCGCCGGCGGCAATCCGGCGGCGAGGCGCTCGGCCAACGCCTCCACGCGCAACTGGTTCTCCGTGACCGCTTCCGGCGCCGCCGCATCCCGCGGCCCTGGCCGCGGCACCGGAGTACCGGCCGCGTCCAGCGAAGCGCGCTGTTGCTCCAGCCAGTCGCGCAGGTTCCAGTTGGAGACGCAGTCGTCCCGGTTGTACTCGCGGATCAGGTCCAGCAGGTCCTGCTTGACGCCCTGGCTGTCCAGCCACAGCTCGAAGTTCACGATGCTGGAGCCCGCGTCCCGCAGCGCGATCGTGCGGACCAGGCCGTAGAGCGGCTCCAGCTGCTTGATGGAGTAGCCGTCCTGCGAAACCCGCACGCCCTGCTGGATGACGCGGTAGAGGTCCACGAAGACGCCCGCACGCAGCAGCTGATCCACCTCCTCCTCGCGCGTGGCGTGGCGGCCCATGAGGCGCTTCACGGCGCTTGGCTCGTAGGCGCCGTAGTGGTAGACGTGGAGATTCGGATCTCTGGCGCGGCGCTCCATCACCAGGTCGATGAACTGCTCGAAGGCTTGCTTCTCCCCCGCTCGATCCAGGCCCCAGAAGGCATGGAAGCGCGCGTCCAGGCCCAGCCCGTCGCCTGGCTCGATGACGCCGAAGAGGTACTCCAGCCCGTCCGCGCCGCCCTCCTCCACGAACGGGTCTCCTTCGATGTCGAAGAAGAGGTCCCCGGCCGACGGCGGCGGCAACAGCGCCAGGCCGCGCTGCGCCTCGATGGGCTTGAGCAGTTCGAAGAGCACGCGGTGATCCCGGCGCCCCTGGACCTGGAGGCGCGCCTGCTCGCGAACGCGCTGGAGCGCCGACGCGCTGGTTCCTTCCAGCCGCGGCTCCATCGGCAGCGGCAGGGCGCCGAGCTGCTCCACGGTTGAGATGCCACGGCCGACGAGGGCGGTCCGCTGCCGCGTACCGATGCCCGCGACCAGGGACAGGTGATCGTCCGCCTGCCGGCGGTGGATGCACTCCACGACCCAGGCACACACGTCGCAGTGCTCCACCGGCTCCGGGTACGTGGTGGCGGGTGGATAGGCGGCCGGGCTGCCCGGGTCCACGGCCGCGAGGAATCTGCGCTTGAGCGACCGGTAGAAGGCCGTGTAGTCGGCCGTCCGGAATCGATCGACCTGGCGCGCGCTGCCGCCGAGCGCCACCTCCAGCGCGGGTGGCGGCACGCCCTGGACCTGCTCCAGCAGGTCCGCGTAGACGCACATCTGCACGAGCGCACTGGCCTTGGCCGAGCGTGCCAGCTTGGTGTCCGCGACCTCGTAGCTCCACGGACCGAGCAGGCTGGGCTCCTCGACGCGTTTGAGGAAGTCCGCATGGCCGCGCCACGTGCCGTCGAAGAAGGTGGCCTGGTAGATCACGTCGTCACCGCGCCGGATGGCGGCCAGCGTCTGCGCGGCGGATTGCCGCAACTGCGCCACGTGGTCCGTCTCCGAGGCGTCCGGCAGGATCTCCGTGACCCGGCGGCCGGCGGCCTGCAACTCAGCCACGTAGCGATGCTCATGCGCGAAGCCGCGCTTGCGGATGAGCTCCAGCTCCGGGTCGTCCCGCTCCGGCTTATGGGCAAGACCGGCCAACGTGGCGCGGCCCAACTGCGTCAGATGCGGGCAATAGAGGAACCCGACCAGGTCCGTGGCCGAGTAGACCGGCCGGCCGTCGATCAGTTGCACGGCATCAGCCCAGCATCACGGACGCCAAGGACCTCGAAGAGAGCACCCGGGCAGCGTAGTGCGTTCGCACGCCGCGACCCTGACACGGTCGCGTGCCAGCTTGGATGTCATCGCCACCGCTCCCGGGTCCGCCACCCCCGTCGTCGCGTACTGTTTGCCGCGTGAGGGTCTCTCCTCAGCGATGGGTCCATCGCTGGCGGCTGCTGCTCCCCGTCCTGCTGGCCGAGTTCGTGGTCCTGCTGGGCTTTGGTGCGCTGCTGCCCGTGTTGCCGCTGTACGTGGCGGACCACGGCATCGACGTGCAGACGTACGGCCTGATCACGGCCGCCTGGGCCATCGCCAAGCTCTTCTCCGAGCCGTTCTTCGGCTACCTGGCCGACCGGACCGGGCGCCATAAGCTGCTCATGGTCAGCGGCTTGATCCTGCTGGCGATCTTCATGCTGTTGCCGCTCGTCTTCACGAGTGCCGCGGCGCTGTTCGTGCTGCGGCTGCTGGCCGGCGCGTCGGCGGGCATGTACGACCCCGCGGCGCGCGGCGTCATCGTGGATTCCACGGACGAGGGCGAGCGCGGCGAGGCGTTCGGCCTCTACACGGCGTTCCAGATGGGCGGCTTTCTGGTCGGACCGGTGCTCGGCGCGATCGGGGCCGCGTTCGGTGGCGGATTCGGCTTCCCGTTCGTCCTTACCGGTGTGCTCACCCTTGGCGCGGCCGTGATGCTCTCCGTGGCAATCCCGGCACGGCACGCGGTCCGGGCAGCGCCGGGAAACTCGCAGCCGCTCGACCGCGGCCCGGATGTCGGCGCTCCGAGCGGACACCCCGTGCGCACCGCCCCCTTGGCGGACGCCGAGCCCGCCGCTCCGCTGTCGGGTCTCCTCAACGGGCCATTCCTGTCCGCACTGGTGATCTACTTCGGCGTTTCGCTCTCGTTCGGCGTCTACGAGGTCACCTGGACGCTCTACATGCTCCACCTGGGAGCCACGCTCACCTGGGTCGGTGCCACGTTCAGCATCTTCGGGGTCGGCGTGGTCATTGCGTCGCCCATCGCCGGCCGCGTCGTCGACCGCGTGGGCGCCTTCCGTTTCGCGGTCATCGGCAGTGCCGCCATCGCCGTGGCGGGGATGCTCTACGTGCTGTCCACGGAACCCGTGTTCCCGTCGTTCGTGGTGCCGTTCGAGGCGGTCGCGGAAGGTTTCGTGGTGCCGGCCCTGTTCGCGCTCGTCGCGCAGGGAACGCCGAACGGGCGCAGTTCGACCGCCCAGGGCATCTTCGGGGCTGCAGGCACCGTGGCGCTGATCGTGGCTTCTCTGAGCGCCGGCGTGCTGTTCGCACGAGATCCCACCTGGCCGTTCCTGTTCTTCATCGTCGGCCTGATCGTCACGCTGGCGCTGGGTCTCCTCATCTACCTCGGACGGGGCTCCAGGGCGGTGGGCCTGCGCAGCAGCGGATCGGAGGCTTGAGCGTGCCTCGGTCGACGCGCGGACTGGCGGTCGTGGCCGGCCTGGCTGTGCTCATGGCCGCCTGCAATGGCTCGATCATCCCGCACCCGCAGCCCGCGCCGACCCCCACGCTGGGCGCCGACGCCTCGGCTTCCGCCGTGGCCACGCCGCAGGCTCCCACGCCGGTCCCGACCCTGGCGACGGTCACCTATCGCGTCCGTTCCGGCGACACGCTCCTCCGGATCGCCACCCGCTTCAAGCGCACCATCGGCCAGCTGATCACCGCCAACCCGGACATCACCGACCCGAACCACATCGAGATCGGGCAGCTGATCGTCATTCCCGTCGCCGATGCGCCGGACATCCCGCCGTCCATCGCCGTGGTCAACGATCCGGAGAACGACCTGGTCGACGAGCTGAACTTCGAGACCACCGGACCGGGCTATGCCGACCTGGTCGGATTCGCCGTGCGGCTCAATGCCGCCGACCTGCTCATGGAACTGGACCTGGTGACCACGCCGCCTAACGTGGACCCGGCGGTGGAGACCGTCAGCTACGTCATCAACATCGACACGACCGGGGACGGCGAGCCCGACTACGTGATCACCTACGCCAACAACCTGCCCGGTGAACCCGGCTACACGGCCAGCCTGCGCAACCGCAGCACCGGCGAGGAACTGACCGGCGTCTCGTTCCCCGGCACGGTCGAGGTGACCAAGATGTCCATCAAGATCACCGCCTCGCTCGACGCACTCGGCTCGGCCGATGGGAAGGGCGAGTTCTCGTCGGCGGCGTCGGTCGCCCGCGCCTTCGAGCCGGACGCGCCGACGGATTCGTCCGCCGAGCAGAGCTTCGATCGCGCACCCGATCAGCAGTGGCCGGGGAACAATCCGCGATGGGCCACGGTCGGGCGGTGAGGGGAGGAGCCGCGTTGCAAGGAGTTGCGCCAATCTGCGTAAGATTGCGACCATGACAAGACGGTTGGCAGAAGTGGCTCGCAAGGTCGGTGTCAGCGAGGCGACCGTGAGCCGCGTGCTCAATGAGAAGGCCGGCGTCTCCGAGCCGACGCGCCAGGCCGTCCTCACGGCCCTTGACGTGCTGGGCTACGAGCGCCCGACCAAGTTGCGCGGCGAGCGGGCGCGGCTGGTTGGATTGGTCCTTCCGGAACTCCAGAACCCCATCTTCCCGGCCTTCGCGGAGGTGGTCGGCGGCGCGCTGGCGCAGCAGGGCTTCACGCCGGTGCTGTGTACGCAGACGGCTGGAGGCATTACGGAGGCCGACTACGTCGAGCTGCTGCTCCAGCAGCAGGTCTCGGGCGTGGTCTTCGCCGGCGGACTGTATGCGCAGGAAGACGCCGACCATGCGCACTACGCGCGGCTGGCCGCACGAAACCTGCCGACGGTGCTGGTCAACGCGTCCATTCGCGGGCTGGGCTTTCCGTCCGTCTCTTGTGACGACGCGGTGGCGATGGAACAGGCCATGGGCCATCTGCTGTCACTCGGTCACTCGCGTATCGGCCTGTTGCTGGGACCGACCGATCACGTTCCGTCCAACCGAAAGCTTGCCGCGGCTCGGATCATGGCCAAGCGTGCCGGGATCGTGCTGCGGGACGATCAGATCGTGCATTCGCTCTATTCCCTGGAGGCGGCCCACTCTGCGGCCACCCGGCTGCTGGCGGCCGGCGTGACCGGGATCGTGTGTGCCAGCGACCCGATGGCACTCGGCGCCATCCGTGCGGCGCGGCGCGCGGGCCTCAACGTGCCGACGGATATCTCCGTGGTCGGGTACGACGATTCGGCGCTGATGAACTGCACGGACCCGCCGTTGACCACGGTGCGCCAGCCGATCGAGGCGATGGGGCGCATGGTGATCGACCTGCTGGTCGGCCAGATCGCCGGGGCGTCGATCCCGCGCGACGAGCTGTTCTTCGAGCCGGAGCTGGTGGTCCGAGGATCGACCGGGCCCGCGGCGGCGCGCACGGGGAACGCCTCGGCCGCCTGATTTCGCGCGCCGGTCCTGCCGTGGGCTGACGGTCACGCGGCGCTCGTCTGGCACGGGCCCATCGATGCTGGGCTCGTGGCGGCGTGCCCTTCGTCAGCTGCGACGGGGCCGAGCTCCGGATCGGCGGACGCTGGCCTCGCCACCGCCGCGGCTGTATCCGGGGATGCTTGGCCCAGTCCGTTTTGCTCGGTTCAGTTCGGCTGCAAGCGAATGTTAGTAAGGTTCTTGCAAAGTTCTGTCGAATAGTCTACGTTTCGCGCAGCAGCGACCGTCCCGCCACCTTCGGTGAGATGACGCTCCAGTTGCGGAGATCGAAATCCGTGGTGGACCAGGCCGTGGCACCCGGCGCCCTTTCCCGGCTCGAGACCCATGCCGCCCCGGCGCGCGAGCGCGTCGAGCACATGTGGTGGCGCAGTGCGGTGATCTACGAGGTCTACATCCGCAGCTTCGCGGACGGAAACGGCGACGGGATCGGCGACCTGGCGGGGGTTCGCTCGCGCCTGCCCTATCTCCGGGACCTGGGTGTCGATGCCATCTGGTTCTCGCCCTGGTATCGCTCGCCGCAGGCGGACGGCGGCTACGACGTTGCCGATTACCGGGCGATCGACCCGCTCTTCGGGAACCTCTCGGAAGCCGAGCAACTGATCGCCGAGGCGCGCGCATTCGGCATCCGCACCATCGTCGATGTCGTTCCGAACCACGTTTCCACGCAACACGCCTGGTTCAAGGCAGCACTCAAGGCAGCCCCGGGTTCGCCGGAGCGAGCTCGCTTCTGGTTCCGCCCCGGCCGCGGCCCCAACGGCGACCAGATGCCAACGAATTGGCCGTCCAACTTTGCCGGTCCGACGTGGACGCGGACCACCAACGCCGACGGCACTCCCGGCGAGTGGTACCTGCACCTGTTCAGCCCCGAGCAGCCGGACCTCAACTGGGACAACCCCGACGTGCGCCGGGAGCACGAGCGGATCCTGGCTTTCTGGTTCGACCGTGGCGTCGCCGGGATCCGCATCGACTCGGCGGCCCTGCTGGTGAAGGACCCGGCTCTGCCGGAGTTGCCCGACCACCCGCTGCCGGGCCGGCACCCCAACACCGACCGCGACGAGCTGCACGACATCTACCGCAGCTGGCGGGCGCTGGCGGACTCATACCCGGAGCCACGCATCCTGGTCGGCGAGATCTGGCTGCCGGACACGGACCGCTTCGTGGCGTACCTCCGCCCGGACGAGCTGCACACGGCCTTCAACTTCGAGTTCATGGCCGCGCCCTGGGACGCCAGCGAGTTGCGCGGCTCGATCGACCGGACGCTGGCCGCCCACGCCATCGTGGGCGCGCCCGCCACCTGGGTGCTCTCCAACCATGACGTCACCCGGCCGGTCACCCGGTACGGTCGCGAGGACTCGTCATTCTCGTTCGTGGCCAAGCGGCATGGCACGCCCACGGATCTGGCCACCGGCCGCCGCCGTGCACGTTCCGCGGCGCTGCTGAGTGCCGCGCTGCCCGGCTCCCTGTACGTCTACCAGGGCGACGAGCTGGGCCTGGACGAGGTCGCGGATCTGCCCGTCGACCGGCTTCGCGATCCGATGTACTTCCGCTCCGGCGGCACCGACCCGGGACGTGACGGCTGCCGCGTTCCCCTGCCGTGGTCCGGCGACAGCGCTCCATTCGGTTTTGGGCCGGCCGGGTCGGACGAGCCGTGGCTGCCGCAGCCTGCGGCCTGGTCCGCGCTCACCGCCGAGCGGCAGGCCGGGGACCCGGATTCCATGCTCAACCTCTACCGCTCTGCCTTGCGACTGCGCCGAACGCTCCCCGATCTGGGTGACGGACGGCTCTGTTGGCTCGAGGCGCCCGTTGGTGTGATGGCCTTTGCGCGATCCGAGGGCTTCGCGGTCATGACCAACGCCTCATTGGAGGCCGTGCCGCTGCCTCCGGGCGCGCAGCTCCTACTTGCCAGCGACGAGATCGAAGACGGTCGCCTTCCCGTGGACGCGACCGCATGGTTCCGGCCGGCAGGCGCCGGACCGCCAGGAATTGAAGACAACCTCCCGTCCCGTGAGGTGCCATGAGCATGAGGTGCTGATGGCACAACCAGACCGGGACACCACCTCCGCAAGGGACACCAGGCACAGAGCACGAAAGTGAGCAACCAGGCATGACCGCACGGTCACCACACGGAACTCGTCGGTTCACCCTCTCGACCCTCGGCGTGATCGCCATCGTGGCAGCCTGCAACGGCACCGCCGCCACGCCGACCGCCGTTCCCGCCACGGCACAGCCCACACAGGCTGCCGCAGTCACGCCGGTCGTAACGGCGGCACCCGTTGTGACGGCAGCGCCCACGCTCGCCCCGACCGTCGCCCCGGCAACGCCGGCCGCCCAGACCGAGATCACGGTCGTCAGCCTCATCCCGGGCAGCGAGCCGTCGGCCTTCGCCGCGTTCGACGCACAGGTCGCCCAGTTCGAGGCCAAGTTCCCCAACATCAAGGTCACCAGCCAGGAATACGAGTGGACCGGCCCGACGTTCGCGGCGATGCTCGCCGGCGGCACGCTGCCGGACGTGTTCACCATCCCGTTCACCGACGGCAAGACGCTCATCGAGCAGAAGCAGCTGGCGGACATCAGCGACCTCGTCGGCGCGCTGCCGTACGCCGCCAAGTTCAACCCCAACGTCCTCGACGCCGGCCAGGATGCCAGCGGGAAGATCTATGCGATCCCCACCCAGGCCTATGGCGTGGGGCTGCACTACAACCGGACCCTTTTCACGGCTGCTGGCCTGGACCCGAACAAGCCCCCGACGACGTGGGATGAGGTGCGGGCCGACGCCAAGCAGATCTCGGACAAGACCGGCGTGGCCGGCTATTCCGAGATGACCCAGAGCAACACCGGTGGCTGGATGCTGACCACCCTCACCTACGCGCTCGGCGGTCGCATGGAGACCGGCACCGGCACCAGCACGGTCGTCACCGTGAACAACCCGGCCACCAAGTTGGCCCTCCAGAAGCTCCACGACATGCGCTGGACAGACAACTCCATGGGCAGCAACTTCCTGCTCGACTGGAGCGGCATCAACCAGGCCTTCGCGGCCGGCCAGATGGGCATGTACATGAGTGGCTCTGACGTCTACACGTCGCTGCTGCGCACCAACAACATCAACCCTGCGGACTACGGCCTGGCGGCCCTGCCGCTGGCGAACGACCCCAATGCGGGCATCCTCGGCGGCGGCACCCTGGCCGCGGTCAACATCAAGGCCACCGACGCCCAGAAGGCCGCCGCAGTCAAGTGGATCGACTTCTACTACATGAACAAGCTGACCACCCAGGACGGCGCCCTGCTCGACGCGAAGACGCTGGTCGCGGCCGATCAGCCCGTCGGCGTGCCCGCCCTGCCGATCTTCGACAAGGCCTCCCTCGACCAGTACAACCAGTGGATCGCCTCGCTCGTGAACGTTCCGCTGGACCAGATGTCCTCCTTCACCTCCGGTGTGTTCCAGCAGCAGCTGGTCGCCGAACCGTCGACGCACACCCAGGAGCTCTACGCCACGCTCGACTCCGTGGTCCAGGCCGTCCTGACGGACCAGAACGCGGACATCGACGGGCTGCTGGCCAAGGCCAACAGCGACATCCAGGCCATCGTCTCCAAGCCTTGAGTTCATGACCGGGGCGGGAAGTCACCTCGACAATCCGCCCCGGTCGCATCCCCTTCATCCGGTTGCAACGCCTCACCCCAATGCAGCTTCCTGAAGTCCGCAGGCGCCGTCAACTCCTTCGCGGCGCAGCCACGCCGGCCGGCTCGCTCGTCGAGCCGGCCGTGGCGCGGCCCCGTGCGCGCAGCTGGCGACCCGGTGCCGCACTTGCGAGCCTGCTCTTCCTCCTGCCGATGCTGCTGATCTTCGGCGTCTTCTCCTGGCTGCCCATCCTGCGGGCGCTCGAAATGAGCGTGGAGAAGACCAACCTGGTCACGGCGCCCGCTTTCGTGGGTGCCGACAACTTCGCCAGGGTCCTGGCCGACCCGCTCTTCTGGACCGCGGTCAAAAACACCGGCTGGTTTGCGCTGCTGGCCCTGATCTTCGGCTACCCCATACCGCTGGTCCTGGCCGTGCTGATCAGCGAGGCGCGACGGTTCCGCGGGCTGTACACAGCGCTCGCCTACCTGCCCGTGGTCGTGCCCCCGGTGGTGGCCGTGCTGCTCTGGAAGTTCTTCTATGACGGCAGCTCGACCGGCGTGTTCAACACCATCCTCGGCTCGGTCGGCATACGGCCGTCCGCGTGGCTCCAATCGGCGGTCACCGCCATGCCGTCCCTGGTCCTGGAGGCCACCTGGGCCGCAGCCGGTGGCACGGTGATCATCTACATCGCGGCGCTGGTCTCCGTGCCCCCGGAGCTGTACGACGCGGCGGCCGTCGACGGTGCCGGCGTCTGGCGCAAGATCCGCCACGTCACGCTGCCGCATCTGCGCGGCATCCTGCTGATCACCCTGATCCTCCAGATCATCGGCACGTCCCAGCTGTTCCTGGAGCCGTACCTGTTCACCGGCGGCGGGCCGGCCAACGCGACCATGACCGTGCTGCTGCTGATCTACAAGTACGCCTTCCAGAACAGCCTGGGTGGCGACTACGGCTCCGCGACGGCGCTGAGCGTGATGCTGGCCGTCTTCCTGGCCTTCTTCTCGATCGTCTACTTCCGCCTCACGCGGGGGTGGGCGTCGTGATCGCGCTGCGACGCGTGCGAGCGGCTGCGCCATCCGAGCCGACCGCCGATCGCGGAATCGTGTCCGGGATGGACTGGCGCCGCCCGCGGGTCCGCTTCGGCCTCGGCGCCGCGCACGCCGTGCTGCTGGTCTTCCTGCTGATCGTGGGTCTCGGGCCGCTTCTCTGGCTTGCCAAGGCGGCGGTCACACCGACGCAGGACACGCTGCGCACGCCCATGGCGCTGTTTCCGCACGGGATCGACATCGACAACCTGGCCACCGCCTGGAACAAGGTCCACATCGACCACTACTTCTTCAACACCGTGGTCATCGCCGTTGGCTCGTGGATCACACAGATCGTGGTGGCGACCACGGCCGGCTTTGCGCTCTCCGTGCTGCGCCCGCGCTATGGGCCGCTGCTCACGGCGCTGGTGCTCGGCACGCTGTTCGTGCCGGCCGTGGTGCTGCTGGTGCCCCTGTACCTGACCATCCTGGATCCGCCGGTGCTGCACCAATCGTTGATCAACACGTTCTGGGCCGTCTGGCTGCCCGCCGGCGCGAGCGCCTTCAACGTGCTGCTCATCAAGCGCTTCTTCGACAACCTGCCACGCGAGGTGTTCGAGGCGGCCCAGACGGACGGCGCCGGCCCGTTCCGGCTCTTCTGGTCGATCGTGCTGCCCATGTCGCGGCCCATCCTTGGCGTGGTCTCTGTTTTCGCGGTCATCGCCACGTGGAAGGACTTCCTCTGGCCGCTGCTGGTGCTGCCCAACCCGGAGGTCCAGCCGCTTTCGGTGCGCCTGCCAACGCTCCAGCGGGCCACCGAGCTGGACGTCTTCCTGGCCGCGCTGATGATCTCCACCCTGATCCCGATCGGTATCTTCCTGCTCTTCCAGCGCATGTTCCTGCGCGGTGCCGGCCTGAGCGGAGCGGTCAAAGGCTGAGTACACACGGGCGCCCCGGGTACACTCCCCGTTCCGACCGGGGGGCTGCCGGCGCCAGGGTTTGCCGCCTTCGAGGGAGAGACCGATGGAATTGCTCGACCGCATCGATCGCCAGATCGATGACAAGCACCTGCTGAAGCACCCCTTCTACACCAAGTGGGCCACCGGGACGCTGCCTCGCGAGGCCATGCAGGAGTACGCGCGCCAGTACTTCGCGTTCGAGTCGTCCTTCCCGCAGTTCCTGTCCGCGCTGCATTCGCGGACGGCCGACGCCGCCGTGCGCCAGCGCATCCTGGACAACCTGTGGGACGAAGAGCACGGCGATGAGAACCATGCCGAGCTCTGGCTGCGCTTCGCGGAGGGCATCGGCGTGGCGCGCGACGACGTCCGTGGCGCCACCCGGAATGCCGCCACGCAGCAGCTGGTTGAGCTGTACCACGAGATCGTGAACCAGGCGCCGGTCGCCGAAGGCGTGGCGGCCATCTACGCCTACGAGCGCCAGGTCCCCGAGGTCGCCCCCTCGAAGATCGACGGGCTGGCCCGCTATTACGGGATCACCGACGGTCCGGCGCTGACGTTCTTCAAGGTGCACGGCGTGCTGGACATCGAGCACTCGGGCGAGGAGCGCGAGATGCTCGGCGAGCTGATCGACGCGGACCCGGGCATCGACCGGGACGCGGTGAGCGCCACGGCCCAGCGTGCCCTCGACGCGTGGTGGAACTTCCTCTCGGCGGTGGACATGCCGGCCGTGGAGGCCCCCATCAACTAGTCACGCTCGCGGCGGGTGTCCGTCGCTGGCAGGCCACATCCACGGCCGGTGCCTCGTGCGCCGGCCGTGCCGATTCACCGATGCCGCCCGGCCCCACGTGCCCTACGCGGCTCAGGGCATAGGCACGTTGGGAATATTCCGTGAGTCGCGTAGACGCGGTGGGGTCCCTGGGCGAAGCGCGGCGACCTGGACCGCAAGGCCCGGCGCCTCACTCCGCGGCGCCCGTCCAGCCGCGACTTTGTATGTGCCGCAACAGCCAACCGCCGGACCGGGCAGCGTTGACGGTAATCCGGACAACCGTTGCGCGTGGCGCACGGAACCGGTCATCCGTTGCAGCTCGCGCAAAGAACATCATCCAAGACGCTTTGGCGACTGCCTTGGTTTGGGTATTCGGTCGTTGGTTGCAGCAGGTGCAACGTCCCCGAGCCGCCACCAGCGCTGCCGATTGCGGCACGCACCCTCGGGCCAGTCGCTTGCTGAGCCGCTCAGCTGCGTTCCCGGGTCGCCAGCTCAGCCGCTTTCGCGGTATCGCTGAGCGGCCTCGGCGCGGTTGCGCACGGCCAGCTTGCGCAGCACGTTGCTGACGTGCGTTTCCACGGTCCGCGGCGAGATGATCAGTGCGCCGGCGATCTCGCGATCGGTGAGACCTTCCGCGAGCATGCGGAGCACGTCGTTCTCACGCGGGCTGAGGCTCTCCAGGAGGCCGTCGGACGGGCCGGCTGCTGCCCGACCCCGTCGCGCGGCATCGGCGAAGTGGCGCATGACCCGCGCGGCCATCCGGCGTGACATCGCCAGCTCGCCGCGATGCACGCCCTTGAGCGCACGCAGCAGCGCGTCCGGGTTGAGGTCCTTGGTCAGGTAGCCACTGGCTCCGCGGGCGATCGCGTCGATGACGTCGCGCTCCGAATCGGACACCGTGAGCATCACCACCTTGGTGTCCGGGAGGCGCGGCGCGATCTCGTCGAGCATCTGGAGGCCCTTCATGCCGGGCAGGTTGATGTCCAGCAGCAGGATGTCCGGCCGGATCGAGAGGGCCAGCGCGAACGCATCCTCGGCGGTGGCCGCTTCCGCGACCAGCTCCACCTCACCGTCGCTGATCGCCTGGCGAACGGCGGAGCGGACCAGCGAGTGGTCGTCCACGAGCATCACGCGCAACGGGTTGCGCGAGGAGAACCCGCTCATGTTGGCGCCGGTTCGATCTTGGCGGCCGCGCTGTCCGTGGCGTCGTCCCCTCGACCCGGCACGGCCGGCGACGCCACGATCAGCGGCAAGCGCAGCTCCACGAGCGTGCCCTCACTGGGCGCCGAGGTGATGCGCAGCTGCCCCCCGATGAGCCGCGCCCGCTCCTCCATCCCCAGCAGCCCCAGCCCGTCCTCGCGGGCAGTGCCCGGATCGAAGCCGCGGCCGTTGTCCGTGATGCTCACCAGCAGCGCGCCGTCGATGACCTCCAGACGCACGCGCACCACCGTCGCGTCGGCGTGCCGGCGGACGTTGGTCATGGATTCCTGCACGATGCGGAGCAGCTCCACCTGGTGACGAGGCGGCACCGCGGCCGGCACCTCCGGCTCGGAGTTGAAGTCGACGCGCAGCCCGGATCGCTGCGCGAAGTCGTCAACGGCACGCTGCACCATGTCCGCGAGCGGCAGCTCCTGGTCGATGCTGGTGCGCATGGTGATGGTGGCCTGTCGCGCCTCCGCCAGGGCTGCGTCCAGCGCCTGTGCCACCTCCCCGGCGAGTGGCTCGGCGTCCGCTGGCATCTGAGTCGCCAGGCGGTCGAACTTGAGCTTGGCGAACCAGAGTTGCTGGGCCAGGCCATCGTGAATCTCGCGGGCCAGCCGCGTGCGCTCCTCGAGCGCCGCCCGCTCGCCCTCGCTCAGTCGCATGCGATCGAGTGCCGTATTGGCAGCGCGCAATGCCCGCAGGTCGGAGCGCTGCTCGCCGTAGATGCCCACCAGCAGCACACCGTAGGCGATCAGCCGCAGCAGGTACGCCGTGGTGACCAGGCCCGTGTAGACCCCCGGGTAGAAGCTCTGCTGGAGCTCCGCGAAACCCGCGATGACCAGCGCGATCGACAGGAAGCCATCCGCCACCCGGCCGTCCCGCACGTACGCCCGTCGATAGAGCAGCGCCGAGACCAGGAACAGAACCCCCGTCGCCCCGACCAGTGCGTAGGCAAGCGGCGTGACGCCGGGGAGCGGCAGCGCGCGCAGGGGATCCGCGAGCAGCAACCGGAGGCCGTCGTCGTCGATGAGCGGCGGAAGACGCAGGCGCACCGGGAACACGACCAGCGTGAGCGCCACGATCACCAGGATCGGGAGGATCACCAGCCAGCGAGCGTGGGCCGTGCGACCTCTCGCGCCGGTCAGCGCGGAGAGGCCACTGGCAGCGAACACGCCACCGGCCGTGAGCCACGTCGCCGCGGACACGTAGATCGGCAACTGCTGCGGCAGGCCCAACGTGAGGCCGACTTCCGTGCGGCCGTCGAGCTTGAGCAGCACCAGCAGGACGGTCACGCCGCTCAGCGTGGCGAGCGTGAAGAACGTGCTGGCCTGGAGCAGCGCCGAGACGCGGTGGCTCTCCCGGTACCGCAGCATCGCCAGGGCGCCCAGTCCGCCTGCGGCGAGCGTACTCAGCGACGTCACCGACACGTCGAGCGTGCGGTCGTAAACCGCTCGGTTCAGGGTCGGGTCCAGCAGTAGCAGGGCACTGAACGCGATCAGCAACCCCGTGACGACGCCGAGCACGAGGTCGAAGCGCTGGAGACCCAGCCGATCCCCGAGCGACTGGAGGCGGTCCACGCGCTCGATCATAGCCACGGCTCAGACCCTCTGGAAATGGACGGGAGCCGGACCAGCGCCCCAGCGCATGTCCGGCTCCTGTCGCGCTCGTCGCCAGACCCCGCCGTGTTGGGTCGGACAAAGAGACGGGAAAATTCGATTGGCGTCGGAGCCAGCCGCGCCAACTCCGACCTGGACAACGATGCCGTGCCGGCCATATGGCGGGAATCCGTGGTGGTACGGAGACAGATACGGAGTCCATGGTCGGTACATTCGTCCGCGGGACGTGGCAGGCGTCCAGATCGCGCATTCGCGCAACCGCCCTGGACGGTCTGAGCGGTTACCGGTTAGGGTTCGCGGATGCCTGCGCATCCCGTCCATTCCGGTCGCGACGTGCCCGCATGGCAGATCTGGGCTGCCCTGCTGATCGTCTACATCGTCTGGGGATCCACGTACCTGGCCATCCGGGTCGTGGTCGAGACCATGCCGCCGTTTCTGGCCGCCGGAATCCGTTTCGTCGTGGCCGGTGTGGTGATGTCGCTCATCCTGGCGATCCGAAACGGTCCGGGAAGCCTCAGGGTCACCCGAGGCGAGCTGGCCAGCACCGCCCTGATCGGGCTGCTGCTGCTGTGCATCGGCAACGGCGGCGTCTCCGTGGGCGAGCAGAGTGTCCCGTCCGGACTGGCGGCGCTGGTCGTCGGCGTGATCCCGCTGATGGTGCTGCTCATCCGGCGGTTCACCGGCGAGCGCGTGCCCGGCAGTGCCCTGATCGGCGTGACGGTCGGCTTCGTCGGGCTGGGCGTGCTGGTGGTCCCGGGCGGCCTGGATGGGTCCGTCAATGCCTACGGGATGGTCGCTCTGCTCGTCAGCGCGCTGGCCTGGTCCATCGGGTCGTTCATGTCCCGCCGCATCCCTCTGCCGCGCAACCCGCTCGTCTCGACGGCGTACCAACTGCTGACCGGCGGCCTGTTTCTGCTCCTGGTCGCGGCGCCCACAGGGGAGTGGCGATTCGACGCAACCAAGTTCTCCGTGGCGTCGCTGGCATCGCTGGCGTATCTGGTCGTCGCGGGGTCGCTGGTCGCCTATACGGCCTACACGTGGCTGCTCCAGCACGCACCGATTTCGCGCGTGGCCACGTATGCGTACGTCAATCCGGTCGTGGCCGTGGTGCTGGGCTTCTTCATCCTCAACGAACCGGTCACGCTGGCGGCCGGCATCGGAGCGGTGCTGATCGTGGCATCGGTGGCGTTCGCCATCTGGGCGGAGAGCCGTGTCGGCGATGCGGGGACCCACGAGCCGGGCGCGGAGCCGTCGGCCGAGGCCGTCAGCCCCGGCTAGAGTGGCCGTGTGAGCTCGATGCCCGTCGCGCCGGAGGATGGCTTCGACGACCTGGATCCCGACCCCATCGTGCAGTTCGAACGGTGGTTCCACGAGGCGGCGGCATCGCAGCAGATCCAGGAGCCGGCCGCCATGTCGGTCGCGAGCGTCGGCCCGGATGGGCCGTCCGTGCGCATGGTGCTGCTGCGTGGTTTCGATGCCAGCGGCTTCTGTTTCTTCACCAACTACGAGAGCCAGAAGGGTAGGGAGCTGCTGGCCCACCCACGTGCGGCAGCCGCGCTCTACTGGGATCCGTTGCGCCGCCAGGTGCGCCTTGTCGGGCGGGTGGAGAAGACCAGCGACGCCGAGTCCGACGAGTACCACGCGAGCCGGGCTCGGGGCAGTCAGCTGGCGGCCTGGGCGTCCGAGCAGAGCCAGCCGATCGACAGCCGCGCCGCGCTGGAAGCGCGCTACGCGGCGGTGGCTTCGCGCTTCGGGGACGGACCCGTGTCGCGCCCGCCGTATTGGGGCGGCTTCCGCCTGGTCCCGCAACGCATCGAGTTCTGGCAGGCGCGCCGGAACCGGCTCCACGATCGAATGCTCTATGAGCGCCAGGCTGACGGAACGTGGCAGCGCCACCGGTTGATGCCCTGACGCCGACCCAAGACCGCGTCCGGGCCCGTCTCATGAGTGTCCGAAGAGCGAGGCGACCGATGCAATCCCGTATGACCGTGGTGGCGCTGCTGGGAGCCGTCGTTTTGGCCGCCTGCACGAGCAACGTGCCGCCGACGTCCCCGGCGACTCCGGGCCCGACCGCGAGCGCGGCACGTTCGCCGTCCGGCGCGCCGACGATCCTGGCGACACCGACGGCGGCCCTGCCGAGCGCAACTCCGACCCCGAGTCCGACCGACATTGGGCCGCCGACGCTGGCCATTCCGGATGCGGCGGTCCACGTGTGGAAGGATGGCGGCGCTGCCGCTTCCTTCGGCTCACGTTTCTTCGGATGGGAATCAACCCGCCGCAACACGACCACCTCGATCACCACGGGCGACCTTGCAACGGGGAAGTCGCTTGCCCTCGCCACGCTCGCGAAAGGTCACGGTGTCACCGAGATGGCGGCCACCACAGATCGCCTGATCTGGGTCGAAACGTGGCGCGATCATCCCTCCCCGCCGAGCCATAGCGTGCCGGGCTGCGTCGACGCCGGCAAGCCGCTCCGCTGGAGGATCTCGGCTATAGGACTTGCCTCGCACGCCCAGACGACTCTTGCGAGCGGGACCAACCGGCGAACGGCCGTAGATGGCGAATGTGCCGACGTCAACCCGCCGGTGGTGGCTGCGGACGGCGATCGCATGGCGTACACGATCGAGGCACCGACCCCCGGCAAGCCCGCGGCCAACCGGATCGTGGTCCGCTCGCTCGTGGACGGCACCGTGATCCGCCGCGTCCAGAGCCAGGGCCTGGTCCGAGACCTGCAGTTGGATGGTCGCGCGATCGCCTACCGGGACCTGCCCGCCCAGCATCCACCCGAGGCGTTCGTCGACCCGTTTGACGGCACCCTGATGGCCACGACCGATGACTCCATGCCGCCGGCGGAGATCGATGAACACGTCGGCGTGAGCGGCCTGGGCGGCGGCCGGCTGGCCTGGGTCAACACCGGCGCGGCCGACGGCTCGATGTCGACGACCGTGCTCGGGTCGGATGTGGTGTTCCGGAGCCTGGGGTTTGTTGCCCCTGACTTCGTCGCCGACGGCGTCGAACAGATCGCCGTCAGGGGCGACCTGGTTGCCTGGATCGTGTCCGGACTCGACGGCGACATCGGCACCTCACGCCTGGCCTTCTGGCGGAGCCCGGATCCGTCCACGCGTTACGTGGCCGGGTTCCTCCAGCCGGACTACGTTGGCCTCAGCGGAGGCTGGTTCGTCTGGGACGCGACGCTGAGTGATCCCGGCGTGAAATGGCCGGCCGGCCTGTACGGGCTTCCGCTTGCGGCACTATCTGCACACTGAGCCAAGGTGCCTGCGGCACCCGGTCAACCCATGTTGAAAGGCCGAACGTGACGCACCTTGCCCTGAAGGACGAGTTGCTGGATGCGCAGACGCTGCGGACCGTCGGCGCCGCCCCGTACGGCGGAGCCGACATCGGCGAATGCCTGGCCACGGCCGCCCTGGTCAGGGGCACGGATCTCACCAGCTGGCACGACGCGTGGCTCTCCACGGCGCGAATGCTGATGGCTCTTGGTGAGGCGGCCGCAGCGGCGCGGCGCGACGACACGGCTCGGTTGGCCTTCTGGCGAGCTTCCAGCTATTTCCGAACCGCAGGCGTGATGCTGATGGGCCTTCCTGTGGATCCTCGCCTCGTGGAGAGCAACGCCAGCCAGACGGACGCCTTCCGCCGCGGCGCGGCCTTCCTTGCCTCTCCGCCGGAGTTGCTGGAGATCCCGTATGAGGGCACGACCCTGCCGGGCTACTTCTTCCGCGTCAATGGGGATCCGCGGCCGCGACCAACGCTCATCCTCAACGGTGGCTATGACGGCACCGCTGAGGAGTTGTATTTCCTCAATGGCGCCGCGGCCCTGGCGCGCGGGTACAACGTGATCGCGTTCGATGGGCCCGGCCAGGGCGCCGCGCTTCTCCAGCAGGGCCTGCTGATGCGCCCCGACTGGGAGAACGTGATCACCCCGGTTTTCGATTGGGCGGTGACGCGACCCGACGTGGATTCGGCGCGCGTCGCGCTCATCGGGTTGAGCCTTGGTGCCTTCCTGGCGCCGCGCGCTGCGAGCGCGGAGCATCGCCTGGCCGCTTGCGTCGCCGACTGCGGCTCGTTCGACCTGTTCGACTCTGCACTCCAGCGGATTCCGGGGCCGCTGGCCGGCGGCTTCGCTCGCGGGAAGCCGTTCCAGACTGCGGCATTGCGCAGGATCCTTCAGATCCTGGAGCGCAGGCCGACCGCCGGCTGGGGTATTCGGCGCGGCGAGCAGGTGCACGGACTGGCCGACCCGATGGCCTACCTGACGGCGTTGCGTGACTACTCCATGAAGGGCCACGCAGCCGCGATCACGTGCCCCACGTTCGTGTGTTGCGCAGAGGGCGACGACATCAGCACGTCCGCTCCGAGATTGGTAGAGGCGCTGACCTGCCAGAAGGAGTTCGTGCGCTTCACGGCCGCCGAGGGCGCCGGCGATCACTGCGAGGCGGGCGCCCGAACGCTCTACCACGCGCGATCCTTCGGGTGGCTCGACCGAATTCTTCATCCGGAGTCATAGTCCGGTGCAGACCATGTCACGCCTGAGATCCTTGGTTGCGATGCTCCTGGTTGCGCTGAGCGTGGCCTGGGTCCAGGCGCCAGCGGACGCCGCAGCGCCCGCTGCCCCGGTCGATCGCACCAGTTACCTGCTGGATGCCAGCTACGTGGTCCACATCGCGTTCGACTGGACGGCGGGCTCGCTGGACGTGACCACGGACATGGAAGCCGATAACCAGTCCGGCGGCTCGATATCGCGGCTGGAACTGAACACGGTGGCGGCCGAACTCGGCCACATGCAGCTGACCGAGGCGTCGGTCGACGGCACTGCCGTTGCCCCCCGAGTGTCCGGCCAGACCCTGATCGTCACCTTGCCGCAGGTGCTCAAGAAGAACGGCCACGTGAGCGTGCACACGCGCTACCGCGCCACGCTCCTCAACTCGGTCGCGGGCCACGACTGGCTATGGGCGGACACGGCGGGCGTGGCTTCTGTCTATCGCTCCATCCCGTGGCTGTCGGCCAGGAAGTCGTTCAAGCGCGACAACATCGGCGATCCGTTCGTGACGCCGGTCGCCTCATCCGTGCGCGTCACGTTCACGTCCGCGACGGCGGTCCAGTTCGCCACCACGGGGACCAGGGTTGCCAGCACCGAGCCGGGCGTGACCTACGAGGCACACGACGTGCGCGACTTCAACTTCACGGCCAGCCGCAAGTACGTCTCGCTCTCCGGGAAGACCCTGGACGGGCAGACGCGATTGCTGGTGATGACCCGCTGGGCAAGCTCGCGGCAGCAGCAGCACATGCTGGACGTGGCGCAGCGCGCGATCGCCCAATACGACACATGGGTTGGCAAGCTGCCCTGCCCCATGGTCACGATCGCCGAGACGGCCGGTGGCTCCGCCATGGAATCGCCCTGCCTGATCTGGATCCCGCAGGGCGCCGGCGCCAATGTCGACTACCTGATCGCGCACGAGCTGGGGCACCAGTGGTTCTACGGCGTGGTCGGCAACGACCAGGCCGCCGATCCGTTCTTTGATGAAGGCATGACCGATTTCCTGGCACGCACCTTCCTGCACCAACTGCGGGCCAGCCGCTGTGCCGAGGCGCCCCTGGACATGTCCATCTACCAGTACAGCGGCCCGTGCTACTACGAAACCATCTACATCCAGGGCAGCCTCTTCCTGAAGCAGCTCAAGCAGACGATGGGCCACCGGCTCTTCTGGGACACGTTGCAGGCCTTCTGGGTGGACCAGCGCTACACGGTCTCCAGCACGTTCCAGCTGCTGGAGGCGTTCCGCGCGGCCGCCGGAGACGCGGTGCTGCCGCTGTACCAGGCGCGCTTCCCGAGCCTCTATCCGCATTGACGGTGCGCACTCGGTCCCTGCGTGCGCCGTCGCTGGGGCTTCTGGCCGCGCTGATCGGGTGCATGCTCGGGGCCGCACCGATGCACGCGGCCACTGCCGTGCCTGCCGCAACGGCCCTGCCTGCGGCAACGGCCGTCGATCGCAGCAGCTACGAGCTGGAGGCGACCTACGACGTCCACGTGGACCTCGACTGGAACTCCAGGGTGATCGACGTGACCACGGACATGCAGGCGACGAACCGGTCGCTGCTCCCGATCTCGCGCCTGGAGCTGAACACGATCGCCGCCCGGCTCGGTTCGATGCGCCTGCTGGAGGCCTCCGTGGACTTCGCTCCGGTGACCCCGCGCATCGATGACCAGACCATGGTGATTCAGCTGCCGGAGATCCTGCCGAACACCGGCCAGATCAGCGTGCACACGCGCTACCGCGCAACGTTGCGCAACTCGTTGACGAATTCCGACTGGCTGTGGTCCGAGCGTGACGGCGTGGCGTCCGTCTACCGGTTCATCCCGTGGTTGAGCCGCCGCACGCCGTTCAACCGGCCCAACTTCGGCGACCCGTTCGTGACCCCGGTCGCGACGGCCGTACGGGTCAGGTTCACCTCGTCCGTGCCGCTGGTGTTCGCCACCAGCGGAGTCCAGGTGGCGAACACCGGACCGGGTGCCACGTTCGTGGCCAGGAACGTGCGCGACTTCAGCTTCACGGCCAGCCCCTCGTACCGGGTCCTGACGGGCCGTTCGCTGGACGGCCAGACGCAGATTCGCGTCGTCACCCGATGGGCGAGTTCCGCCCGCGCCCGGCACGAGCTGGACGTTGCGCGGCGGGCCATCGCGCGCTACGAGCAGTGGGTCGGCCGGCTGCCTTACCCGATGGTCACGCTGGCCGAGACTGGAGCCGGCACCGGCATGGAATCGCCGGGCCTGGTGTGGATCTCGCGCGACCCCGTCGATCTGGACTACCTGATCGCCCACGAGCTGGGGCACCAGTGGTTCTACGGCGTGGTTGGCAACGACGAGGCGCGGGACCCCTTCTTCGACGAGGCCATGACCGACTTCCTGGCGCGCAGCTTCCTGCACCAGTTGCGCGGCAGCCATTGCGCCACCGCCCCGCTCGATCGATCCATCTACCAGTACAGCGGCGCGTGCTACTACGAGACCATCTACATCCAGGGCAGCCTGTTCCTGGACGGCGTGCGGCGCCAGATGGGCAGCGGCACGTTCTGGAGCACATTGCGGGCCTTCTGGGCGAGCAATCGGTACCGAATCTCCCGCACCGCCGACCTGCTGGAGGCCTTCCGCGCCGTCGCCGGCAACGTGCTGCTCCCGAGCTATCGGGCGCATTTCCCCAGCCTGTACCGGTAGGGACGCCCGAACCTCCGCCCGACTCCGACCGCTATGCCTCGGGAAAGACCTTGCCCGGGTTGAGGATGCCCAGCGGATCGAGGGCCTGTTTCACGCTGCGCATCACCCCGACGTAGCGCTCGCCGCGTTGCCGCACCAGGTAGCCGCGCTTGGCCACGCCTGTGCCGTGCTCGCCGGAGATGGTGCCGCCCAGTGCCAGCACGGCCGTGAAGATGTCTGCGCGTACGGCGTCGATGCGGCGAGCAGCCTCCGGATCGTCACGATCCATCACGAAGGTCGGGTGGTAGTTGCCGTCCCCGGCGTGCCCGAAGACGCCGACCTTCAGCTGGTGCGCGGTGGAGATCCGCTCGATGGCGGCGAGCAGTTCCGGCGCACGTGAGCGCGGCACGCCGACGTCCTCCATGCGTGCCACGCCCGCCTGCTCCAGCGACCAGTGCGCCTTGCGGCGGGCCTCGCGCAACCAGTCGGCCTCAGCCGGGTCCGATGAGCGCACCACGGACAGCGCTCCGGCAGCCTCCGAGGCGAACGTTGCAGCATCCAGCTCTGCCTCGGCGGCGGCGCCGCCAGCGTCCGATTCGATCATCAGCATGGCGCCAGCGTCCGGGTCCAGGCCCACGTGGAGTGCCGCGTCCACGGCGCGCATCGTGAATTGGTCCATCAACTCCAGGGTCACCGGCACCAGTCCGCTGCGCATCATCCCGGCCGCCGCCGCACCGGCGTCGACCACCGTCTTGAAGAAGGCCAGCATGGTCAGCTTCGGCGCGGGCGTGGGGAGGAGCCGCAGCGTCGCCTCGGTGATCACGCCGAGCGTGCCCTCGGAACCCACGAAGAGCTGCGTCAGGTCGTAGCCCATGACGTCCTTGACCGTGCGGCCGCCGGTGCGGATCACGCTGCCGTCCGCCAGCACCACCTCCAGGCCGTTGACCCAGTCGCGCGTGACGCCGTACTTCACGCAGCGCAGGCCACCGGAGTTCTCGGCCAGGTTGCCGCCGATGGAACAGGTCTCGAAGCTGGCCGGATCGGGTGGATAGAAGAGGCCGCGCTCCAGGACCGCCTTGCCGAGGTCCGCGTTGATGACGCCGGGCTGGGTCACGACCAGCTGGTCCGCCTCGCTGATCTCCAGGACGCGATTCATGCGCGTCATGACCAGGGTCAGCGCGCCCTCGACCGCGATTGCGCCGCCGGAGAGGCCGGTGCCGGCGCCGCGCGGCACGACCGAGGTGCCGTGCTCGGACGCGGCTCGCAGGATCGCGGACACGTCCGACGTGGAGGTTGGGAACGCCACGCCGAGCGGCCGTCCGGGCTGCATGTACTCGGTCTCGTCCCAGCGGTATGCCTCGGTATCCGCAGGGTCCGTGACCACGCGCAGGTCCGGCAGGGCTGCCCGCAGGTCGGCGAGAAAGGCCGAGGCGGAGGTCGAGGCGGCCAGGGGTGCTGTCACGCCACGAGAATACGGGCGACGTGTCGAAACGACTGGATGCGATCGCGAACTGGCCCTGGGTCGCGCCGCGCCTGGCGCTGCTCGCGTTCGCGGTCTACTGGGGAGCCGGCCTCGTACAGACGGGCACGGACTCCCACTACCCGATCGCGCAGGCCATGCTCCAGGGCCGCCTGTACCTGACGGGCAACTATCCGTTGCTGGAGCTGGTGCCACGGCCTGGCGGCGGCTGGTACTCGCCGTTCCCGCCGCTGATCAGCGTGCTGATGCTGCCCTTCGCGGCGCTCGGCCTGGTCATCGACACGGACCTCATCGCGGCCATCGCCGGCGCGATCTCCGTGCTGCTGATGTGGGCCCTGATGGGCCGCATCGGCCTGGAGCGGACGACGCGTTTTGCCCTGACCCTGGCCTGGGCGTTCGGCTCGGAGGTCTTCTGGGTGGCGGCCACGGGCGGGCAGCACCTGGCGCCGGAGATCGTGGCCGCGGACCTGTTGATCGGCGCCCTGATCCTGGGACTGGACCGGCGGGCGCCGTTCGCGGCCGGATTCTGCGTGGGACTCGCGGCGGCCGCGCGTCTGCCCGTGGGTCTGGCGCTGCCCCTGGTGCTGTGGCTCTACCGGCGCGGCGGGTGGCCGCTGGCCCTGGTCGGCGTGGCCATCCCCGCGGCGCTGGTGGCGGCCTACAACGTGGCACGCTTCGGCACGCCCTTCGAGTTCGGCTACGGGCTGATCACGGACACCAACGGGCACGAGGTCCTGAGCGAATCCTGGTATCAGGAAGGCATCATCTCGCCCGCGTACCTTTCGCTCGGGCTGTCCACCATGCTGCTGCGTGGGGTGGAGCTGCGCTCGCAGTTCCCCTGGATCACCGGCAGCTTCGACGGGACCAGCGTGCTGCTGACCATGCCCATCCTGTTCTGGATCGTGACCGCCCGCGGCCGGCTGGCGCTGGTCTGTGGAGCGACCGCCGCCCTGATCCTGTTGCCGGACCTGATGCACGGCAACCCTGGTTTCGCGCAGATCGGCTATCGCTTCATCGTGGACGCGCTGCCGATCCTGTGGTTGATGCTTGGCCTGGCGTTCCGAAACGGGATCAGCCGCCTTGCGCGGGCCGCCCTCCTGATCGCCATCCCCATCAACATCTGGCTGAGCACGTTCGCCTGGATCGCCATCGGACGAGGCGACTTGTCCTGAGTTCAGGCGTCGCTTGGAGGCGAATGAATTACGCGCGTGTCGCTATCCTTTGAGGGCGCGTCGGGCCCCAGCCCAGCCGACATTGGCCCTACTTGCCCGCGCGCTGCCCAGGCATTCGGAATCGGGGTCTTTCGATGAAGGTCGCCATCGCCAAGGAAACCGCGCCCAACGAGCGGCGCGTGGCGCTCGTCCCGGAGGTCGTCGGCAAACTCACTGCCGCTGGCCTGGACGTGCTTGTCGAGAAGGGCGCAGGCGCAGGCGCCTCCATACCAGACGCCAGCTACGAGGCCGTCGGCGCCAGCGTGGTCGAGACCGGCTCCCTGTACGACAACGCGGACGTGATCCTGCGGGTGCAGAAGCCGTCCGGTGCGGAGATCAAGCACCTCAAGAATGGCCAGGCCGTGATCGGCCTGCTCCAGCCCCTGATCGATCCGCAGACGGAGCAGCAACTGGCGGACGCGGGCGTGACGGCGATCAGCCTGGATGCGCTGCCGCGAACCCTGTCGCGCGCCCAGACCATGGACGCGCTCTCGTCGCAGGCCAACGTCGGCGGCTACAAGGCCGTGCTGGTCGCGGCAGAGGCGTACGGCAGGTACTTTCCCTTGCTAACGACTGCCGCCGGGACGGCCAAACCGGCCAACGTGCTGGTTCTGGGCATCGGCGTGGCGGGACTCCAGGCGATTGCCACCGCACGGCGGCTCGGAGCACTGGTCAAGGCGTATGACGTCCGATCGGAGACCAAGGAGCAGGCCGAGTCACTCGGCGCACAGTTCCTGGTCCTGAAGTCCGCCATCGACGCCAGCGGCGCGGGCGGCTACGCCAGGCAGCTGACGCCGGAGGAGCAGGCCGCGCAGCAGCTGGAGCTGAACACGTTCATCGGCGGCATGGACGTGGTCATCACCACGGCCCAGGTGCCGGGGCGCCGGCCACCGGTGCTGGTCACCGCTGAGGCCGTGAAACTGATGAAGCCGGGTTCCGTGATCGTGGACATGGCCGCCAGCGCGCTCGGCGGCAATGTCGAACTTTCCAGGCCGGACGAGATCACCGTCACGGACAACGACGTGACCATCATCGCGCCGACCAACCTGCCGGCCACCATGCCGGCGGGCGCCAGCGGCTTCTACGCGCGGAACATCTCGGCCCTGCTGTTGCACCTCGTGAAGGACGGAGCGTTGAACCTGGATTTCTCCGATGAGATCACCAAGGCGACGGTGATCACGCACGAGGGCGCGGTCATCCACGAAGCCACGGCCAAGCTGCTGGCGCCGGCCGCCCCGGCTGCCGCCCAGGGAGGTGCGGCATGAATCTCATGATGTTTGCGGCCGCCGACACGGGCCTGGATCTCGGCAACAAGGACCTGCTGAACGCGCTGGCCATCTTCGTGCTGGCCATCCTGGTGGGCTTCGAGGTCATCTCCAAGGTGCCCGCCACGCTGCACACGCCGCTGATGTCGGGAGCGAACAGCATCCACGGCATCGTGCTCGTCGGCGGCATGCTGATTGCCGCCGCGGCGGATAACCCGCTCAGCTACATCCTCGCGTTCGTGGCCGTGGTCTTCGGCGGCGCCAATGTCGTCGGCGGCTACGTGGTCACCGACCGGATGCTCCAGATGTTCCGCAAGAAGGCCCCGCCGAAGCCCGCAGCGGAAGCGGCCGAGGCGCCAGCGCCTCCGGCGACCCCTGCGCCGCCTGCTCCACCCGCCACTCCGGCAACTCCGGCCAAGGGGGCCTGAGCCATGTCGCAGGGCTGGATCTACACCATCGTCTTCTTTGCCTGGCTGATCGGGGCCGCGGCTTTCGTGCTCGGGCTCCACCTCATGAACAGCCCGGCCACGGCACGCAACGGCAACCGGCTGTCCGCCGCCGGCATGGCCGTGGCCGTGCTCACCACGCTCGCCTATCTGATCACCCGCACGGGCGGCCTCAGCTCCACCGGCCTGATCATCATCGTGGTCGGCTT
>CAZENL010000020.1:0-20737 GCA_964513505.1 uncultured Anaerolineaceae bacterium
CGGCGCCAAGCGCCAACCTGGCCGGCAGTCGGTAGATGCGGGCGTCGCGGAGGAGCGCGCGGGCGGGTGCTGTCATGGGCCGATTGTCTGCGAAGTCCACGATCGGGTCTACGCCAGGGAATGCCCCCGCGGATGCCAGCCGTCTCGCAATCCGCGCGGCGACACCCCGAGCAGCGGGTTCAGTGGCGAGCGGTGGCCGCGTGGACGGGCCGCTCGAGCGCCCCGGGAACCATGCCGAGGCGGATGGCCATGCCTGCAGCTTCCGTCCTGCCCGAGACGTGGAGCTTGGCCAGGATGCGCCGCACGTGGACGGCCACGGTGCGCTCGCTGATGAAGAGCCGCTCCGCGATCTCCCGGTTCGTGCGGCCCTCGGCCAGAACGTCCAGGACCTCGCGCTCACGCGGGCTCAGGCCGAACGCGCCGTCGTTCGCAGACGCCGCCGAGGTCACCCGCTCGGCGATCTGGCGTCCGGTCTCCGTCTTCGGCCCGTCAACGGTCGCCGCGGCCGGCAGGCCGGGGCCCAGGGGCACGACATCCCGCGCCGGCACAATCGGGACGGGGACGGCGGGCCGTCGCTCCAGGTACTCGGCGCCATCCGGAAGCGGAATGCGGGCGCGGGTCGCAAGGTCGACCAGGGCGCGCTGGAGCGGCCGCGCCGGCAGCGTCTCGGCGATTCGCCACGCCTCGTGGACGGCCTCTCGAGCCATCGACCGGGGCTCTCCGCCGTGGAGCACCGCGAGCGCCTCCCACCACCGGCACTTGGCGCTCTGGTACGGCACGGGGACGGCGGCCCACTCGAGCGCGAGGTGTGCCCACGTGGCCGACCTCGGGTGACCTTTGAGGCGACCGAGATGAGCCTTGGCGACCGCGATGTGCAGGTCCGCCTCGTGCCGCGCTCCAAGGGCGGGTGACAGCGTGCTGGCCGCGACGCGCCGCTCGGCCTCCGGCAGCACGCGAGCGGCCAGCGCGCCGGCGGCCGCCACGGTCGCGTAATCGCGCCGCAGGCGCGCCTTCTCCGTGGCTGCGGCGGCAGCCTCCATGCTCGTGGAGGCGCCGACGGCGATCTGTGTCGCGTCGTCCGTCTCCAGCACTCGTTCCCATTCGCGATCGGCCACCGCAAGGGCTTCCGCCTCGTCCCCGCTCCACAACGCCAGGCTGACGGCTGCGCGCTGGAGCAGCGCCGTCCACTGACCGACGGGGACGGCCTCCAACTCCAACAGCGTCTGGCCGACGATGCGGGTGGCCTCCTCGTCGCCGTGTGACTCGACGAGTACCAGGCCCAGGTACAGGGTGGGGCTGAACCACGCCACGCCGGCCGGCGGCCATTCCATCGCCGCGCGCGATTCCGCCTCGGCCTCTGCCCAGCGGCCGAGCTGGAACAGGATGTCGGCCGCGTTGCCCCGCAGGAATGCTCCATACGTGGCGGAGAGCCCGCCGGCGCGCGCGTCGCGCAGCCCCTCCTTGACCACCGCCAGCGCAGCCTCGCGGCGCGAATCCAGATCCAGGAGCGTGGTCCGGTTGGCGTAGGCACGCATCAGGTCGTCCAGGCGGCCTTCGGCCCTGGCGATTTCCGTGGCCTCCACCAGGAAAGCCAGCCCGCGATCCAGCTCCCCCTGGTACGCAACGTCCACACCGAGCGTGCAGGTGGCATGCCCCAACTCCGCGGCGGCACCTCCGGGCGCTTCACGTGCCACGGCGCGAGCGTCCTGTGCCAGCCTGGCGCTCTCGGCGAAACGGCCGTCGATCATGAGGTGCTGGGCCAGCGTCGCCAGCGCGCGCGCCCTGGCCCGGCTCGGTTCGGGCGGCATGAGTGTGAGGCCGTGCTCGAGTGCCTCGATGCCGCCGACCAGGTCGCCGCCCGACCAGCGGTATCGGCCGAGGTCCACGTGGAGCTCCGCGAGCTCGGTACGCATGGCGGCGTCGCGCGGCGTGGTCGGTGCGCCCGGGCGCCTCACCACGCGCTGGTCGATCGCCCGGCGCATGTACGCCGCGGCCCGACGGAACGCGCCGGCAGCCGCCGCCGCGCGTGCGGCAGAGGCCAGCAGCGTTGCGGATGTCGCGCCGCCGGGCGTGTCGACCTGGTCCTCGATCTCCATGGCCGACTGGTAATGCAGGAGGGCCGTCTCCCCTGGATCCAGGCGCTCGTCGGCGGCGGCGGCTCGCAGGTGGGCGCGGCGCGCCTCGTCCAGCCGGCTCGCTCGCGCCCAGTGCCACGCGGCGATCTCCGGCTGGGATTCGGCAAGGACGGCCAGCGCAGCGTGTACGGCGTGTCGCTCCGGCGCCAACTCCAGTTCCTCGACCGCCTCCGCGTACAGCTCATGGGCGATCTGGACACGGCTTCCGTCGACTCGGACCAGCCGGCTCTCCTCGATCTCCGGCAGAGCGCGGGCAGCGACTCGACCCTCTGGCAGGCGCAATCCCAGGAGGGCGTCGCGCTCGATCGGCCGGCGCGCGGCCGCCAGCAGTCGCACCGCGCGGGATGCGTCCGGGCTGAGCGCGTCCAACCTGGCACCGAGGACCTGGTCGAAGGGGTCCGAGAGCCGGATCCCGTCCAGGGTGGACGCGGCGACGGTCAGCTGCTCCACCAGCAGGGCATTGCCGTTGGATCCTTCCATCACGGCCGCCAGCAGGCTGCTCGAAGGAGGCTCGCCGAGCTGAGCCTCCACGAGGGCGGCCACGTCCTCGCGGGCCAGCGGCTCCACGGAGACCGCGGTGACCAGATCGGAATCGGCCAGCGCCCGCGCCATCTCCGTCGCGGGATGTCGGCGGTACAGGGCCTCCGGCTGATAGGTGGCGACCAGGCAGATGGACATCGGGCGGCTGACGCGCAGCATCGAGAGGACGAACGCGCGGGTGGCCGGATCGGCCCAGTGCAGGTCCTCGAGGATCAGCAGCACCACGCCGCCGCGGGCGAGGCGCTCCAGCGCACCGAGGATCGCCTCGGTCAGGCGACTCGCGAGTTGCTCGGGTGCTTCCAGCCGCGGACGGTCGTGGTTGATGCCCAGGCGGTCGAGCCGCGCGACGAGTCCTGGCAGGAGGGCCGCTAGGTCGTGGCCGGCTTCGCCGACGACGAACGCCAGGTCGTCGTCCGAGGCCGCCGACATGGCCGTTTCCAGGGCGTCGGAGATCGGCCCGTACGGGACGCCGCGGGTCGGTTCCCGGGCCACGCCGCGCACGACGACCAGGCCGGGCAGGCCGGCCATCCTGCTGCTCAGCTCATCCAGGAGCCGCGACACCCCTACCCCGGCCGACCCGGACACGGCGACGCGGCTCGTCTTCCCCTCCGCGCCACGCTGAAGTGCCCCGGCCAGCTGGGCCAATTCGCGTTCCCGTCCCACGAACGCCATGCGCCGAAGCATACCCGGGGGCCCACCGCATACTTGGGCGATGCCACTCGGTTCGGTGCACCCGGACAACAGCCTCAACGAGCTGTCCGGCGAGGAGTGGCTGTACTTCACCAAGTCGCTCTGGACCACGGCCTATCCGTCCGAGTTGGGGCATGCAACCCGCAAGGCCCACGGGGCCAACAAGCCCCCGCGCTTGATGGCCAGGCTGATCGAGTTCTTCACCAAGGGCAACGAACTGGTGCTCGATCCCTTCGCGGGCGTCGGAGGGACGCTGCTTGGCGCGGCCATCTGCCGCACGCCCCGACGGGCGATCGGCTTCGAGATCGAGGAGCGCTGGGTGCGCGTCTACCAATCGGTGGTTCGCGACCTCAGCGCCGAGCGGGACGGCGCCGGGCCGCTCCTGGTTGACCTGGGCTCATCGGATCCGGGTGGACCGCGCTCGTTCGACCCGTCGGGGAGCCAGCTGGTCCTCGGGGATTCCCTGGCCCTGCTTCCGGACGTGGCCACCGGGTCGGTCGACTTCATCGCCACCGACCCGCCCTACAACCCGCAGCTCAAGATCACCATGGCCGGCGGGCGCCTGGCCGAATCGTTCGCCAACCGGCGCACGGACTACGCGATGGTCACCGAGCACGTGGGCGACCTGGCCAACAGCGGCTCCTACGGCGAGTACCTCGACCGCATGCAGGCCGTGTTCGCGGAAATGCGCCGGGTGCTGCGCGTGGGGCGCTACGCGACGGTCATCGTCCGGGACGCCTATCAGGACGGCCGCTACCGGTTCACCGGCTCGGACCTTGCGGCGCGCGCGGAAGCCGTGGGCTTCGTGACCAAGGGCGACCTGATCTGGTACCAGGCCGGCACGCGGCTCCGGCCGTACGGCTATCCCCGCAGTTTCGTGCCAAACATTGCCCACCAGCACATGCTGGTGCTCCGCGCGGAGTAGACCCTCCACTCGGAACGGGTGACGTTCTCAGGCAGTGGCGTCGTCCGTGCTCGCAGAGTCCTCGGACGGGTTCCCAGCCGCCGATGCGGTCGACGGACGATCGAGGCTGTCCAGTGCGGCCGCGAAGTCGGCCTCCCACTGGGCGTAGTCATCGCCCGGCTGAGAAGCGGAAACGGCCGGTTCGGGCTCGGCGGGTGCTTCGGCTTCCGCCGCTACTTCGGGCTCGGCGGGTGCTTCGGGCTCCGCATCGTCCGCCGCGTCCTCGCCTTCCCACGGCGCAGCGGTCGGTGCCTCCGCGGCCCAGGCCACCTCCGCTGCGTTCGTCGCTGCGATCTGGGCTTCCTCTTCGGCGTCGGTGGGCTCTGCCTCGGCGTCCGACTCCGGTTCCACCGCCTCGGGCTCGGTGGGTGCTTCGGCCTCGGTGGGTGCTTCGGGCTCGGCGTCGTCCGCCGTTTCCTCGCCTTCCCACGCCGCAGCGGACTGCGGCTCGGCGGCCCAGGCCACCTCGGCGGCATTCGCGGCTGCGATCTGGGCTTCCTCTTCGGGGTCAGTCGCCTCTTCTGGAGCGTCCGTCTCCGATTCCACCGGGGCCGTGCTCGGTTGGAGGTCGTCCGCCGTTGGCTCGCTCTCCCATGCGACGGCAGTCGGCGGTTCCGCGGCCCAGGCCACCTCTGCGGCGCGCTCGGCCTCGGCGAGCTCTTCGGCAGATGCCCATGTCTCGGCAAAGGCGATGGTCTCCGCCACGGTGAGCTCGACCTCGGCCCGTGGCGGTTCGCCTGCTTCCGTGAACGCGCTCGCATCGCCCAGATCCTCCGGGCGTTCCCACTCGTCTGCCGCTGGCTCGTCCGAGTGCTGGAGGGCGTCGGGCGTCCAGGCGGAGCCCGTCAGGCGCTCGCGAATGGCACTGGACTGTGCGGCGTCGATGACCGTCCAGGCGAGGAGCAGGGCACCGTCGAAGATGGTCTGATCGGCAACGGGCGAAACAGCGGCTTCCGCGAACTCCGGCTGGTGATTGACGAACGGCCGCGATCCGATGCCGATGATCGGGTGGATGGACGGCACCACGTGGGAAACGTCGCCCATGTCCGTGGAGACCACCATCCGCGCGGCAGGGTCGAACCAGCGGCCCGTGGCCTCCGCATTGAGCTGGTAGAGCGCCGCCAGGTCCGGGTCGTGGAGCATCGGCGAGTAGGCCACTTCCTGCGTGAGGACCAGCGCCGCGCCGGTGGCCAGGGCACCCGCCTCGAAGCAGGCCGAGACGCGACTCGTCACGGCTTCCAGCCCTTCTCGCGTCCTTGACCGAACCATGAAGCTGGCCGTGGTGTGGGCCGGCACGATGTTCGGCGCATCCCCGCCCTTGGTGACGATGCCGTGCACGCGATCGCCCGGGTCGAGGTGCTGCCGCAGCAGGCCGATGCCCACCTGGGCGACGGTCAGCGCGTCCGCTGCGTTGATGCCCAGCTCCGGGAAGCCCGCGGCGTGCGCCTCGCGACCCGTGTACTCCACGTTGAGGGTCCGCACGCCAAGCAGTTCCGGCTCCACGATGTCGTCCGGCCCGGGATGCACCATCAGCGCCGCGTGGACGCCGTCGAACTCGCCGGCCTCGATGAGCAGCAGCTTGCCGCCGCCACCCTCCTCGGCGGGCGTGCCGAGCAGCGTGACGCGAAGACCCAGCTCGTCGGCGACGGCCGCAAGGGCGACCGCCGCGCCAACCGCGGACGCTGCGATGACGTTATGGCCGCAGGCGTGACCGACACCCGGCAATGCGTCGTACTCCGCGCACAGCGCAACGTGGAAAGGTCCGTTGCCGAAGGACGCCGCCAGCGCGGTCTCCATGCCGCCCACACCGCGGCGAACCTCGAACCCGGCCGAGGTCATCCAATCGGCCACCCAGCCTGACGCGAGGACCTCCTGGTATCCGAGCTCGGGATTGGCGTGGATCCAGTGGCTCAGCCCGACGAGGGCGGGATGCGCCTCGGTCAGGAGGTCGCGGGCAGTCTGCTTCGGGTCCGACCCGTTCATGGCGGTCCTTTCCGGTTGGGCGTGGAGCTACCGTCGGGCTGCGCGGCGCCGGCATTGGGCTGTGTCGGGCCTAGTATGGGTTTCCGCGTGCTCGCGAGCACGGCGCACGGTCCACGGAGGACAGGATCGGCGATCCACGCTAAGGTGGACCCAGGACCCCTATATACGCCACGCTTTCAGTGTGCTAGGGTGCCGCGGTCATCGCCCGAGAACGCTCGGGCATCAGATCGCCGGACGACACACGACTCACTCCTCTCACGGTTCCCGCGAGACAAGAAACGTCGCGGAGGGCCGGCACGAGAAGGAGTGTTTTTCTTGTACACGGACAAGACCCTTGGCTGCGCAGACTGCGGCCAAGAGTTCACGTTCACCGCGCGTGAGCAGGAGTTCTACGCGGATCGTGGCTTCACGGAGCCGCGTCGCTGCGCCTCCTGCCGAGCGAGCCGCAAGGCTGCCCGATCGGGTGGCGGCGGCGGCTACGAGAGCGGCGGATTCGGCAACGGCGGCGGTGGTGGGGGTTATTCATCCGGTGGCAGCGGCGGCTACTCGTCCGGCGGGGGCGGTTACTCGTCCGGCGGCGGCGGCTACTCCTCCGGTGGTGGCGGCGGCTACTCGTCCGGCGGGAGCGGTGGGTACCGCGATCGGCCCCAGCGCGAGATGTTCGACGCGACGTGCTCGTCGTGCGGCCAGGTGGCCCGTGTGCCCTTCCGGCCGACCAGCGGCAAGCCCGTCTACTGCACGGATTGCTTCGCCAAGCGCCGCGCATAGCTCAGCGGCGCTGGCACCCCTGACGCGGCTCAGCCGCTGACGGAGGGTCCGCGCCAGGTCATTGAGGCCCAATCGGAGGCCGGCGTCGCAAGACGCCGGCCTTTCGGATTCTCAGCGCGACGCGGGTCGTGCACTCCCGGCCGACGTGCTGCGTGCGCCCGTCGCCACTTGCTCGACGTCCGCCTCGACGGCCGGGGGCTCCGCCACCGAATCCGTCGTCGAGCGGGGAGAGACCCCGGCGCGCAGCGAGTCAGCGGCGCGTACCGGCTCCGTGCTGGCGATGGCAGCCGGTGCGTTACCGGGCTTCTGCATGTGCAGTGCGCCGTCGATGAAGCCGCCCTCGTGCAGCATCAGCCGCACGGTTTCGATCTCACCCTTGACGCGGCCCGTGGAACGGATCTCCAAGCGCTGCCGGGCAACGAGCTTGCCGGAGTACTCGCCCGCGATGATCGCCTCGTCGGCCGTCAGCCCGGCCTCGACCTTGGCGCCCTCCTCGATCATGACGGAGGTCGCGGCATCGATCTCGCCCTGGACCTGGCCGAGGATCCGCAACCCGCGCTTGACGCGCAGCGTCCCCTCGAACTGGTCTTCCTTGCCGATGACCGATTCGGCCGGCGCATGGGCCACGGGCTCGTGCGTGATGGGCATGGCAACCGCGTCCCGCATCCCGGTCGACGGCAGCGCAGAGACCGCACCCAGGCGTGGATCGTTCTGGGTCAGGTGCGTATCGCCCGACTGGCGCTCGTTATTTCGACTGAACATTGGCGGCCTCCTTTGACGTGGCTCCGTAGAGCGCACGGCACACTCCGACGAAGCCAAAGTCCTCTCGTCACGGGGCTCGGAGGTCGGTCAACCGTCGCGGCGCGACGCCGCCGCCTCCGGCACCTCGGGCGAGCGGTCCGCCGGGTACATCTCTGGGGGTTGACGGGCGTTCGCCTGCATCCGCTTCGGCGTCCCGGGGAACCGGGGTCCCTGGCGTGAGCACTCCCCGTTTGGTGGGGGGCTAGCCGACTATAGACGCCACCGCAAGAGCGGGTGATTCAGCAGGATGGCGTAGTTCAGGCGCTCGGCTCGCCGGCCGTGGTCGCGGAGCCGACCTGCACGCGCACCGTCGACTCGGAATAGCCGCGTGCCGAGGCGGGCACGTGGGTCCGCCCGTCATCCACCGGCGGCTTGATCATGTGGACCTCGCCGTCCATGGCGGCGCCCTCGTGGAGCATCAGCTTCAACGTCTCGACTCTGCCGCTCATCCGCCCGCTTGGCCGCACCTCCAGGCGCTGACGGCAGGTCATGTTGCCGCTGTATTCGCCGGCGACGACCACGTCATCGGCAGAGACGGTCGCCAATACCGTGGCGCCCTCCTCGATGATCACGCTGGGCGCCTCCAGCTTGCCCTTGACCGAACCGAGGACGCGGATGCTCTTGTGTGCACGCACGGTGCCGTCGACGCGGTCCTCACGACCGATGAGCGTCTGGTCCGTCGGTGTCGGGGGCGTCGGTGGCATGACACTGCCCTGCACGTAGGCCGGGCTCTGCGCGTCGGGGGTGCCCACCGGCTGAAGGCGCCCCTGGCGTCCGTCCTCGTTCCCGGGTCGTTCGGCGCTCCGGCTGAACATGGTCGATCTCCCATTGCCCGCTGTGGACCGCCCGTCGAGCGGTCGGATGAGATTCGTGAAACTGGTAGGGGAGCCTGGATTCGAACCAGGAACCAGCCGGATATAAGCCGGCCGCTCTAACCGTTGAGCTACTCCCCCACTCGAAAGAGGGCCGATCGTACACCCCACTCATGCCGCATCATGGGCGGCCACTCTCCGCGGACAGCGGGGCATGGTGTTCCTTCGAGGGTCGAGCACGAGGAGGGATTCGGATGCGCGCACTCCGGGGCAAGGGCATCGCGGGGGCATTCCTCATGGCCAGCCTTGCGATGGGATCGCTGTCGGCCGGGACGGTCGCAGCTTCCGGCAGGGTCCGCTGGGTCGACGACGACGGGCTCGCCGGTGGGCCCAGGGGATGCGACGGCCTGCAGGCCGCCCAGAGCACAGTGCAGGGCGGTGTGGACGCGAGCGCGGCCGGTGACACCGTGCGCGTCTGCCCCGGCACCTACCGAGAGGTCGTGACGGTTGCCGTGGCCGGGCTGACCGTGGAGGGTGTCACGGGCCTGAGGGCCAGGATTGTGCCTCTACAGAACGACGCGTCCACTGCGGGTACGGCGGAGCCAGCCATCCACGTGACGGCCAACGGCGTCACGTTACGGAACCTCAGCGTGCTCATCCCGAATGACTGCCAGTACCTGTACGTCGGGATCAACGTCGAGCTTGCCCGACACGTTCGCGTGCTGCACAGCCAGGTTGCCGAGCAGGGTCCGGCTTCCACAACGGCGGACTTCTGCGGCCTCCAGGACGGGATCGTCTACAACCAGGCGACGGGAGAGGTTGCCAACGACGTGGTGCGGTCATCCTTCAGCGAGGAGATCCTCGTCATCAATGGGTCGAGCCTGTCCGCGCACGACAACGTCGTGAACGTTCCGGAAGGGCCCTGCGCCACGGCGGCCTGCACCGCGGGCGGCGGACCGACACCGAATGGGATCTATGTGTCCGCCTCGAGTGCCACGGTGCGCCACAACAAGATCAAGGCCTCTCTGACGTTCGGGACGGTCACGACACCAACCGGAGGCGTGATCGTCGACGGATCGCTGGCCGGCGCCGGCCACGTGGTTTCGGTGACGCACAACAGCATTCGCGGCGTTTCCTTTGGTGTACAGGTCCGGGGCTCGTCAGGCGTCGTGTCCGCGAACAACATCCGTGGCGGCACGGGTGACGGCATCTCCGTCTTCTTTTCCCAGCAGCTGAAGATCCGCCATAACCGCGTCACCAGCCAGGGCGGGAGCGGCATCACGTTCTCGAGCGATTCGACGGGCAACACCATCCGCGGCAACAACTTCAGCGGCAATGCCGGCATCGACTGCGTCGATGCCAGTGCGGGCCCAGCCAATACGTGGACAGGCAACCTGGGCGACGAGTCGTCGCCGGCCGGTCTGTGCACGCCATAACTGTCGAGCAGCGACGAGGCCGGCGTCAGCCCGCGCCAACGGGGCGACAACGCGTCAGCGGACCAGCGGCGCGACGACCTGGAAGATGATCACCAGCGAGAGGTAGACGATCGGCAGCGCCGCGAAGAAGCCGAGCAGCGCCGCCCAGCCGGAGCGGCGCCGCTCACCGGAGGCACCTGTCGGCAGCTCCACCCAGAGGTAGGTGAGCAGGCTGCCGGCGACGATGACCACCACCACGTAAAGCGCCACGGCCGCCGTGCGCAGGTCGCCGCCGGGCAGGGCCGTGCCCTTGGCGATCAGCGTGTCGTAGATCAGGTCGACCAAGCCGCCGATCGCTGCCACGGCGACGTTGGCCACCACGGCACGAAAGACCGGCGGCGGCGGATTGCGGGCCTGCCGCAGGCGCACGTCCAGCCACGAGCGCTCGACTGGCTCAGGACGCGGGCGATCTGCCGCGGGCCGCTCAGCCATGGTCCACGCTGGAGAGCACGACGAGGTTGGCACGGCGCGGCAGCGAGGCCGGTGTGTGGTCGGCGAGCAGCGCCACGGCCCGCACCAGGCGGCCCAGCTCCTCCTCGCTGTTGAACGCGCCAATCGAAATTCGGAGTACGTCCGGGGCCGGCGGCTGGCCGAGGATGGCGAAGACGCGCGAACCCAGCTCGTCCGCGGCAAGGGCGGCCGGCCAGCCACGAATCTGGAAGCAGACGATGCCGGAGCGAATGCCGCCGGGGGTCAGCACGGTGACACCCGGAACGGCGGCCAGCTCGGCGGCGAGCGCCGTGCCAACGCGCGCGGTCCGCTCGTAGATCCACGGCAGGCCGACGTACATCTCCAGCCAGCCGATGGAACGGGCAAGCCCCAGGACAGAAGAGCGTGCCAGCGGATCCATGTCCGGCGCCAATGGACCGGCAGGTGCGTTGGGGACGCTGGAACGGTCGATCCAGAGCGCGCCGGTCCCCTCCGGTCCCAGCAACCAGCGCTGGCCGGACAGGGCCAGGAAGGCAACGTCGAGCCGGGTGACGTCGATCGGGAACACGCCCGCGGACGAGCCGGCATCCAGGGCCACCAGTGCCGAGTCGTCGCTCTCGCCGGTGGCGTCCGGTACCTCGGGCACCGCTGCCACCTCACCGGTGAGGGGATCGACGTGCCGGATCACGGTCAGGCCGCGCTGGCCTGCCAGCCGCTCGGCAAGTGACAGCGCGTCCTGCACGCCGTGGGTGAGCAGGATGTCGTCCGGATCGCTGCCGATCACCGCGGCGAGGACGCCACGTGCCTCCTCCATGCGCCCGACGAGGTCCTCCGCGCGATCCGTGCCGGCGCGGCCCGTGCGCAGGTCCCAGCCATCCGCCTCTTCCATGGCGCGTGCCGTCTCCTCGGGGAGCGGCCCGCTCGTGAACGTGTCCAGGTAGATGCCCGCCGATGTCGCGGGCAGCGCCTCGCGGAGGGTGGCCAGCTTCGCAGCGTCTGGAAGGTACGGCTCCACGCAGCCCTGCGCTACTTCACGGCCGTGGCGACGCTGTAGCGGCCGCCTTCCTGGAGCTGCTCGTGGAGGGTCGCAACGGTGGAGAGCCGGTCGACCTCGGCCGCCGTCTTGTCATCGCGGATGCGCACGATCCGCGGGAAGCGCATCGCGTACCCGGACGCGTGCCGGGTCGATCGATGGATCACGTCAAAGGCGATCTCCACCACGATCGTCGGTTCGACCAGGCGATAGCGGCCCATGTGGCGAAGTGTGTGCTCCTCGAACCACGTCGTCATCGCGGCGATCTCGGCGTCCGTCAGCCCGCTGTACGCCTTGCCGATGGTGACCAGCGTGCCGGGTTTGGCGTCCGGCCGATCGTCGAGCACGGCGAAGGTGTAATCGGAGAGGACGCCGTGCCGTTTGCCGTGGCCAAGCTCCACACCGACCACGACACAGTCGAGCGTGGTCAAGGGGCGCTTGAGCTTGATCCAGCCATATCCACGCCGCCCCGGCGAGTAGACCGAGTCGGGGTCCTTGACCATCAGGCCCTCGTTGCCGCGCTGCTGGGCCGCGGAGAAGATCGCCGAGAGTTCGGCTTCGTCCGAGGCGTCGATGAGGTTGGCGATCCCGAATCCAGGCGTGACGTCCAGGTGGAGGGCCTCCAGGCGCCGGCGGCGCTCCCGCAGTGGCAGCCGCAGGAGCGGCTCCATGGTCGCGTCGTCCGGGTTCGCCTTCAGCGCCAGTAGGTCGAAGGCCACGAAGATCACGGGCACGTCCGCCTGGATCGCGTCCGAGGGATCCTTCCGGCCGAGGCGGGCCTGGAGCTGCAGGAACGGCAGCGCGGTCCCGTCGCGCCAGCCCAGGATCTCGCCATCCAGGATGCCGTCCCATGGCAGCGCGGCCGAGGCACGCACGACCTCGGGGAACTGGCCGCTGATGTCGTGCAGGTCCCGACTGAAGAGCCGCACCTCGCTGCCCTGCTTGTGCAGTTGCGCACGGATGCCGTCGTACTTGTCCTCCACCCAGACGGGCGGAGCCATGCGGGCAAGGGCCGCGGCCTCGTCCGGCACCGGCGAGGCGAGCATGGACTTGAGCGGGCGGAAGACAGCCAGCCGTGCCTGGTCCAGGGTGCCGTCGCGCGCCAGCTCCGCGGTCCTGCCGATGTCCCCGGTGAGCATTCCGGCCCATTGGACATCCGGCTGCTCAGCGCCGAACGCCTTGGCGATGGCCGCTTCCAGGTGGCCCTCGCGCAGGCCGATGCGCAGCTCGCCGGACAGGATCCGCGCCAGGTACTTGCCCACCAGCGGGTCGCTGCGCCGCAGCAGACCGGTCAGGATCTCCGCCTTCGCGGCGGCACCGCGGGCCGCGGCCATCGCGGCGAAGGCGGCCTGGACATCGGTCAGCGCCAGCGGCTCGCCCTCCGGCTCGTGCCCGGCTTCCGCGAGCAGATCGCCGACCGCGGTGCCCACATCCGACGACTGGTTGTAGTGCCGGAAGAGCGCGCCCGGCTCCGCTCCCGCGACCGCCTCCGCAACCGCGCCAATCTGTGCCCAGCCCACGCCCGTGGTGCGTGCGTCGCGTTCAGGGAACGTCCGTCCGGAGAGGTACACCACGGCGACCGGCAACGCGGCGTCGGAGAGCGTCGGGAGATAGGCCGCGACGGCGCCAACCTTTGCCGAGGTTCGCGTCGTGGCCGAGATCCGCTCTGCCAATTCCGCCCAGCGATGCACCGACGGATGGTAACGAGACGCGCTCGCAGGGTAGGATCGCGCTCCTGATGTGCAACCGGCCAACGACCTGCATCCTGCCGCGATGAACGTGGCCGACGACGTGGAGCAATGGCGCCCGTCGGAGTTGCGCGGGTCCGGGGTGGTATTGCGGCGCCACCGGCCGGAGAACCTGCCGCAGGTGATCCGTTGGTATCGCGACCCGGAACTGGCGCGCCTGACCCGGTACCAGTTGCGGCCGATGAGCGTCGACGAGATCGAGCGCTTCTTCAGCGCACGCCTCATGGCGGACGACGGGATCGCCTATGCCATCCACGAGGCGGCCACGGACCGCTTGATCGGGCTGACCACGTTCAGCGCGCTCGATGCGGACAACGGCTCGGTGCTCTTCCACATCACCATCGGCGAACACGACGCGTGGGGCCGCGGTTTCGGCACGGAAGCCACCGAACTGATGCTCTCGCACGCGTTCGAGCGTCTGGGCCTGCATCGTGTGGGTCTATCCGTGTTCGAGTTCAACGAACGGGCCCGCAGGGCCTATCAACGGGCAGGTTTTGTCCTGGAGGGACGGCTCCGTCAGGCCATCGCCCGCGACGGCCGCTGGTGGGATGAGCTCCAGATGGGCGCGCTCCGGGAGGAATGGCTGGCACGGCGCGGGCCACGCGCCGCGAACGAGGCACGCCAGGCCCTGGAGCCGGTGCGTTAGGCGCGGTGCCAAGCGTCGGCCCCGCCGCGGACGCTGCTCGCGCCGAATTCCGCGACATCGTGGCGCGCAAGGGCCATGCCGTGGACAACGCACGCCAGGCCGTCGCGCGGCTGGAGTCAGCGTTCGCGGCCCGCGAGCTTGAGCGCACGCCCTTCGTGGACCAGGCGCTCAGGGACCTGGACGTGGCCATCGAGCAGGATCAGGGCCAGCGACTTGGAGGCAAGAGCGCGGAGGCGTCGCGCTTCATCCTGCGTGCCATCGAACGGATGCTGGACGACCTCTAGCGGGCGCGGACGCGTTCCTACCCTCACCGACTCATCCCCGGACTACGCGACGAAACCCAAACCCGAATCCGGAGCCGAGCCGGGCCCTTCCGAGCGTGAAGTCGTCCTCAACCGGCGCCACACAGACCGAGTTCGGCCCTCCGGACTGATCCCGTAGTCCTTGGGTGAGTGACTGACAGGAGCGCGAAGGCCGCGTATCGGCGTGACCGCCTCTCCCCCACATCGCACGTACACTGCCGTCGAGTCGAGCTGGACGCAGCCCGAAGCCAACCAATGACAGCGGAGATTTGATACGCGATGTCACCCCTCTTCGGGCGCCCGAAGGTGAGCGACGAGCAGAAGAAGCGCGTCCCGCCGGGCCAGTACGTCACCGAGAAGTGGCCGGTACTGCATTACGGCTCCGTGCCGCGCACCGACCTCCAGTCCTGGAACTTTCGTGTCTGGGGCGAGGTGGAGAACCCGTTCTCGTTCACCTGGGACGAGTTCAAGCAGATGCCACGCAAGTCGGTCCACACGGACATCCATTGCGTGACGCGCTGGAGCCGGCTGGACATGGACTGGGACGGCGTGCCCATCCAGCACATCCTGGAGCGGGCCAAGCTGAAGCCCAGCGCTCACTTCGTGCTGGCCCACTCGGAGCAGGGCTACACCGCCAACATGCCCCTCGATGTGCTGGACGACGACGACGTGATGCTCGCCGACATCGCCGACCACGAGCCGCTGGCGCCGGACCACGGCTACCCGCTGAGGCTGTTGGTCCCCAAACGCTATTTCTGGAAGAGCGCCAAGTGGATCCGCGGGCTGCAGTTCCTGCCGCAGGACCAGCTGGGCTTCTGGGAACGCTACGGCTACAACAACAACGCCGATCCCTGGAAGGAAGAGCGCTTCACCGACGACTGAGCGCCGCAGGCCTCCCGCGCGTGCGCGAGGCGCCGCGCGCGCCGCGAGGCCTAGCCGGCGCGCAAGTGCCGACATGGGCCGCTTGGCCCCGTCGGAGCCGACCTGCGGCACTGACCGCGAGCCTGGGTGGCCGCCAGTATGCCCAGCATGGGAACGTCCGTCCGTGAGCGAGCACTGCCGGACGCGACTTCGCCGCACGAAACCAGCGCCAACGCGGTGCTCCGGCCGATCGTGTTCGGCGCCAACGACGGACTGGTCTCCAACCTGGCCCTGGTCATGGGCGTTGCCGGCGCGAATCCCGGGCCCGGCGTCATCGTGCTGGCGGGCATCGCGGGGCTGATCGCCGGGGCGTTCAGCATGGGCGTCGGCGAGTACATCTCCGTGCAGAGCCAGCGCGAGTTGCTGGAGTACCAGATCGCTTTCCAGATGAAGCAGCTGCGCGAGGTCCCCGAGCAGGAGCGCCGCATCCTGCGCGGCATCTACCGGGACCGCGGCTTCTCCGAAGCGGAAGCCGAGCGTTTCGTGGACGTGGTGTTCCAGGAACCGGACCAAGCGGCCCGCCTGCTCATCTTCGAGGAGGTCGGCCTGGACACGCGTTCCATCGGCTCGCCCCTGGCGGCTGCCCTGAGCTCGTTCGTGGCGTTCACGCTCGGAGCGTTCATTCCGTTGCTGCCGTACCTGCTGGCCACCGGCGAGCTGGCCTTCGTGGCCAGCTTCGGGGCTTCCCTTGTGGCACTGGCCCTCCTGGGCCTGGGGATCAGTCGACTCACGCGACGGTCGCCGGTCTTCAGCGCCACGCGACAGGTCATGCTCGGTGCGATCGCCGCGACCGTGACGTTCGCGGTGGGCAGGCTGGTCGGAGTGGCTACTCCCGGCTGATCACGAGCCTTCCGCGAACCCCGCGGAGGCCATGGACTCCGGCGCTGGAGCGGGCATCATCCAGGCGTCGATCAAGGACGCCAGTTACGGTCCTGTGGTAGCGGCCGCTTGCGGCGCCGGCTGAGGAGCATCAGTCCGAGCAGCACGGCTGCGGCCACCAAGAGTCCGATGCCTACGGCCGCCGGGACGGCTCCCAGGCCGCCGCTGTCGTTGGGAGTGATCGGCGGCGTGACACCGGGCGACGACGCCGGCGTGGCTGTTGCAATGCCGGGCGACTGCCCGGCGGCCGACACGGAGGCGCCCGGCGCCCGGGTGGCCGGAACGTCCGTGGAGCCGGGCTGGGGGGTCGGAGACGGGCTGGCTCCGGGACCGGGCGTTACATCCGGGCTGGCGGTCGGCCTCGGCGAAGGCTTCGGTGTGGCGCCGAAGGCGGTCGGCGGATTGTCGACGAAGTAGCTCTTGGCGCCGGCCAGCTTGCCGTTCTTGCCCTTCGGATCCGGGTACTGGTCCGTGATGCCGTAGATGCCGTACGGGTCGATTGGCTTCATGTTCGCGCCAAGGAGCTCCCAGTGGAGATGCAGAAAACCCGGGCTGTTGCTGGCACCGACGACGCCGATCTTCTGCCCGGCATCCACGTGGACCGTGTTGTTCTTGTTGTTGAGTGGGATGTTGCTGGCGATCGAATCCAGGTGGTTGTAGAACGTGTAGTAGACAACCCCGTCCACCTTGTGCTTGATCAGCACACGGTTGCCCATGATCTCGCCATCGTCGAAGCAACCTGTCTGGCCCTGCTTGGCGCCGCAGGCGTCGCCCGGTGCCGCCGCCAATGCATCGAACTTCTGCCACGAACTCGGGACGTCCCGCGTGCCGAGGACGTAGTCGACGGCGTGGTGCAAGAGGTCGAACGCGCCCGTCGAACCCCGCGTCCACCAGGCCCGCTGAATGACGATCTTCTGCCCCGCGGCGAACGGCAGATGCAGGAATTTGGGCGGGGAAGCGGCCGCCACCGGTGCCTGCAGGGAGGCCAATCCCAGGACGATGACGCCGAATGCCGCGGGTAGGGCCGCCAAGCGGATGCGCATGTTCACGTTTCCTCAGTTCCGACGCTGCGCGCTGACGGCCGGGTCAAGGACCAGCGGTTTCAGGTGGCGCGAGAGCAGCTGGATCTCGCGCACGAGCACGGCATCCAGGCCGCTGAGGCGGCTGACCGTGTCCGGCGCCTCGAGGAGATTCTGCCGGATCGCGAGCTCCACCTGTACGAGGCCGGTGATCACGTAGGAAAGGACGGTCGGATCGCTCGTCGAGGTGAGGCGCCGCGCGGCCGCGAGCAGGAGCCGGTGGCGTTGCCCGTCGCTCAGGGCGGCAGCATCCAGTTGCGGCTTGGACGGGTCGGCGTGGGTCAGCTCGTCGGCGCGCACGATCTCGAAGGCGCCCATCAAGCTGCCCTCGTCATCCTCGTCGGAGGCCGGGACGGCATCCACGTCGTCGTCGGCATCCAGGTCCACCTCGACCTCCAGCTCCAGCGCGGGTCCTTCCTGGTCGGCCATTGCGGGCGCCAGCAGGTCCAGGTAGCGGAGGAAGCGCCGGCCGATCCGCGCACCCAACCGCCGCGCCTCCGTGCGCTCTCCGATCGGCTCCCCGAGGATCTCCACGTCGCCGACCAGGTACGGCTCCCGGCGGGCATGGACCTGGACGATGCGGAAGCGGCGCCCCCCGATGGTCAGGATGTCCAGCTGGCCGTCCGGGTGGCGGCCCGCCTGGCGGATGATGGCGGTCGTGCCGACGTCGGCCAGTGTGACGTCGCCACCACCGACCTCGCGGCCGTCGCGGATCATCACCACGCCGAACGGCTCTCCGCGCTCCACGCAGCGCGCCACCATGCGGCGGTAGCGCTCCTCGAAGATGCGCAGCGGTAGCGCGACGCCCGGGAACAGCACCGAGTGGAGCGGGAAGAGCGGCAGCTCCAGCTGCCTGCGGGCGTGCGTCATGCGCTCAGCATGACAACGCCGGGGGAATTGCCGCAGGAATCAGAAACGGCGAGCCCTCGCGGACTCGCCGTGCCTGGAAGACGACCGGTCAGTGGCTGCAGCCGCCGGGCGAACCCGCCGACTCGGCCGTCCGGAAGCTGCTACCGCAGCCGCAGCCGGAGACGGCGTTGGGGTTGTTGACCGTGAAGCCCGCGCCCATGAGCGTGTCCAGATAGTCGATCTCGGCGCCCTTCAGGTACTGGGTGCTCTGCTGGTCGACATAGACACGGATTCCGTTGGCGTCAACGGTGACGTCCTCGGCCGTGGGCTGGTCCTCCAGCATCATGCCGTAGCGGAAGCCCGAGCAACCGCCGCTGTAGACGTACACGCGCAGGCCGATCGCCGGATTGGCCTCCGCAGCCGTCAACTCACGGAGCTTGGTGGCGGCCGCGTCGCTCAGCGAGACGAGCGTGGTCGCGTCCGCCTGCGGAACGGGCATCGGCATCGTCAGGGGCTGGGATTCGATCATGGGTTCCGATGTCCTCCTCGGACAGAAAAGCTCTTCAGGTTGGCCGCCTTACAGCGTCTACCTGGCGAATGCTAGCACCGGAGTCCAGTTCGGCAACCACGACCATCGAGTCAGTGGATGACGCCCTGGGCAAAAACCAGGAAACCGGCCAGCAGGACCACGATCACGATGGCCACCAGCACGGTCAGGAAAACGGACACCGGATCGAACGAGCGCTTCTGCCCGGCCGCCGGTTCCGTGGCACTGGCAGCCGGGTCGGTGACCAGTTGCCAGAGGTCGCTGTCCCCGGAACGCGCGGCACTGGACGCAGCCAGGTCGGCCGGATGGACCTCCGCCTCAGCGGCGTAGCGGCTGAACGGGCCCGTCTCCGCCTTGACGGCGGCGTGCGCGTCGGCAGTGGGCGTCACGGCGGCCGCCTCTGGAGGGGCGGAAGCCGCCTCGACGTCGGCGGCTTTGCCATTCGATGGCGCCAAGACCGCGAGGGCGGCGTCCCAGGACTCCGGCTCAACGTGGTGTTCCATCGTGGCCGCGTCAGTCGGTGGCGGAGCCGCACTCTCCAGGGATTCCGTCTCCGAAGCCGCCTCGACGTCCGCCGCCGGCGCATGTTCCTCGGTTGGTTCGGCTTCCGTTCCCGCTGCGGCCGACCAGGCGCTTGCGGGTCCACGTTCGGGCCAGCCGTCGGCGGTCGCTTCCGGCCAAGCGTCGGTCGCCAGCTCCGGCCACGCATCGTCCGGGTGTTCGGTCGTCGCTATGGCGGTGGCCGGCTCCGCTGCCGGCGTGCTCGGCGCCTCGGTGGCCGGCGTGCTCGGCGCGTCGGCTGTCGGCGTGCTCGGCGCGTCGGCTGTCGCCGCGGTCTCGGGCTCCGTCTCGGGTTCCGCCTCCGTCTCGGGGTGCGTCCCTACCTCGATGGGAGCCAGTCCGATTGCAGCGGGCTCGTCAGGTGTTTCCGGGATCCGATCCAGGAACGCCTGTGAGGCCCATGGATCCTCCACGAACACGTCGTCGTGCGCCGCACTGGCTGCTGCGGCAGATGCCCACGCGTCAAGGTCCTCAGCTGCAGGCTGGCCGGCAGGCTCTGTTTCGGCCGGTGGGTGCGTCTCCGTGACGGCTTCGACGGCAGGTTCCGGCTCTCCCGGCTCGTCATACCCGACGAATTCCGTGCTGGACGTGTCGGCGGGCGTGGACGTGCCGACCACCTCGAGCGCGGCCGCCTCATACCAATCGACACTCGGCTCTCGGACATCGGATGGTCCCGGGCCGGCGTCGTATGGAGTGGGCGTCGCCTCGTACGGCACGTGAGCGTCGGCGCCGAAGGCGTAGGCATGCTGCTCCGGAACCGCAGCAGCTCCGCCCGTCGCGAAGCCGGGCGAGGCCCAGTTGTCGTCAACCACAACATCGCTGTCGTGGTGCGTTTCCGGTCTTTCCGAATCGGCCCAGAAGTCGGAATCCGATTGGATGGGCGCGACCGTCGCGGCGGTTGCGCCCGGCGCCGCCGGAGCGCCTGTTTGAGCCGGCGGCTCGAATGCCCATGGCTCGAACGCCTCCGGGGCGATCGCCAGAGGTGCGGCTGGGGCGAACGGAGCTGCGCTCGGAACGGCCTCACGAACGGGGCGCTGAGCGCTTGCCTCGACCGCGGGCAGGACCGGAGATGTGGGGGCGGGAGTCGCGGGGGTGGGCGTTCGGCCGAGCCTGGCAAACAGGGACGGCGGCGGCGTTGGCGGCCGGTGATCCGGCAGGGTCTGCGGTTCCATGGCAACGGCGCCGTGATGTTCGGGTTCGGAGTCGGCTGCCGGCGTCTCCGAGGCCCAGGTCGTCTCGTCCGGCCAGCCCTCGGGGACGGCAGCCGTTTCCGCGGGCGCGGACGCCGCATCCTCGGAGGCCCAGGTCGTCTCGCCAGGCCACGCCTCGTCGTCGGCGGGTGTGCCCGGTCCGGCAACCTCGGCGGAATCGTGCGACGAATCGGGAGCCGCCTCGAAGGCGGGCGACGCTGACGCGGCGACGGGCTCGGCGGCAACAAGCGCAGGCGCAACAGGCGCAGGCGCAACGGGCTCGGCGGCGACGTGCTCGGGCGCGACGTGCTCGGCGGCAATTGGCGCAGACGCAACAGGCGCAGGCGCAACGGGCTCGGCGGCGACGTGCTCGGGCGCGACGTGC
>CAZENL010000020.1:20837-35438 GCA_964513505.1 uncultured Anaerolineaceae bacterium
CGCAACAGGCGCAGGCGCAACGGGCTCGGCGGCGACGTGCTCGGGCGCGACGTGCTCGGGGGGAGCCTCTGGCTCCAGCCACCAGCGGTCTGCGTCCGAGATCGACTGGGGCACCTCTCCCAACACATGCGCCTCAGCCGGCGCCTCATCCGTGAAGCCGAATACCGATCCGCTCGCGGCCGCGGGCGGGCCCACGTCCGGCAGGACCGGCGCATCCGCATCATCCAGGGCAGCCGCTGCGGTGCCCGTCTCCGGTTCAGGTTCTGCCTCGGCTTCCGCCGGAACTCGAAACTCGGGCTCGGCGAGCCACGAGAGGGCCGGTTCCGGCTCCGGCGCAGCCTCAGCCTCAGGCTCCGGCTCCGGCTCCGGCACAGCCTCAGGCTCCGGCTCAGGCTCCGGCTCCGGCGCAGGTTTCGCTTCGGTGGGCTCCGCGTCCGGCTCGGCAGCGGCTGACTCGACGCGGGGCTCCTCCGACCTCAGGACGTCGCCACTGGCCGGCGGCTCACCATCGGCGGTGTCGCTCCCATCGAGCGATGGCGCCTCCTCCGGCAGGCTCGGCGGTGCGATGTCGAAGCCGTGCATGCGCAGCGCGTCCTCGAAGGACGGCCAGGCATCGTCAGCCGCCTGCGGCGACGCGGGGGGTGATCCCGCCGGATCCGCACCTGGTTGGCCCGCACCGCTGAATTCGTTCCGCGCCCCGGTCATGCACTCGCTCCGTTCGGGTCGAATCGCTCGACCACCGTGGCGATGCCCTGCCCGACGCCGATGCACATGGTCGCGAGGCCGAAATGGCCGGAGCGGCGGCGCAGCTCGTGGACGAGCATCGTGATGAGGCGACCGCCACTCATCCCGAGCGGATGCCCGAGTGCGATAGCGCCACCGTTGACATTGACCGTTTCGGGATCCAGCCGCAGCTCGCGGATGCACGCGATCGACTGGCTGGCGAATGCCTCGTTGAGCTCCACCAGGTCCAAGTCGCTCACGCTCAGGCCCGCGCGTTCGAGCGCCTTGCGCGTCGCCGGGATCGGGCCAAGGCCCATGACCGACGGATCGACACCGGCGACAGCAGTGCTGATCACGCGTGCCAGGGGCTGGAGACCCAGGCGAATCGCGAGTTCGCGCTCGACGAGCACGACGGCACTCGCTCCATCGTTGATCCCTGAACTGTTGCCTGCGGTAACGGTCCCCCCGGTCTTGAAAGCCGGCTTCAGGCGCGCCAGGCCTTCCGCAGTGGTGTCGGCACGAGGATGCTCATCGCGGTCTACGGTGATGGGCTCACCCTTTGCCTGCGGGACCACCACGGGCACGATCTCATCGGCAACCCGATCGGAGGCGATCGCCGCGGCGGCGCGCTGCTGGCTGCGGGCCGCGAACGCGTCCTGCTCTTCACGGGAAACGCCGCATTGCTCGGCAACGTTCTCGGCCGTCTCGCCCATGGAGTACGGGTAATGCAGCGCCGCGAGCCTGGGGTTGGTGAAGCGCCAGCCCAGCGTGGTGTCAACGAGTTCGCGCGCACCACGCTCATAGGCGCTTTCCGGCTTGAGCATCACGTACGGCGCACGGGTCATGCTCTCGACGCCGCCTGCCACGAAAACGTCGCCGTCGCCCACCATGATCGCGTGGGCGGCCGAGTTGATGGCCTGGAGCCCGGAGCCACACAGGCGGTTGACGGTCTGGCCGCCAACCTCGATGGGGAGCCCTGCCAGCAACCCTGCCATCCGGGCAACGTTGCGGTTCTCCTCGCCGGCTCCGTTGGCGTTGCCCAGGATCACGTCCTCGATGAGCTCCGGCTGGATGCCTGCCCGTTCGACGGCTGCTTTGATCGCGATGGCGGCAAGATCGTCCGGCCGCACGGCACGCAGAGCACCGCCGTAACGACCCACCGGGGTCCGTACGGCGCTGATGATCCACGCTTCGCGCATGGCGCGGCCGAGCTCACGCGTCATGGGCACAGTTTAGGTGCCTCGCGGCACCACTCTTGAATAGCCCAAAGGTCACCCGACTGCCGCGAGTTTCCCGCTATGGCAATGCCGCGGCATTTGCTCCGCTAAGCGGTGGCCAACTGCCAGAGCAGCGGTGCGATCTCGTACTGGTCCGCGGAGAGCGCGGCGACCTCGTGCTGCCGCCGCAAACCCTCGACCACACCGCGCAGGCCGATCTCGCCGGCGCGCTCGAACGGGCCCATGGGGTGGTTCGCGCCGAGCTTCATGGCCAGGTCGATGTCCTGCGGGGACGCGACCCGCTCCTCGACCGCGCGGTAGGCCTCGTTGACGATCGCCAGGTTCACGCGCTCGACGATCTGGTCGGCACTGAGTGCCGCATCATTGGTCGCAGCCTCCGGTGGCCCGGTCTCCAGGGCACTGTCCGGGTCGTCGTACCGGTAGAAGCCGCGGCCGGTCTTGCGGCCGAGTGTGCCCGCCTCGACCATCTCGGCCTGGAGCGGCGATGGGCGAAAACGTCCCGCCTCATCGAAGCCCTGGTAGAGCGAGCGGGCCACGGCCCAGTTGATGTCGATGCCCACCAGATCCATGAGCCGGAAAGGACCCATGCGGTAGCCCGCGGCTTCGATGGCTGCGTCGATGGCGCGGACATCGGACTCGCCTGCCTCCAGCATGCGCAGCGGTTCCAGCGTGAAGGCCCGGTTCACGCGATTGACGATGAACCCCGGCGCGTCCGCGCACAGCACGGACGTCTTGCCGAGTCCAGCCGCGAATTCCAGGCCGGCGTTCAGTGCGTCGCGCCCGGTGCCTTCCGCCGCTACCACCTCCACCAGCGCCATCAGCGCGACGGGATTGAAGAAGTGGAGACCCAGGACGCGCTCGCGATGGTGCGTGGCTTCGGCAATCTCCGCGACCGACAGCGAGCTGGTGTTGGTGGCCAGCGGGACCTCCGGGTGGGCGTTCAGGTCGAGCGCCCGGAAGATCGATCGCTTGAGACCCAGGTCCTCCAGGACCGCCTCGATCACCAGGTCCGAATCGGCCGCCACCTGGTTGAGGCCGCTGGCCGGCCGCAACCTGCCGACGGTGTCATCTCTCCCCTCAGGGGAAAGCAGCCCCTTCTCCAGCATCCGGTCAAGCGCCGCCTCCACGCGAGCGCGGCCACGCTCCAGGGCGCTCGGGTCGTCGTCATGAAGGAGGACGGTGTGCCCGGCAGTCAGCGCCGCCTGGGCGATGCCTGCTCCCATCGTGCCCGCCCCGATGACGCCGACCGTCATCGGCGGGCTGGGCGCGACGCCCTGCTGGTTCATGCGGTCAACGGCCACGGAACTCGGGCGCGCGCTTCTCCGCGAAGGCCGCCACGCCCTCGCGGTGATCGTCCGAACGCCCAGCGACGGCCTGCAGCTGCGCTTCGTGTTCCACCGACGATGCCAGGTCGTGCTCCATCGAGTAGTTGATGGCGCGCTTGCCGAGCGCCAGTGCCACCGGCGACGCCACGGCCAACTTGGCCGCGAACTGCCGGGCCTCGTCCATGAGCCGGCCCGCCGGGACCGTCCGATTGACAAGCCCGATTCGCAGCGCGGTGTGTGCGTCCACCGGCTCGCCCGTGAAGATCATGTCCGTGGCCATGGCAACGCCGATGAGGCGCGGCAGGAACCACGACGAGCCGCTGTCCGGGGCCAGACCTACCCGGGCGAAGGACTGGATGAACGTGGCGCTCTCAGAGGCCACGCGGATGTCGCAGGCAAGCGCCAGTGAGCAGCCGGCGCCGGCGGCGACGCCGTTGATCGCACCGATGATCGGCTTGTCCAGCCGGCGCATGGCCAGCACCAGCGGGTTGTAGCGGGTCCGCAGCTCTGCGCCGAGGTCCGCCGCGTCGTCCGAGCGCGCCTCCTTCAGGTCCTGTCCGGCGCAGAAGCCGCGGCCGGCACCGGTGAGCACGATCACACGGACCGCACTGTCACGCGCGGCTTCCTTGAACGCCGCGAGCAGCTCGTCCTTCAGCTGCCGGTTGAACGCGTTCAACGCGGCCGGCCGATCCAGCGTGAGCGTCAACACTCCGTCCGCGGCAAGGTCGTAGCCAACCGTTTCGAAGTCCGGCGAAGGACGCGGGGCGGCCATCAGCGTCCCTTCCAGCGCGGTTTGCGCTTCTCTACGAAGGCCGCCATGCCCTCCTTCTGGTCCTCACTGGCGAAGAGCAGGAAGAAGTTGCGGCGCTCGAACTCCAGGCCGGCCTCAAGCGACAGCTCGTACGAGCGGTTGATGGCCTCCTTGGCGGCCATCACGGCGAGGGGCGGCATGGCGGCGATCTCCGCGGCCAGTGCCAGCGCTACGGGCAGCGTCTGCTCCCGGGCGACGACGCGGCTGACCAATCCGTGAGCTGCGGCTTCCGCCGCGGGCAGCTGGCCTCCGGTAAGGATCAGCTCCATGGCCCGGGCCTTCCCAAGGGCACGCGTGAGTCGCTGGGTACCCCCGGCTCCCGGAATGACCCCGATCCTGATCTCCGGCTGGCCGAAGACCGCGTCGTCTGCGGCCACGATCATGTCGCAGGCCATGGCCAGCTCGCAGCCGCCTCCCAGCGCGTAGCCGCGCACGGCAGCCACGATGGGCTTGCGAATCCGGCGGATGCGTTCCCAGCGAGCGAAGCTGTTCGCGACCGTGAGGCTGACGGGCGTCGCGTTCGCCATCTCCTTGATGTCGGCGCCGGCCGCAAAGGCACGCTCGCCCGCACCGGTGAGCACGATCGCGCGGACGCGATCGTCCGCGTCCAGCGATTCCAGCGCCTCCACCAGCTGCCGCAGCATCTCGGAGTCCAGGGCGTTGAGGACCTCCGGCCGGTCCAGCGTGACCAGCGCGACGCCTTCCAGCGGAGGGCCGCTTTCCGAACTGGTGGCCGGCACCTGGACGCGGATGCGCGGGCGGTCGGCGGCGTCGGGCAATCGGCTCACCTGCCTGCCTCCTCGATCGTGCGGCGCAGTGCCTCGTAGTCGACCGGGCGTTTTTCCTGGAAGCTCGACAGACCTTCCGCCACCTCCGCCGACGCCGCATGCACGGTGAGCCATTCGCGCGCCATGCGAATGGTGGCGGCCCAGGCCTGGTCCTTCCAGTAATCGAGTTCCACCTTGGTGGCCCGGACGATCTCGGGCATCTTGCGAAGCAGTTCGTCGCAGTAGTCGTCAATGGCCGCGTCCAGCTCAGAGCGAGGCACGACGCGGTTGACCCAGCCCCATTCGTACGCCTGCTGTGCCGGGATGGGACGGTTGAGCAGCAGCACCTCGCGGGCGCGGCGATCACCGACCAGGAGCGTCATCCACTGCGTGGCTCCGCCAGCCGGCAGCGATCCGCGCGTCGGGCCGACGTGCCGGAAGATCACATCGTCGGCGCAGATGGCCAGGTCGCAGGCGATGTTCAACTCGTTGCCTCCGCCAACGACCATGCCGTTGAGCCGGGCAACGACCGGCTTGGCGCAGCCCTTCACGGCTTCGATCATCTCGATGAAGCGGCTCATCCAGTCCCAATAGTCGTTGGGGCGCGCCAGGAAGGCCTTTTGCTCCTCCAGATCGGCGCCCGTGCAGAACGCGCGGTCGCCGGTCCCGGTGATGACCACCACACCCACGGAGTGGTCCGCCGATGCGCTGCGCATGGCGTCCCGGATGTCCTCGAGGGTCTCCCGGTCGAGCGCGTTGAGCACCCGCGGCCGGTCGATTCGGACCGTCGCTCGCCCCTCGTGGACCGTGTAGTGGACAGTCATGCAGCCTCGGGATCGGTCTTCGGCGCGTCCGGCGGCCGGTCCTCTTCCAGCACCACCAGGGTCAGCAGGCCCGGCGCGATCTCGCGCAGGTTCCGGCCGGCCTGGCGCATCGGGTCGCTGGCCATGCCGGCGTCAAGCGCTTCCCGGTCGTCGAAGGTCATGTGATTGGAAAGCACCAGGTCGTCGCCGGGCGTCAGGTTCTGGGTCACGCGCTGCACCGACATGGTCCGCAGGCCCGGCACGGCCGAGATCAGCGGCAGGTGCTCAGCGTGATACCGGCGGAGGAAGGTCTGCAATGCTTCGTCGCCACCATCCGGTCGCCGGAACATTGCCAGCAGCGTCACGGCCATCTCTGCGCCCATCTCCGCTCGGTGTTCGCTCGACGCAAGGGTAGCGGGTCGCGAATTCAGGGCACGGCGGATCCCGACTCGGCGGTCAGCCGCGGATCCAGGACCACGGCACCTTCGCCCGCTGCACCACGGTCGGGAGGCTGGCGGTGTTCCGCGCGAGCCTTTGCCGCGGCCTCCGTCTGGCGCCAGAAGGCCGCAGCGGCGTCGTTGAACAGCTGCGGTTGGCTGACCGTGACCACGTGACCGCTGTTCGGCACGATCAGGAGCCGCGAATCCGGCAGCTGCCGGTGCAGCGCCACGGCGTGATCGGCGGGGACGAAGACGTCTCGATCGCCGTAGGCCAGCAGGATCGGGAGCCTGGCGTTGCGCAGCTCCTCAGGGGACATCAGCGGCTGCGTGGCCACGTCCGCCGTGATGGCGCGCAGCAGCTTCTTCCAGGCGCCGGGACCCTGTGTCGGGCCGTGGCGCCGCTCCAGGGCCGCGGCCCAGGCCGGCTCTTCCCGCTCGATCCGATCCGGATCCATGAGCCGCCGCGCGACCTTGGTTCGCGGCTCCCGCATGACGTCGATCCCGGCCACGATCGCCGTGCGCAGCCGTTCCGGATGTCGCGTGGCGAACATGAGCACGGTCATGGCACCCATGGAGAACCCGCCGGCATGGAAGGTGGCCAGCCCGAGCGCGTCGGCCAGGGCTTCCAGGTCGTCAACCAGCATGTCCCGATTCCAGCCGTCATCCACGTCCCAGCGCGTCCCGCCGTGGCCGCGCGCGTCCACCAGGTACAGCTTGAACGCCTGCCGAAAGTAGGGACGCTGTGCGGCCCAGTCCTCGACCGCCGTGGACGTGGCGCCGTGCAGCAGGATCAACGGTGGCCCGGCACCTTCCGTGGTGTAGTGGACGTCCAGGCCGTTCGCTCGGATGTGCGGCATTGGCGCGAGTCTAGCCCGCAACGGATCCCCGGCCGGTCGCGCGTAGACTCGTCGGCATGAGTGTCAATACCGATGCCGTCACTCGGCTCTATGCAACCATCGACGCGGGGAAGCCGGACGGGCGAGCGGACGTCATGGCGCCCGGAGCCGTGCAGCGCTGGCCGCAGAGCGGCGAGGCCATGCACGGTCTCGAGCGGATCCTGGAGGCGACCCGGCGTCGCTCCAGCGTCCCGCACGTCCTGGTCTCAGAACTCGTCGAAGCCGGCGATCGCGTGATCGCGCAGTGGAGTGCGGATTACGGCGACGGGAAGGTCTGGCGCAACGTTTCGCTCTTCCGCCTGATCGACGGCCTGATCGTCGAGGAGATCGACTACTTCGGTGATCCGTTCGATGGCCCGGCATGGCGCTCGGACCTGGTGGAGATCGAGGAGCTGCCGCGGCCCGGCGCACGGTAGCTCCGGTCACCTCGCGTCCAATGCGATTCCTTGCGCGCCTGACCACGGGCCTGGTGGCGTGCGCACTGCTGCTGAGCTGCACCGGCGCGGCGTCTCCGCTGCCGGGCGCGACCCCGACCGAGCCGGCTCTGGCGGTACCCGCCTCTGAGGCACCGCCGGATTCGTTCGCGGACGACACACCGGGAGTCGCGGAATTCAGCGGCACCAGCGACGACGTTGTGGCGGAGGTCACCAACGCGGGCATGACCTGCGGTCCGGCCCTCCCGTCAAAGGGCTTCGAACTCCAGGCATGCTCGAGCGACTCCGCGACCGGTCACCTGCACGTGGACGTGTACGCGCGACCAAGCGGAGACCTTGTCGGCGTGGACATGACCGCGACCTCCAACGTGCCCATGGACCCGGATTCGCTGATGTCGTTCGTCGCCTTCGGTCTGGGAGGCGCCATGGGGCCGGATGCCTTCAACACCGTCAGCGATCAGCTCACGACCCGCCTTGACGGCTCCTCGCCGGAACCCGTGTGGGTCGGCACCGACCTGCGACTGACCGTGCAGTCGAACGGCGACTCGGTGGAGGTGACCCTGCTGACCCGTGCTCTCGCGGCGGTCTGGGGCTCCTGACGGCCTACAGCACCGGGTCGTCCATGCCCGGTGAACCGAAGATCCGTTCGTGGGTGGCCACCGCGTAGCGATCGGTCATCCCGGAGACGTAATCCGCCACCTGGGTGATGCGGTCGGCGTCCGTGTCGTGATAGCTCGGCGGGATCTCGTCGGGATGCTCCAGGTGGTAATCCACCAGGCGACGGATCAGGTCGATGGCCTGGAGGGCGTGCTCCCGCAGGCCTGGTGAGAAGTACAGCCGCTCGAACATGAACGCCCTGAGTTCGTGCATGACTTCCAGCGTCTCGGGGTCCATGGCAACCACGCCGGCCACCAGGCTGTTGCCGATCACGGCCTCGATCATCTCGCCGACCCAACGGCGTCCCGGCTCGCCAAAGCGCTCGAGCGCGCGGGGGGGGAAGTCCTCGATGGAGAGTGCGCCGGCGCGCAAGGCATCCAGGGCGTCGTGCGTGAGATAGGCGATCCGGTCGGCGTAGCGAACGCAGAACGCCTCCTGGGTGCTGGGTGGGGGCTGGATCTTCCAGCTGTGGGCGCGGATGCCGTCGAGCACCTCCCAGCTCAGGTTGAGCGGCTCGAGGACGGTCAGGACGCGGACGCTCTGGGCGGCGTGATGCCACCCTCCCGAGGTGGGAAAGTACGGGCTGAGCGCCTCCTCGCCCGTGTGGCCGAAGGGCGAGTGGCCAACGTCGTGTCCCAGCGCGATGGCCTCCGCCACGGATTCGTTCAGGCTGAGCGCGGCGGCCAGGGACCTGGCGATCTGCGTCACCTGCAGCGTGTGGCTGAGCCGCGTGATGTAGTGGTCGCCCTCCGGGTTGAGGAAGACCTGGGTCTTGTGCTTCAGCCGCCGAAACGCCTTGGCATGCAGGATCCGGTCTCGGTCCCGCTCGAAGGCCGTGCGGTACTCGTCGGGCTGCTCCGGAATCGCGCGCCCGCGTGAGGTCGTGGAGCGTTGCGCGGCCGGAGCAAGGCGGACGGCTTCCTCGGCTTCGCGCGACAGCCGGTCGCGACGGATGAAGGCGTTATTGGTCTCCGTCACGGTCGAATGATGCACGTACCGCCTTCACGGCCGCTTGCTGCCGCTCCGCGGCTCCGTGGCCGGGCCGGTCAACCCTGCCCGGTCCCTCCATCCGGCACTGGTCGGGGACGCGCGATCGCCGTTTGCTGAACGCTGATGTTCGAAATCGTTGGGCGCCTGGTGATGCGGGCCCGCTGGGTCGTCATTGCCGCGTGGCTGGTGCTGGCCATCGGTGCCGTGGCGTTCGCTCCATCACTGTCTTCGGTCGGATCGGCCGAGGAGTCCAGCTTCCTCCCCCGCAACGTCGAGTCCATGCGCGAGCGCGTCGTGGTCGCGCAAGCGTTCCCGGCAGAGGCCGCGGCCAGTAGCGCCACGATCGTGTTCAGTCGCGCATCCGGCATGACCGAAGCCGACCACGCCTTCGTCAGCGCATTCGGTACCTGGCTGCTGAGCCAGGACGCGCCGGCGTCGGTGCACGACGCGGTCTCCAACCTTCAGGACGCCGACCGCCAGCCCCAACTCGCGTCGATGTACCGCAGCGCGGACGGCACCACCGAGTTGATCTCGGTGCAGCTCAAGGTCGCGTCGTTCCAGCGGGCCGCAAACCTGGCCGTGGACGCGATCCGTGCCCAGCTCATCGCCGCTCGCCCGGACGGGATGCTGACCGAAGTCAGCGGCACGGCCGGCATCGGCCGCGACTACCTGGCGGCGATCAGCGAAGGCACCGACCGGACGACACTGGTCACAATCGCTCTGGTCGTCCTGATCCTCTTGCTGATCTACCGGGCTCCGCTCGCGGCACTGGTCCCGGTGGCCACCATCGGTGCGGCCTTCGCCGTTTCTCGGGGGGCGCTGGGACTGCTGGCGCAGGCAGGCTGGCAGGTGCCCTCCCTGCTCGACTCGTTCATCGTCGTGCTGGTCTTCGGGGTGGGCACCGACTACACCATCTTCCTGATCTCGCGGTACCGGGAGGAGCTGGGTCGCGGGGAGGGCATGGACACGGCGATCCTGACCACGGTGCGACGCATCGGCGCGGTCATCACCGCCAGTGCGGCCACAGTCATCGTTGGCCTGACCTCCATGGCGGTCGCCCGGTTCGGACTGATCGCGACCATCGGTCCGGCCTTGGCGCTGACCATCGCGATCACGCTCATCTGTGGCCTGACGCTTGCGCCGTCCCTGGCTCGCGCCTGCGGGAAGTGGCTCTACTGGCCACGTCACCAGGCAAATCTGGATGGCGACCCGGCCGCCCGGACCGGCGCCTGGGACCGCCTCGCACGCGCGATCACGCGCCGTCCCGGCCGGGTGGCGGCTGCCGTGGTCGCCGTCCTCGCGGTGCCGCTGCTCGCGGTGCCAAGCCTCCGGCTGAACTTCGACATGCTCCAGGAACTCCCGCCCGATCGTGACGCCCGGGCCGGGTACGAACAGGTCGCCGCCCACTTCGACCGCGGCCAGATCCTGCCGATCTCCGTCCTTCTCCAGGCTGCCGACTCGGCGGACCTCTCGACGCCGGCAGGTCTCGCGATGCTGGCACGCGTCACCGGCCAGCTCCAGGCCACGCCCGGAGTTCAGACGGTGCGCAGCCTGGTCGACCCGAACGGGACCGGAACCGTTCCCGATGCGTTCAGGCCGTCCGTCCAGCTCGCCACCATGGCTTCCAGCCTTTCTGTCTCTGGAAACCCCACCACGGCGATCGCCACCCTGGGGCGACCGGAGACCCTGGCAGCGATCGATGGTGCGGTGGCCTACGTCCACTCCATTGGTGCTGGGTTCGCAGACCTCGCCGTCACGCGTCCCTTCCTGGACGCAGCGGCGGACCTCGGAGCGTTGCGTGACGGAGTGGCTGCCTACCAGGCGGCCGGCGCCGGTTCGCCCAGTGCGCAAGCCGCCTTGGCGTCCCTGATGCAGCTCGCGCCACGGCTCCCGGCAGAGTTGACCGACCTGGCTGCGGTGATGGCCGTCAGGCCGGACGACCTGCTGCTGCCCGCTGTGGCTTCCGCCACCTCGTCGTCCGCGTCGGCCGCGCTGGCCCAGATGCTGCAGACCTACCTATCGCCGAACAGCGACGTCACGCGCTTGTACGTGGTGACCTCGGACGATCCATACTCGCCGGCCGCGTTCGACACCGTCGCGCGGATGCGCGACGCCCTCGCGCAAGGCCTGGAACCGGGCGGTCCGCTGGCCGGGTCGCTGGCCGTGACGTCCGCCGTCGGCGGAGCCACCGCGGAGTCGGCCGACGTCCAGTCGACCATCACCGACGACTTCAGCCGGGTCGGCCTGATCACGATCATCGGCATCCTGCTGGTGCTTGTGCTGTTGCTGCGCAGCATCGTCGCGCCTGTTTTCCTGGTGCTGACGGTGCTGCTGTCCTACGGCACGACGCTCGGCCTGTCGACGCTTCTGTTCCAGGGCCTGCTCGGCCAGCCCGGCGTCAACTACTTCATCCCCATCATCGTGTTCGTGCTGCTGGTGGCTCTCGGGTCCGACTACAACATCTTCTTGATGAGCCGGGTGCGGGAGGAGAGCGCCCACCGCGACCTGCGGGCCGGGATCACGGTCGCGTCGGCCCGTACCGGAACCGTGATCACCTCGGCCGGGATCATTCTTGCGGGCACGTTTGCGGCACTCATGTCGGCGCCGCTTCAGATGCTCTTCCAGACCGGCGCCGCCGTGGCCATGGGCGTGCTGATCGACACGTTCCTGGTTCGCAGCCTGCTGATTCCGGCGCTCACCGCGCTGTTCGGCGACTTCAGCTGGTGGCCATCGCGACCGCGACCGCAGCCTTTGGCAACTCCGAGCCACTGATCCGCTCGCCTCGGGCCTCGAGGCTCGATCCGACCCGCCCGGCCATACCTTGACTTCAAGGCCCTCGTCACTAGACTCCCGGCCAACGGCGTGAGGGACGCCCGAGGGAACGAGGGTCCAGGTGCGGCAACGCGGCGGGTCGTTGGTGCGCAGAGCGGTCCCGGTGGTTGCTGCGGTCGCGGCTGCCTGGAGCGGCCTGCTGCTGGGTGGTGGCGTCACGCGAGCCGATTCACCGATCGACGGCGTTTATCAGATCGCGGAGGGGCCGGTTTCCAGCCAGGGCGGGATCGCGAAACCGTGCTGGGACACGCCGATGCGCACGAAGCTTGATCCGACGACGACGCCGGGCCTGGATTCGATCTACGACGTTCAGATCACGGCGACAGCGAACCAGGTGATCTTCAGCCAGCCCGGCTCCTCAGCCGCTCTTCTGACCCAACCGCTCGCAACGGATCCGACCTCGAGCCCGGGCGTGCCGCCGAACTACGTCATTCGCGATCAGCGCAACGCCCCCGCCACGACGTCGAGTTTCGCGGACTACTGGTTCGTCGACGGCAAGTTCCAGGTCATCGGGACCAACGTCGAGGTCGACATCACCTGGACCTTCGTGGACTCCCCAAGCGGTGGGGGGCAATGTCAGACGTCATTCGGCGGCCAGATCTCGACCCCGAGCGCCGCGTCGGGCGGCAATCCCGGCGGCATTCCAGTCGTGATCCTGCTGGCTGGCGCCGGCGTGGTGGCCACGATCACCGTGGGCGGCTGGCGCTGGCGGAATCGCAAGGGCAAGCCGCTAACGCCGCCAGGAGATCGCTTGGCGCCCAAGGTGCCGCCGCGCTGCCGGGACGTGGCCACGCGCCATGACAACGAGCTGGAGATCCTCAACTCGCTGCGCGATGCCCAGCACGAGCTGAGCGAGAAGCTCGACCGCGCCGAGACGATCCACAAGAACAACATCATCAAGGCGCGCATGGTCTTCAACCTGGAGATCATCCAGACCGTCGGCGGCTTCGTGACGGACTTTGCACTTGCGCTGCGACCGAGCGCCCTGCGCCACGCGGTGCCCGGAGTGCTCGGCGAGCAGGACACCTGGCGTCCTCCTGGCTCGATCAGCTCGGAGCTGTCCGGGCAGATCGCCCAAGCCAACGAGCTGTGGACCAACCTGCTGGGTAAGTTCCACGAGCTGGCCAACCAGATCGAGATGATGAAAGGGACGGTCGCCGAGGCCGTCGAGAACCTACCCGTCGTCAGGGACGCCAAGCAGGCGTGGGAGATCCAGATGAACCGGCTGGGCGAGATGATCGCCGACCTGCCCAAGGCTCAGGCGCTGCGCTCCCAGATCGCCGAACTCACGCCGACGATCGAGAGTGCCCGGAGCGCGGCCGACGCGACCGAGACCGCCTGGCGCTCGGCGCAGCGTGAGTTGTCCGATGCCGAGTCGGCGGTCAACATGGCCAGGAACCAGCTGCCGAACCAGTACTGGCTGGCGCAGAAGGATCTCCAGAACGCGGAGGCCGCACTGGCCAGCGCCGCCAGCCGAGGCCCTGAGGACACGCTGCGGCTGACCGCCCAGACAGCTGTCGAAGAGGCGCGCCAGGAGATGGCCGCGGCCGAACGGGCGTCGGCCGACCAGGTGCAGAAGGTCGCGGACCTGCAAAAGGCCGTCGATGCCAAGAAGGGACCCGTGGACGCCGCGTGGACGGCGCACCAGGCCGCGGGCAAGGCGTACGACGACCTCGTCGACAAGCAGAAGGTGCTGGCCAACACGCTCTCGTCGCAGTACAGCGACTTGAGCGCGGAAACGGTGACGCAGCAGGGCAAGGTCGCGGCCGAGGCGGAGCGGCAGGCGCAGCTGGCCGAGGCGCAGGGACGGCAGCAACTGGGACGCGAGCTGATGGAGAAGCAGGCGGAGCAGGAGCGCACGTACGAGCAGGCCATCGCGGCGCGCGAGCTGGTCAACGACCTCCGGGCGCAGGCTGAACGGTCCGACACCTGGAACCGGCGCGTCGGCGCTGCAGCGGGCAGCGTCGTGCAGACCTTGGCGACGCCCATCACCTACCCCGTGGGACTGCTCGTCAAGGGCTGGGAGTGGGCATTTGGCTCGGCGCAGTCACCGCAGGAGATCGTCGACATCCTGGTCCGCGGCCAGACGAACATCCGCATCCTCCGGACCTACCTCAAAGAGATCGAGGATCGGACCTTCACGCAGGAGCAGCTCGTGGAGCGGCTGCGCACGGAAGTCGATGCCTGCGTCAACGGAGTCACCGTGCCACCGCTTTCCAAGCCGGCCCAGCCATCCGCCCCGGCCGCGTCGACGCCCGCCGGATGACGAAAGGAACCTTCATGTCCGACCCGATCGCACCCAACCCTGCGGCGGATGCTCCCGCAGCCTTGCCGTCGTCCGTCGAGTTCAGGCCGCGCGGAGACATCTGGGTCGACCCGGCCGACTGGGCCGCCGGAGCTGCTGCGGTGCGGGTGGGGCTGGCCGCCGATGGCCTGCCTGCGTCGGACATGTTTGCGGCACTCAACGGGTTCCGGTTCCTGGACGACGCGGGCGTGACGTGGACCTACAACGGCACTGACTGGTCGTCGTGGAACGGCACGACCTGGGTGACATCCGCGCCGCCGGCCTCGTTGAAGCTCCAGCCGTTCAGCATGGACCTGGTGCCGGATGCTCCGGTCTCGGTCCCAGCCCTGGCCTCATCCGCGCCGGTGGTCGAGGCTGCGCCGCTGGTCGAGGCTGCGCCG
>CAZENL010000020.1:35538-37009 GCA_964513505.1 uncultured Anaerolineaceae bacterium
CCTGGCCTCATCCGCGCCGGTGGTCGAGGCTGCGCCGCTGGTCGAGGCTGCGCCGGTGGCGACGCCCGCGATCCCTGCGCCCGCCGTGGTACCGCCGCCTGTTGTCGCGCCCGAGCCCGTGGTCGCGCCCGAGCCCGTGGCCGTGCCGACTCCCACCCCAGTGCCTGTTGCAACACCGCTCCTGGCAAGCCCGGCCGTGGTGGCACAGCCATCGCCGGTTCCGGCGCAACAGCCGGCTCAGCGGCCAACGCCGATGCCTCCGACCTACCGGCCGTCACACGCAGTGCCGCCCACTGGGATGCCTGCCTGGCAAACGCCGGACCCGCGCCTCAACCCCGTCACCCACCTCGGACCCGGCCTCGATGTCATGGTGGTTGAGTGGCAGCCCTCCGGGTGGGCGCGCATCGTCTGCTCCAACCAGTGGAGCGGCTGGGTCGACGGCCGGCTGCTCGTTCCGTGGGGCCAGCAGCCGTACGGCTACGGGCGCTGAGGAAGATCCAGCGGGTCATCCTCGGCACTGAGGATCGGGTAGAGACGCTCGCGCACGCGGCGGGGAAACCGTTGCCAGCCCCAGACGCCTCGAAGCGCGTAGCGGAACAGGCGGTTCGATCCGGCCCGCTGCTCCAACCGGTCCAGGAAGCGCGGGCCGTGCCAAGAAACGAGGTTCTCCAGCGGTCCGGCAGCCACGAACCACAGCGTGGCCTCGTCAGGGACCCGGTCGATCATCACGGTGACGATCGGCCATAGTCGCTCGGGATCGTTGCGTCCCATGTCGTCGATCTCCATGGAGAGCCGGACGAGATCCTCCGGCTCCTCGTCACCGCGGCCGCTCGCGAGGTATGCGTGGACCTCGAAGTAGCGGTCGCAGATCGACGCGATTGCCTGATCGGAAAGTGGCGGGTCAGGCGCCGTCGGCACGACCTTCGGCACCATCCGCTGGTCCGCCTTGTGCATGACCGCGGCCAGCGGCGAGAGGACCGCCACAAGCAACACGCGGGCGACGCGGTTCCCGAATAGCAGTCGCACCGTCCGGCTTACTACCCCGCCGCGCGAACGGTTCAGCCGCCGCCACCAACCGGGCCCGTCGGGCGCTCGTACCCCTCTGGCATGTTGGGCTCGAAGCGGAAGCCGCCGGCCACACCCGGTTCGGTGAGCTCCTTGGGCGAGAGGATCTGGTCCAGCGCCTCCTTGTCGAAGACGCCCTTCTCCAGCACCAACTCGCGGATGGTCTTGCCGGTGGCCACGGCCTCCTTGGCGATCGCGGCGGCCAGCGCATAGCCGATGTATGGCGCCAGCGGCGTGGCCATGGCGCTCGACTGCTCCAGGAGCCACAGCGAACGTTCGACGTTCGCCTCGATGCCCGCCACGCACTCCCGAGCGAAGTTGCTGCAGCCGCTGGTCAGCACGGTCTCCGCCTCGAGCACCTCATGGGCGATCATCGGCATCATCACGTTGAGTTCCAGCTGGCCGC
>CAZENL010000021.1:0-33965 GCA_964513505.1 uncultured Anaerolineaceae bacterium
TCGGGCCGCCGGTGCCGGCGCGGGTCCACAGGTCGCCCTGGTGCGTCAGCCCGGACCGGCCGAGGTTTGTGTCGAATGCCAGGCGATCCTGTACGTCCAGGCTGAGCGCTGCGGCCGCCGGTACGCACAGGTCGATGGAACCTGCGTTGGCCTGAAGGTTGCCGTCGCTGACCGGCCCGCCGAGCGTGACGCGGGCGCGGCCCGCGTTGACCTGGACCTGCAGGTCGCCGATGACGGCCTCGCTCGCCCGCACCTGCACGTCGCCGGCGTTCGATTCCACGGAAAGGTTCCGAAGACTGGCGCCACCGACGTCCACGGTCGCCGATCCGGCATTCAGGTGGACGTCGAGTTCCGAGACGGTCGCTGTTGGCAGGCCGAGTGACCATTCCTGGCGCTGGAACGCCCCGTCCGGCGCGCGCACGTCCAGGCTGGTGGACGTTGCCGAGATGTCCGGGGCACGGCCCTGGTAGCCGGCCGCCAGCGACCAGTCGCTCCCTGCGACGGGATGGACCTCAAGCGAGCCACAGTTCAGGAGCAGGTCTGCCGAGGAGCCGCTCTGGAAGGTTCCGGACTGCGTGAGCTGAGACAGGGTGGCCGTTCCGCCGTTGCCGCAGCCGACCATGTTGAGGAAACCGGCTCCACCGTTGGCGAGCGCCGTGCCGCACAGCGCGCCCAGCACCACGCCTGCCAGGATCACCGCCAGCGCATTGAGCCGGCTGCGCGATAGGAGGATCAGCAGGCCGACACAGATCAGCGCCACCGGCCAGAGCGCACCCACGTTGTCGATGCGGCCAACGTCCAGCGAGGTCTCGCGGGCGGCCAGCGGCACCGCGCCCAGCAGGACGAAGAACGCACCCCAGAACAAAAAACCACGTCGAATACGCATGCCCTGAGGATGCGTCGGGACGGCTCCGCGTCCTCGATGCGTTCGGCCTGTTTTGCCATCGGCCGAATGTCATTCCGCGACCCCCCTCCCGGGGACGGCCTTGGGCCGCCTAACCTCGGGGTTGTGCGGCGAACTCGATGCGATGGCTGACGGCATCCGGCGCAGCGAAACGGAGCAGGCGCGCGCCCTCCGCCTCGAGTCCGTCACGATCCCCGGAGCGCAGCTGCGCGTGCGCGCCGATCAACAGGGTGGCCCCGGCACGGTCGTGCCTGACGCGCCACAACCCCGCACCAAAGCCATCCACCAGGAAGACGTGAGACCCGGTGCCGGACCCGTTCGCCCAGTGCCGCCGGTGTTCGTCGGAGACGATGCGAGTCCGATCGGCGTGAGCGAGGAACGCGTTGTCGTAGTCGGGGAGGAAGCGGGGCGGCGCGGGCGTGTCCGGGTCGGGACGGGGCGCGTCCGGCAGGTCGAACAGCTCGCCGCCACGCTGGTCGCGGAAGGTCATCAGCCCTGGCCGGAGGCGCTCCAGGATGTCGCGGGCGCCGGAGAGGCCGGACCAGGTGCGTACGTCGGCCGGCGAGGCCGGACCGAACGCGGCCAGGTAGCGCAGGACCAGGTCGTCGACCGATGGCGCGGCGTCCAGATCGCGGCCAAGCCACGTTGAGCTGGGCGCCAACAGGGCCTGTCCGGTGCGGCCCCACAGGCCCCGTGGCGGCACCTGGACGACCGGCTCCAGGTACTGCACGGCAAAGGCCAGCTGGCGTCCGTCCCGGTCCGGCCAGAGAGGTTGGAGGAGGCGGCCGAGCTCGGAACCGGTTCGTGGCTGCTCGGCCAGGAGCGCCCTGCCCTCGGCACGGACCGCGTCGACATCGATTCCGCGCACGGCCGCGGCAAAGGCGCGCTGCGCCGAGAACACGCGCTCCAACACCGGCTGGATCAGCGGCCGGATCGCCAGCCAGTCGCGAACCGTGACCCAGTGGATGGTGCCGCGGTACAGCGTTCCGCGGACCGCCTCCCGTCGCTCGAGCTGCAGGGACATGTCCTGGGGCCGAAAGCCCTCGAGTCGAGCCTCCAGGGCGTAGTAGGGAGATTGCGGCGACTGGGCCTGCAAGCCCACCAGGTGCTCGATCGCAGCCTCGATGGGAGACGTGCGCCGTTGGAGCAGCCACTGGCGCGCGAGCAGCGCTCGATTGAGCGCGCGCGTGCTGAGGATCGGTGGCATTCGCCCAGTTTGACCAGGCGGAGCGCGGTCGATTGACGCGTCGCGCGGCCTGCGGGTAGGGTCGGGTGAAAAGGAGCTCGTCATCAGCCAACCGCCTTTCCCCCCGGCCGCCACGATCCAGTTGGAGCGGCCGGCGATCCGCCTGGTCGTTTCTCCGTCGCTCGGCGCCCGCGTGGTCTCTCTGCTGGACCGCCGAACCGGCCGGGAATGGCTCGCGCCGGGGAAGACCCCGGCCGCGCCGGCACTGCGGGCGTGGTCGGCGGAAGACGCGGTCTTCGGCGGCGAGCAGGCGTTCGGGTGGGACGAGTGCCTGCCCACGGTTGCGCCTTCGCCGGATCCCTTGAACCCGCACGACCCGCCGCTGCGCGACCACGGCAGCCTGTGGGGACGCGACGCGGCCACGTCCCTTGATGAGGGCACGCTGGTGACCGAATGGCCAGCCGATCGATGGGGCCTGCGATTCCTGCGCCGCCTGCGCATCGACTCGAGCGCCGTCATCGCGGATTACGCGCTCCACAACCCGACGCACACCGCGCTGCCGTTCCTGTGGTCCGCGCACCCGCTGCTCCGCCTGGAGCCTGGGACGCGCCTGCACCTGCCGAAGCTGGACCGCATCCAGGTGGAGAGCAGCGGTGGAGTGGCGTTCCGCGATCGCCGCGCCGCGTGGCCGCGAGCGTTGGACGCCGATGGCCGGCCGGTGCAGCTGGACCTCGTTCCGGCACCGTCCGCAGGGATCAGCGTGAAAGCCTTCGCCCGGGGGCTGGAGGGGAGGGCCGGTGCCCTGGCTCCGGACGGATCGTGGCTGGGCCTTGCCTGGGACCCCGTCTTCGCGCCGGCCCTGGGGCTGTGGCTGGACCACGGGGCGTGGCCGGAGGACAAGCCGCTCCAGCAGGTCGCGTTCGAGCCAACGACGGCGGCACACGACGCACTCGCGGATGCCATCGCCGACCGTCACGTGGCCACGGTCGCGCCGGGCCGGACGGTCCGCTGGTGGATGCGCATCGAGGTCGGCACGCACCCGCCTGGGCTGGCCGCGTTCCTGCGAGGCTGAGGCCGGCGCCCCGAGGCCAGCGGCCTCGTCGCCGAATCCGGCCCGAATGACCGGCTCACGGCATGATGTGCGCTGCGTCGCATTCCCGACCCCCACCTTTGGGCCGGAACCAGGGGGCGCTTCAGGAGTCGCCGCGAATGCTCGACACGGGGTGGACCGTCGGCCCGCCTGACCACGGACGGGAACGCGGCGCGTTGCTGCTCGCATTCGTGGTCCTCGCCGTCATCGTCGGTGTCGCCGGGGCGATCATCTTCGCCGGACCGAAGACGCCGGCTCCGGAGGCAACGCGCCGACCCGCGACGGTCACCAGCCGACCGCAGGGCACCAGCGGCCCGGTTGCACCCGGGTCCACCGCCACGACACCGCCGGCTGTGGCCGAGGGCCAGGTGGTGGTGCTCGGCTCGGCACCGGCCAGCTGGGACCCGGCACTCGTCGGCGATGCCGGCTCGGCCGGCACCCTCGCCCAGGTGGACGAGTCGCTGACCGCCATCGACGCGCAGAACACGGTGCAACCGGCGCTTGCCTCGACCTGGAGCGTGGACAACGGTGGCCGGCAGATCACGTTCACGCTGCGGCCTGGTGTCACGTTCAGCGACGGCAGCCCCATCACGGCGGCGGACGTGCGGCGCAGCTGGCTGCGCGTGCTGAACCCGCAGCACCCCAGCCCGCTGGCCGGCCTCCTCGGGGATATCGTCGGAGCCAATGCGTACCTCGCCGGCACCGGCTTGGCGGATGACGTTGGGATCCAGGCGAACGGAAACCAGGTGGTGGTCTCCTTCAGCCGGGCGGCCGCCTACTTTGTCTCGGCGGCAGCGTCACCCACGCTCTCGATCGTTCCGGCGTCGATGCCCAGCTCGGCATCCTCGGCGTCTCTGCCTTCGAACCTGGTCGTCTCCGGCGCCTACGTGCCGCAGTCGCAGTCGGACACGCAGATCGTCCTGACGGCCAATCCGCACTACTGGGCCGGCTCGCCATCCATCGGCACGGTCACCATCACCACGGACCTCGGCGGTGCCAGTCCCATCGACACGTTCCAGGCCGGACAGGTGGACTACGCGCCGATCTTCCGCGACGACGCCACCTGGATCCGCTACGACAAGACGCTGGGACCGCAGCTGCGCCGCAACGCCAGCCTGTCCGTCGCGTACTACGGCTTCACCACGGACAAGCCGCCATTCGACAACGTGGATGTCCGGCGTGCCTTCGCCCTGGCGGTCAACTGGGATCGCCTGGTGACGTTGGACGATCCGCAGGCCGTGCCCGCCACGTCGATGGTGCCGATCGGAATCGCGGGACGTGGCACGCAGGACTTCTCGCCGCCCTACGACACGGCCGGAGCGCAGGCCGCCCTGGCCAAAGCCGGTTACCCCGGCGGGCAGGGCTTCCCGACGGTCACGCTGGTGAGCTCCGGCGGCGTCTATGAAGAGGCCGTTGCCTCGGAGTTGAAGCAGGTGCTGGGCATCACGGTCAACGTGGAGATCATGTCGTTCCTGGACTACTCGGACCGCCTCAGCACGGATCCGCCCGGCTTCTGGACCCTGGACTGGATCGCGGACTACCCGCATCCGCAGGACTTCCTCGGTCTGCTCCTGCAGACCGGGAGCAGCAGCAACACCGGCCACTGGAGCAATTCGGCGTTCGATGCCGCCATCGAGAGCGCCGCGGCCACGGAAGACCCACACGCGCAGGAGCAGGCCTACGACGCCGCGCAGGCCATCGTGCAGGACCAGGTTCCCGTCATCCCGCTGCGCTACGGCGACGATTGGGCACTCAGCCGGACAGGACTGCTCGGCGCGCAGGAATCCGGCGAGGGCTTCATCCGCTACGCCAGCCTGGCGTGGGCCAAATGAGCGCGGCACGTTCGCAGGTCCTGCCGCCGGCACGGGCGAGGCAGGCACGCCTGTCCCTGGCCCTGGTGGCCGCACTCGCGGCCACCCTGCTGGCGCCTGCCTCGCCGGCGACGCTGGCTGCGTCCGCGGACCAGGTCAGCTTCGGCACGCCGTCCGGGACGGCCATCCTGGGCCAAACCTTCGAGCTGAGCACCACCTTCACGTCACCCGTGGCGCCGGTGCGCGTTGAAGTGCTGAGCCACCTGCCCACGGAGCACAGCGACACCGTGGAGACGGCCCAGGAGCTGGACGGCCTGGACGGTGGCAACTACCGAGCCACGCTCAGCGACGACTCGCCCATCGTGCCCAACAGCACCTTCATCTACCGCTTCCGCGTGACGCTGCCGGATGGTTCCGTCGCGCTGGGGCCGGAGGCGACCATCACGGTCACGGACGATCGCTTCCAATGGAAGACGCTGGAGGGCGACATCGTCCGCCTGCACTACTACCAGGGCGACGACGCCTTTGCCCAGCGTGCGGTGCAGATCGGCGACGACGCCATCCACGGCGCGGAGCAGCTGCTCGGGGTCACGGAGACCCAGAAGGTCGACTTCTTCATCTACGCCGATCAGACGGCGTTCCGCGACGCCCTGGGCCCAGGCACGCGGGAGAACGTCGGCGGCGAGGCGATCGCCTCCATCCGCACGCTGTTCGGGCTGATCGAGCCGTCGCAGATCAACTCCGACTGGGTGCCCATCCTGGTCACCCACGAGCTCACGCACCTGGTCTTCAACACCGCCGTGGACAACCCGTACCACTTGCCGCCGCGCTGGCTCAACGAGGGCCTGGCCGTCTACCGATCGCAGGGATTCGTGGCCAGCGATCGCGCCCTCGTCGCGCAGGCCGTGCACGACGGCACGCTCATCCCGCTGGATGGCCTGACCGGGCTCTTCCCGACCGGCGACGGCTTCGCGCTGGCGTACGCGGAGGCTGTCTCCGCTGTGTCGTACATCGTGGACACGTACGGCCAGGACGCGCTGGTGAAGCTGATCCGCAGCTACGCGTCGGGCGTCACGGACGACGAGGCGTTCACCGCGGCCATCGGGCGCGACACCAGCACGCTGGGAGCGGAATGGCTTGCCAGCGTGGGTGCCACGGCGCCGGAGCCTGCGGGACCGCAGCCCGCGCCGCCTGGCCCCGTCCCGCCGGGCTGGAGCGCCGTGCCCCTTGCGTCTCGGTTCCCTCTGCTACGCTGATTCCAGATGCTGCAACTCGCGTGCGTCGCCCAGCTGAGCCGGACGACCAACCGCTGACCGCGGTACCCCGACCGGCCCACGGCTCGGTCCTCGAACTGCACCTCGGCGACCACCTGGAGCTTCGGAAGCCGCACCCCTGCGGCAGCCGGACCTGGACGGTCGTCCGACTTGGCGCGGATATCGGGCTCGTCTGTGCGGGCTGCTCGCGTCGTGTGCTGCTGGAGCGGCCGGAACTGGAACGCCAGCTGCGGTCCATCGCACCCGCAGGGCCAACCATCGAAGCGGCTCCCGGCCGACCACCCGGCCCGGCGGACCCGGCATGAACGGAGCAGGCGTGGTGGAAGCGGAGTTCACGTCCCCCGGCGGGCTGCCCCGCAACGTCCTGGCCAATCCGCGGTTCCTGGCGCTCTACCTGTCCCAGGTCCTCTCGCAGGTCGGCGGCAACATGGTGCTGTACGGCCTGACGGTCGCGGTCTTCGCGCTGACCAACCAGAGCAGCACGTCGGTTGGCCTGCTGCTGCTGACATTCCTGGTTCCCGCGGTCATTTTCGGAGCCGTTGCCGGCGTCTACAGCGACCAGTTCGACCGCCGCCTGATCCTGATCGCCTGCAACGCCCTGCGCGGCATCTGCTTCATCGTCCTGCTCTTCGTCGACCAGAACGTGCTGGCCCTGTACGTGGTGGTGGCGATCGTGGCCACGCTCACCACGTTCTTCGGTCCGGCAGAGGCCGCCATGATCCCCCGGGTGGTGGACCGCGAGCACCTGATGTCCGCCAACGGACTCTTCGTGTTCACGCTTCAGGCCTCCTTCGTGGTCGGCTTCGCTCTCCTGGGTCCGCTCTTCCTGCGGCTGCTGGGGATCGACCTGCTCATCGCGGTCGTGGCGGCGTGCTACCTGATCGCCGCCGGGCTCAACGTCCTCCTGCCGCCATCGCCGCCCCCGGAACGGCTGGGCCACGGCCTGACCCTGGCCAGCCGCGCGCTCGTGGCCACAGCCGCCCAGCTGCGCGAGGGCATGGTCTACATCCGCGATCACCGCTCGATCTCGTGGTCGCTGACCTATCTGGCGATCACGGCCTCGCTCATCGGCGTCCTTGGCGTGCTGGGCCCGAACTTTGCGGTGAAGGTGCTGGGCCTCAGCGAGCAGGACTTCGTGGTGATCGTGCTGCCCCTGGGCGCCGGCCTGATCGTCGGCATCCTGACGCTCAACGTGTACGGCAAGTACGCCTCGCGGCGGCGCCTCATCGAGGGCGGGCTGATCGCGCTCGGCAGCGCCTTGGCCGTGCTGGGACTCGCCCAGCGCGTGCAGTTCATCCGCGATGGCAACGGCGCGGTCTCGCTGCTCACGGTGGTCATGGCGGTCGCCTTCGCCGCCGGCGTGGCCTACGCCTTCGTGGCGGTGCCCGCGCAGACGCAGCTCCAGGAGGAGCTGCCCAGCGAGGTGCGCGGCCGCGTCTTCGGCGTGCTCAACATGCTGGTCAGCCTGGCCAGCTTCCTGCCCATCGTGATCGTGGGTCCCGTTGCGGACGCGATCGGCACGCCGGCCGTGATGGTCGTCTCTGCCGGGATCGTCATCCTCACCGGAGTGGCGTCGATCCTGCGCGCCCATCCTGCGCTGGTGGCCAGGGCGTCGCGGGTTCGCATGCAGCCCGTGGATCCGATCGCGGTCGCCACCAACTCCGCATCCCTGACCCGCGCCGTCCGGCTGCGCCCGCTCGAGGATGGCGTCGGCAACACCATGGGTCCCATTCACCTGCTCGACGACGAGAGCCGGGCACTCGTCGAGCAGCCGGACGTGGAGCCGGCGGAGCCCGCGACCACGCACGCAGAGCCTCACGGCCGGAACGACTGAGGCACAGATGGCGCGCGTGGCCGTGGTCTTCACCGGCGGCACCATCTCCATGCGCCTGGATCCGGTGAGCCGGGCAGCTGTGCCGGCACTCGGTGGGGCCGAGATCCTGGCGCTGACGCCGGGGCTGGACGCGATCGCCGATGTGCTGCCGGTGGACTGGGGCCTGGTGCCGGCCTCGCATCTCAGCTTCGCCCAGATCCTGGACATCGGCAGGGTTCTGGCGGAGGCGCTGGCGCGGCCGGAGATCGACGCCGCGGTTGTGGTCCAGGGCACGGACGCGATGGAGGAGACGGCGTTCGCATGGGACCTGCTGATCGACGGTGACAAGCCGGTGGCCGTGGTGGGGGCCATGCGCAACGCGGATGCGCCGGACTACGACGGACCGGGCAATCTCCGGGACGCGGTACGGGTGGCCGCGCATCCATCCGCTCGCGGACTGGGCGCGCTCGTGGTCATGCACGGCTCGGTGCTTCCGGCCGACGATGCGACCAAGGTGCACACGGACAACCTGGACGCCTTCCGCGCATTGAACGCCGGGCCGCTGGGCCGGGTCAGCGACCGAGGCGTGCGCATCGACGGCGTGCGCGGGCCACGGCGACACCTGCCGCGCATCCCGACTGCGGCCGTTGAACCGGTTTTCATCGTGCCGGCGTCCGTCGGCTCGGATGGCGCGCTGCTACGGGCGGCGCTGGCGGCCGGCGCCCGCGGGATCGTGGTCGCCGCGACCGGGTCCGGCAACACCCATCCGGACCTGCTCCAGGCCGCCAAGGAGGCCATGGCCGCCGGCGTGCCCGTGGCCTTCACCACACGGGCGGCGTCCGGGAGCGTATCGGGCGGCTACGGCTTCCCCGGCGGTGGCGCAACGTGGATCGCGGCCGGCGCCATGCCGACCGGGACGCTGGGCGGCCCCAAGGCCCGCGTCGCGCTGGCGCTCGGGCTGGGCGCAGGCCTGGCCGGCGACGACCTCCGGCGCTTCCTCGCCGGCTGAGCGATCGGTGAACGCGGCCGAGCTGGTCATCCTTGGCCAGGTCGCCACGCTGGGCGAACCGCGTGGCCTGGGACTTGCGGAGGGAATCGCGATCGCGGGCGGTCGCGTGGTCGCGGCGGGGCCCGCGACCGAAATCCAGCCGCTGATCGGGACGGCCACCCGGGTCTGGCGCCTCTCCGCGGGGCAGCTGGCAATCCCCGGCATCACGGACGCGCACCTGCACCTGGTGGAGGCCGCGCTTGCCGCGACCCAGCTGGACCTTTCGGGAGTCTCGGGTCGCGACGCCACGCTGGCCTCCATCCGCGCCGCGCACGAGGCACGTTCTGCGGCCGGTGATCCGGACGGCTGGCTGCTCGGACATGGCTGGGTGATGGACCGGCTGGGCGGCTGGCCGACGGCCCAGGACCTGGAGACGGCGGCACCTGGCCGGCGCATCGCCCTGTGGGCACACGACCACCACGCCCGCTGGGTGAGCGTCGCGGCCTTGAACGCGGGCGGCATCACGTCGGCCACTGCGGAACCGCATGGCGGCGAGATCCGCCGTGATGCGGACGGCCGGCCGACCGGCATCCTGCACGAGGGCGCGGCCACGCTGGTCGATCGAGCCATCCCGATGCCGACGGCCGATGACGTGGAGAGCGCGGTCATCGCCTATGCGCGGGAGCTCGCGGCATTCGGCGTCACGGGCGCCCACGACCCCGGCTTGCTCGTGGACGACCCGGACGGGATCGTCGGGCCGTGGCTGCTGGCCGGCATGGCCGAGCGCGGCACGCTGCCGATGCGGGTCGTGGCCTCCATCCGCGAAGGCCAGCTCCCACGCGCTGCGGCGTGGGGGATGCGCAGCGGCCGCGCGGTCGGCCGGTACCGCGACGGCTGGCTGAAGCTGTTCTCGGATGGCTCGCTCGGGTCGCGCAGCGCCGCGCTCCTGGAGCCGTACCAGCCCGACGATCCCGGCGGGCCACCGACGGGAGGGCCGCGCGGCATGCCGCTGCGCACCTTTGCCGAGCTGACCGCGAGCGCGACGACAGCCTCTGCCGCGGGGATCGCCACGCAGATCCACGCCATCGGCGACGCCGCGGTGCGAGGGGCGCTGTCCGTCCTGGCCGGAATCGCCGCGCCGGCCAACGGCGTCCGTCACCGCGTCGAGCATGCGCAGCTTGTCGATCCGGCGGACGTGCCGCGATTCGCGGCGCTCGGCGTGGCGGCCTCGGTCCAACCGTGCCACCTGTGCAGCGACGCCGACGCGGAGGTCGCCGCCTGGGGCGACCGTGCCGCGCATTCCTTTCCTCTGCATTCGCTGGACGCGACCGGCGCGCTGATTCCCTTCGGCACGGACGCGCCCGTGGAGTCGCCGGACCCGTGGCGCAATCTGGCGGCCGCGGTAGCCCGCCGGGACCGAACCTGGCCGCCGGAACGCGGCTCGTTCCACGAGGAGGAAGCCCTCTCCGCCTGGCGGGCCCTGCGGGCCGCGTGCCTGGATCCGGCGCTCTCCGCCGGCGCAACCGATGAGGGCCGCCTGTCGCCGGGATCTCGTGCGGATCTCCTGATCGTCCCCAGCGAGGGCCTGCTGTCCGCCGACCCACGAGGTGAGGCGCTCGCGGCCACACGCCCCCTCGCGACCCTCATCGACGGAGCTGTCGTCTACCGCGCCGGGGACATGGATCTGGGCGACTGACGCAGCTTCCGACGCGCGAGGCTGGACGGCCCACCAGTCGAGGGGTACCCTCACGCATCCGAACGGGCGGACGGGCGGACGAGCGCGCGGAAGGGGCAGCGTGGACTACCTGGACTTCGAGATCGAGATCGGACACGGGGAGGGGAGGGACTTTCCCGTCGACGTCATCCGCTCGCCGGCCGGAGAGCGGCGCGGTCGGATGCGCTTCCCGTTCACGGAGCTGGAGCTGGAGAACGGCCTCCTCAAACTCCAGAACGCGCTGCTTTCCGGCCAGACCGGCACGCGGCGGCGGGTCGCCACGCCGCTCGAGGCGCCCATCCAGGCGTTCGGCGGCGAACTGTACGAAGCGCTCTTCAACGATGACATCCAGACCTGTTTCGAGCTGAGCCGCCGGGAGGCGCAGATCCAGGGCAAGGGCCTGCGCCTGAAGCTGCGCGTCACCGATCCGGCCATGGCCGTGCTGCCGTGGGAGTTCCTCTACGACGCATCGCAGGGCGAGTTCGTGGCCCTCTCCAGCAACACGCCGATCGTGCGCACCATCGACCTGCCGCGGGTGGTGCCGCCGTTGCGGATCGCGCCGCCGATCAGGGTGCTCGGCATGGTGGCCAGCCCGGATGACCTGCCGCCGCTCAACGTGGAGCGCGAGAAGCAGCGCGTGGAGCGTGCCATCCAGCCGCTGCGGGACCGGGGCCTGGTCGAGGTCACATGGTTGGAGACCGGCACGTGGCAAGAGCTCCAGCGGGCCATGCGGAAGGGCCCGTGGCACGTGTTCCACTTCGTCGGGCACGGCCGTTACGACACCAACCTGGACGAGGGCACGCTGGCGCTGGTCAGCAACACCGGCGAGACGGACGAGCTCACTGCGACCCAGATGGGCCGCCTGCTGGCGGACCACGCGCCGCTCCGGCTGGTGCTGCTCAACGCCTGTGAGGGCGCCCGGGGAGGCGCTCACGACGTCTTTTCGGGCACGGCCGCGACGCTGATCCGGCGAGGCCTTCCGGCCGTGGTGGCCATGCAGTACGAGATCACCGACCGCGCGGCCATCGCCTTTGCGCAGACGTTCTACGAGTCCCTGGCGGACGGGCTGCCGATCGACGCGTCCGTTGCCGAGGCGCGCAAGGCGGTCAGCTTCTCCACCACGTCCACCGTGGAGTGGGGCACGCCCGTGCTCTTCATGCAGTCGGCGGACGGGATCCTCTTCGTCCTCGACTCGGCGGCGCCCGACGCACAGGCCGTGCCTCCGTCGAGGCAGGTGCCAGAGCCCCAGGCGGCGGCTCAACCGTCGCGCCCACAGGCGTCCACCCTGGGCCCGAGTGTCTACACGCGCCAGCCAGAGAAGAAGCCCGCCGATTCGACCCCCGCGCCAGCCGCTCCCGCCCCGACTCCAGCCGTTCCGGCCCCCTCAACATCCGCGTCGCCACAGACTTCGGTGGCGGCGTGGCTCGCCGAGCACAGCGCAACGCCCAGCCCGGCCGTGACGCCACATCCCGCAACTGCCACCAGCGCGCCGGCGCCGACGCCGCCCGCCCCGGGTGAGGGATACGTCTTCACGGGCGTCGATGGCCAGCTCTTCGTGGATGCCAAGAACGTGACCATCTCTCGGCGAGGGCCCGGAGGGGCCCTGTTGCGGAGCGGCGAACGGGTCATCCCGATCCTGGACGTGACCAGTGTCCATGTCGCGGTTGCGCAGCCACACGGCAAGGGCTTCATCCAGGTCTCGTATGCCGGCGGCTCGCAGGTCAAGACCAGTTACTGGCAGGCGGGCAGCCACCCCGACACGGTCCAGTTCACCGAGCTCCAGCAGGAGTGGTTCAGCAGCGCCAAGCAGTGGATCGAGTACTACGCGGCACTGGCCCGTTCGAGGCCGGGAGAGCAACCAGCATGAGGCGGGGCAGATGAGCGATCCGTTTTCCGAGACGGTCGACGACGCGTTGACCACGGTCCGCCTGGTCCCGCGCTGGACGTTGGCGAACCAGCACTGGGCCGGCGTGGCAGACGCCCTCAAGCAGCTCGACTCCGCCATCCGATCGGGTCAGGAGAAGCAGGTCCGGAAGGCGGCCGAGAACCTGGATTCGCTTTACCCGCCGACTCGTCTCGCCGCGATTCCGCACGGACCGGCCTCTGCCGGGCGAGAGCCGGCACCGCCGGAGGTCCTGGAGCTGGTCAACACGCTGATCCATCCGTCCGGCGGCTGGTCGACCGCGGCCGGCCAGGACGTCTGATCGCGCCTCCCGTCGTTCGCTCGCTCCGTTCGACGCGCTGAGTCGAGCCGTGCCCGCCGTCGCGCGCCCGGCGCTGATCGTCCATGCCTTCGCGCCCATCGGCGCGGCGCCCGCCGACCAGGCCGCGACGGATGCGTACCTGCGGCGCATGTGGTCCGCGGCACGCGCCATGGGCATGACCGAGCCGCTCCTGGACGGCCTGCCGACGGAACTGCCGGCACCGCTGCCGACCACGGACCACCCCGCATTCGCCGTTCTTGCCGGCATGACGGCAAACCGTCCCGACCGTGTCGCACAGGCGTTCTGCTTCGTTCGCCACGACGTCGTCGGGATCGGGGTCGCGCTCGCGTCCACGCTTGAGCATGGCCGCCTGGAGACCTGGGCCGCGATCCTCAACGCCTGGCGCAAGGCCGGCGGCGACCAGGTACCGCCGCCGCAGATCCTGGGTGCCACGCGCGCGTTCATCGCACAGGCCGACGTGCCGGCGGACCAGATCTCCGGCGCATTCCGCGAAGAGATCCATGCGGCTCTGCGCCCGGTCGGGTTGGACGTGTGGGATACCGCCTACCGCACTGCCGACGGCTTCACGCTCTGGGACTGGCAGGACCCCCAGAACCGGCGCGTGCTGGTGGCACTCGCCAATGTGGACCAGGAGGCGGAGCTGTCCCGCTGGCTGTGGTGGCAGGATCGCCAGGAGCTGGCCACGTTCGGGCGCTACCTCCTGAACTCGTCCAAGTTGGCCTACGAGGCACGGGTCTACGGGCTGACGCGCACGGCCGTCAACGAGCGCGTGCGTGCGTCCGACGCGCGGATTGCCCAACTCCACCGGCCGGAACCAGCGCCGTATGCGACCGGCATCCAGGCCGCGCAACAGCAACTCACCGAGGCGCAGGCCGAATCGTCCGAGCTGGCCATCGAGCTCACCCGCTTGCGAGCCCTGCAACGCACGATCGGGATCGCCAGGCACAACCTGGTCCTCACCACGCCCGTCGCGGCGGCGGACCAGCGGGCCTCCGGCTCGCAGATGTTCGAGCGGGACCAGGCGCTGGCGACCTGGCTGGACGGCCAGATCGAGATGGATCTCGGCTATGCGCAGGGCGCCGTGGAGCGCGCTCGGGAGGCCCAGCAGGTCACCCAGCTGCATCTCCAACAGCAGCTGGCGGAGTTGACGCGCGCCCAGGGCCGCGTGGCTCTGCTCCAGACCAGCCTGGTTGCCGCGTTGTTGGGGATCAATCCGCTGATCAGCATCCTGGGCATCCACACCAGCATCTCCGAGGCGATCAAGGTGCCTCTTCTGGCCACGGGCGTGACGCTGCTACTGGCCCTGCCACCACTGGCGACGCATTGGTTCGAGCGCTACGGATTGATCGACGACGTGGCCGCCGCCCTGTGCGGAGCGGCGGCAGGCTGGCTGATCGCAACGATGCTCACCGGTGACGCCGCGAGCCCCCTGGCGGTCCTGGTCGCGTTGGCCGGGGCAGTCATCGGCTGGTGGCTCACCATCCAGCACGACCGGCGTTTCCGGGGCGAATCTCCGGTGCCGCGGGGAGGAGACTGAGCGCTAGTATCGAGCGGTCCAGCGAAGGTCAACTCACCACTTCTCGCTGGTCAAGCGACGCTGCCTCGCCCGGCTCCTGCCGTGTGGCACATCGCGAGCGGAGGGAGAGCTTCTCGATGGGCCATCGCGCCAGCCGGGCCGTCGCGCTCGGAATCTCAATCGTATGTGCGCTGTCGGCCACTCCCTCCGGAGTCACCGCCGCTACACACGTCGCGCATCGCGCCGCGGCATCCGCCGCACCGGGCAATTGCCCCACGGTGATGGCCGAGTCGGCGATTCATGCCGGCCAGAAGGGCACCGGCTGGACCGTCGAGCAGGGCCAGACCCGCGAGGCCTTCAAGGTCACCATCCTCGGCGTGCTGCCGGACGGCATCGGCCCCGGCGTGGACATGATCGTCATCAAGGTCAGCGACAAGCCGGGCAGCGACATGATCAAGCGGGCCGGCGGCATCTGGGCCGGCATGTCCGGATCCCCGGTCTACATCGGCGGCAAACTGGCCGGCGCCGTTTCCTACGGCTTCACCAGTTCGCCCTCACCCATCGGCGGATTGACGCCGGCAGAGGCGATGGTCGGTCTGCTCGGGTATCCGCCGGCCGCGGCGTCATCGGCACCTGACGGTGCTCGCCAGGTCCAGCTGCCCTCCCGGTTGGCCGCGCGCGTTGCCAAGGCCGCCGGGGTGAGCGAACAGACTGCCTCGACGCTCTCGCGCCTGGCCATGCCGCTGGCGGTCTCGGGCCTGGACGCCGCGAGCCGAACGCGCCTCCAGGCACGGCTGGACAAGGCCGGCATGGACGTCATCGTGACGCCCGGCAATTCGGTCAAGGCCCCGTCCGGCACCACCACCTACGACACGCCACAGGCGGGCGGCAACTTCGCCGGGCTTCTCTCCTACGGGGACGTGACGTCCGGTGGCGTTGGCACGACCACGTATGTCTGCGGCAACCAGGCCATCGCCTTCGGGCATCCGCTGAACTTCAGCGGCCGCGTGGCCGATGGCGCCAGCAACGCCAATGCGATCGGCGTCATCCGGGACAACGTGCTCGGGTCTTTCAAGATGGCCAGCATCGGTGCGCCGTTCGGCCGCCTGGACCAGGACCGGCTCACCGGCATCCGCGCCACCCTGGGCGAGGCTCCGCATCTCATTCCGGTGACGTCCGACATCACGGCTCCCTCACTCAACCGGCATCGCGTCGGCGAGACGGACATCACCGACTCGTCGCTCGTGTCGTCGTTTGCGCCCGAGCACCTGTACCAGAACATGCTCGTGACCCTGGACAAGGAGGGCTCCGGGAGCGCACTGGTCAGCTGGACGGTCAACGGACGTCGCGCCAACGGCGACCCGTGGACGCTCTCCCGGACCAACCGCTTCGCATCCACCCGTGACATCGCCAACACCGCGGCCGACGACCTGTTCCAGAACCTGCTCAGCATTGACGACAACACGTTCGAGGATGTGCGCTACACCTCGGTCGACATCACCTCCACGGTGAGCAGCGTGGTCCACGGGCTCACCATCCAGGACGTCCTCTTCTCACGCAATGGCGGCGCTTTCCGGCACAGGACCACGCTCAACGTCCACCCGGGAGATCAGTTGACGGTCCGAGTGGTCATGAGCAAAGAGGGCACCACCGGCACGGATACCCGCGATCTCTCCATCACCATTCCGACTGACGCCCTCGGCCCGGCCGGCCTGATCGTGGCCGGTGGCGGCAACCTGTCGAGCCCGTGCGGTTTCGACTCCGCCTGCGGCACCTCGTTCGACGACCTGTTGACCATCCTGGCCAACGCGCCGCACAACAACGATCTGGTGGCACAGCTCATCACCTTCGACGCGGACTTCAACCCGGTCCTTTCGGCCAGTGACCAGAAGTCGCTGCCGAGCGTGGTCTCCGGTGACCTCCAGTTCAACGTGAACATCCAGTAGGCCAACTGCACCCGGCCGTGCCGGGAACGCAAGAGCGCCAGGCCTCCGTCGGGAGTGCCTGGCGCTTTTCGATTCCTTCAGGTAGACAGGGCGGCGAGCCGCTCCCGTCTGTCAGGAATGGGCAGGTGCCGCGTTAGCGAGCGGGGGGCTCCGTGGCGGAACTGTTCTGGCGCTTGAACCAGGCGACCATCGCCAGGCCCACGAAGAACAGGAGTCCAACCGGGAGGAGTGGGCCGGGGCCGCCGGACGTGTCCGCTGTGGGGACGGTACTGGTGTTGGGCAGATGCGGTCCGCGTGTCGGAGCGGCGGTGGGAGCGGCGGTGGGTGTTTCGGCAATGATCTGCGTCGCTCTGGGCGTCTGCGTCGCTCTGGGCGTGGGCGTGGCTGCGACGGGCGTCGGCGTAGCACCGACGGGCGTTGCCGTGGGGGCGGCGGTCGGCGGAGCCGTCGTGGGAGGCGCCGTCGGTGGAACTGCGGTCGGAGCGGGCGTCGGCGTCGGGGCGGCCGTCGGGGTCGGAGCGGGCGTCGGCGTGGGGGCGGCCGTCGGGGCCGGCGTCGGCGTCGGCGTCGGCGTGGGAGCGGCCGGAATGATGTGGTTCACCAGGCTGGTGGAGCAGATCGTCAGGGACCCTCCACCATTGGTGCTGCCGTTGCACTGGTTGACGATGACGTTGTTGCGCGACGCCTGAGAGCCGGTCACCGTGCAGGTGAACTGGACCAGGGTCCCGCCATTGCCCGAACCGTTGCACTGCGTCACGACCGCGTTGGCCGCGGTGGCCGGGAACGGATTGCAGCCGACGGTGATGCCACCGCCCGATCCGACGCACTGGTCGACGGAGACCGCGCTCTTGGTCGGGCTGAGGTCGATGAAGTTGTTGATCACGTCGACACTGCAGCGCAGCGTGGCGCCACCTCCGTTGCCGGAGCCGTTGCACTGCTCGACCCGCGTCACCGGGGAACCCAGGTGCTGTGTGTAGGTGAAGCAGGCGGCGGAGGGATCACCGGCAGCGCCATTGCACTCGGTGACCGTGACATCGGCGGAACCGCCGTTGTGTGTGATCGTGTTGGTGATGTTGACGCGGCAGATCAGGCCTTGGCCGCCGCCGTTGTCGGTCCCGTTGCGACAGGTCGTGGTCGGGCCGATCACGGTCGCTGCCGAGACGGGTGAGCTGCCAATCAACGTTCCCGCCGTGAGCAGCGCGACGGCGAGAATCCCACTGAAGAGAAAGGCGAACGGACGACGCATTGCGACACCTGGTGAGGGTCGGACGTCGGAGCCAAGGGATTCAGCGGCGAGAGAGCCCGTGCTTGCGACTATGGAGCGGCACCTGCCGAAGTCAACGTGACTATCGCCTGAATTGCCGCACTGCTCCGTTCCTTGCCGCACGTTTCGCCACCCGACCACACCAGGTTGCGAGGGATTTGCAAGGTGCTCCAGACGCTCAGTCGCAGCGCGCCGAGCCGCTCGCTCTTGGGGACCGTCCGTCCAGATCGACCGCACTCCCGGCCTGGCCGACCGCCCGCAGGCCGCTGGGGTACCATCGCCGTCCAACGCGGGCGGCTAGCTCAGCTGGTTAGAGCACTTGCTTGACATGCAAGAGGTCACTGGTTCGAGTCCAGTGTCGCCCACCACATAACGCTCAACGCGTCGAGCGGGACGCACGCCGGCAGACCGGACCCCAGAGAGCCGCGACCAACAGCTGGAAGCCGCGGCGGTCGATCGGAGCCAAGGCGCACCACCCGCGAGCGGCCGGTGAACCGGTCCGGGAGTCGCCCGTTAGCGCGACCGGAAAGAGCGTCGCGGAGCGCGCCGGCCCGGCAGGGTGGGTACGTGCGAAGCGGCGAAGGCGGGTGGGACCGCGGGAGGCACGCCTCTCGTCCTGTCGAAGGATGAGAGGCGTTTGCGATTCTTGAGGAGGCCCGACCGATGAGCGAACAGAAGAGCGGAGCAGCACCGGTGCCGGTTTCACCGCCGCCCGACGACAGCGAGGATCTCAACTTCGAGGCGCCCACGCGGGGTTCCGCGGAGGAGCTCCTTGACGCCACGGCGCACGAGCACGACCCACTCGATTCCATGCGCCACTCGGCTGCCCACGTGATGGCTGAGGCTGTGCTTGACCTGTTCCCGGGCACCAAGCTGGGCATCGGGCCTGCCATCGACGGCGGCTTCTACTACGACTTCGACCTGCCGCGCCCGCTGACCACGGAAGACCTCCCCCGGATCGAGGAGCGCATGCGCCAGTCGGTGGCCGCGGACCACCCCTTCGTGCGCAAGGAGATGGCGCCGGACAAGGGCCGCACCTTCTTCTCCGCCAAGGGCCAGCCGTACAAGGTGGAGATCCTGGACGACCTGCGCACGGCGGCCAAGATCAGTGGCGCGCCGGCGCCCGTGGTCAGCACGTACCAGCACGGCCAGTTCATCGACCTGTGCCGCGGACCGCACGTGGAATCCACCGGCAAGATCGGGCCGTTCAAGCTGCTCTCCGTGGCCGGCGCGTACTGGCGCGGCCGCGAGGACCGGCCGATGCTCCAGCGCGTCTACGGCACTGTCTGGGCCACGCAGGAAGAGCTCGACCAATACCTGTGGCGCCGCGAGGAGGCGCGCAAGCGCGACCACCGCCGGCTGGGGGTGGCACTGGACCTGTTCAGCTTCCACGATGTGTCGCCTGGCGCGGCCTTCTGGCATCCCAAGGGCTGGACGCTGTACCGCACCCTCGAGAACGCCATGCGCGAGCAGCAGGCGGAGCGCGGCTACCAGGAGATCTACACGCCGCCGATGGTCTCCAAGAAGCTCTGGGAGCAGTCGGGTCACTGGGACCTGTATCGCGAGCACATGTTCCTGATCGAGGCGGAGGAGCAGACCTTCAGCCTCAAGCCCATGAACTGCCCCGAGAGCACGTTCATCTACCGGAGCCGCACCCGGTCGTACCGGGACCTGCCCTTGCGTCTGTCCGAGTACGGCAAGCTGCACCGCAACGAGCTGTCCGGCGTGCTGTCCGGGCTCACCCGCGTGCGGCATTTCGTCACCGACGACGCGCATATCTACGTCCGGCCTGACCAGATCGGCTCGGAGATCGAGGCGCTCCTGGACGAGGTGCGCACGTCCTACTCGTGGTTCGGGCTAGAGCCCAGCTTCACGTTCGGGACGCGTCCGGCCAAGGCGCTCGGGGACCCCGCGCTGTGGGAGCGCGCGGAGAAGCTGATGCGTGAGGCGCTCGAGAGCTCCGGCATGCGTTATCGAACGAAGGAGGGCGACGGCGCCTTCTACGCGCCCAAGATCGACATCCAGGTGGAGGACGCCCTGGGCCGCGAATGGCAGACGGCCACCATCCAGGTGGACCTGGTGATGCTGCCCGAACGCTTCGACCTGACCTACGTGGACGAGAACGGAGAGCACGTTCGGCCGGTGGCCATCCACCGTGCCATCTACGGCTCGCTGGAGCGCTTCATCGGCGTGCTCATCGAGCACACCGGCGGCGCGCTGCCGTTCTGGTGCGCGCCGGTGCAGGCCGTCATCGTGCCCATCGCCGACCGCCACAACGACGCTGCGCGCGAGCTGAGTGCGGTGCTCCGCAAACGCGGCATCCGCGTGGAGGTGGACGACAGCTCCAACCGCATGCAGAACAAGATCCGCGTGGCGCAGGAGCAAAAGGTTCCCTACATGCTGGTGCTGGGCGACCGGGAAGTGGAGGGGAGGACGGCCGCGCCGCGCAGCCGTGCCGGCGATCAGCAGCCAGCCATGCTCTGGGACGACCTGGCCGAGCGCCTGGCCGTGGAAGCCTCCGAGCGCAAGCCGGCCTAGCCCGCGGGATCAACACTCGTGCCGGGTCGCGGTGCATTCCTCGCGCTTGTGGACCGCTCGGCACACGGGATTGGACGTCATCTCAACATCTGGGGGCCGGCGCCGCGTCCGGACCGGGTCGCGCAGCACGGCCGGGCCGGGACCGCGGAATTGCAGATCATCTGCACATGACGCGGTCTGCTGACCGCCTGGGAGCGTGTTCTGGCCGATGCCCGCGCTCGGCGACGCGGTCCAGCCCGCACGCGCGGCCATCGCGCTGTCACGGGACGCCGGATCGAGCGTGGCGATCACCGACGTACCGGCAGATAACGCCCTGCTGAGTCACCGCCAAGAGGGCAGGTGTTCACTTGACGTGCAATGTCGCCTGCCAGACTGGTCGTGCCACGTTCCGCGGTTGTCCAGGCGTCCCTCGATCGCGTCTGGGCTGACATCGGCCGGCAGGTTCGAGAGGGACGCGAGGCGCGCGGCTGGACCACGCAGGTGCTAGCGGCGCGCGCAGGCGTGTCGCGTGGCATCGTGTATCTGCTCGAGCGCGGGGAGCCGACATCGCTCGAGGTCGCCATCCGTTGCCTGAGCGCGTTGGGGCTTCGCCTGGAGTTGGAGGCGGTCGATCCGCGCAGACGGAGGCAGGCAAGCAGTCGGGCCGAAGATCCTGTTCATGCAGCCATGGGCGAGATCCAGGCGGCGCACTTGCGGAAGCTCGGCTACTTCGTCTCCATTGACGAGCCGTATCAGCACTACCAGTTCGCCGGCCGTGCCGACGTCGTGGCCTGGGCGACCAACCCACCGAGTCTCCTCCACATCGAGAACCGGACGCAGTTTCCGAACTACCAGGAAGCGGCCGGATCGTTCAACGCCAAGCGGGCGTATCTGGCGCCGATCCTCGCCGAGCGTGCCGGCGTTCGCCGCTTCGAGTCCGTGACCCACGTCATGGCCTGCCTCTGGTCCGCCGAGGTCCTGCACGCAATTCGCCTGCGCCCCGAGACCTTTCGATCCCTCGCTCCGGATGGGCCAGATGCGTTCGAGCGGTGTTGGAACGGTGCCACGCAAGCAGCCCGAACAACATCGACCCTGGTCGTCCTAGACCCGCTTGCCCATGGCCGACAGCGTCGATGGATTGGCCTCGACGAGGCTCTCGGCGCTGCCAGGCCACGCCACCGTGGCTACGCCGACGCGGCCGTCGCCGTCACCGCCAGGCGATCCCAGATCCACGATTTGCCAGCGGGGGCGCGCCCTCCGACAATCAGCGGCACATGAGCGCAGAGGGGTTGCCGCCGTCACCGGATACGCACGCGCCCGAAGGTGGCGCGACTGTGCCTGAGCCCAGCGGCCCAACGGCGCGTCCGCCCGGCGACCAGCCGCCCTATCCGCCCGCGCCGCCGATCGACCCCAGGCGCCGGCTGCGCATGTTCATCAGCTATCGCCGTGATGATTCGTCCGGGCAGGCGGGACGCCTCTACGACTCCCTGTCCGAGCACTTCGGTGTCGCGAACGTGTTCATGGACATCGACGCGATCGGGCCCGGCGAGGACTTCGTAGAGGCCATCGACCGGGCACTCCAGAACTGCGATTGCGTGCTGGTGGTGATCGGGCCGCGGTGGTTGCAGGCGGAACGCGAAGGCCAGCGGCGCCTGGAGGACCCGGCCGATTACCTGCGCATCGAGGTCGAGCATTCGCTCGCTCGCGCGCCGCGCGTGATCCCCGTGCTCGTCCAGGACGCCGACATGCCCGGCAGCCGCGACCTGCCCGACGCCATCCGCGGCCTGGCGCGCCGCAACGCCTTCGACCTGAGCGACTCCCGCTGGCGGTTGGATGTCGGCCGGCTGATCGACGCCCTGGAAGGGATCGAGACTTCGCTCGGCCTGCACGCTTCGGCCGGCCAAGGATCGGGCGCCGCGGATGTTCCCGCGATCCCAGCGTCGCCGTCCGCGGTGACGGGACTCGCCATGCCGGCACCACCACCAGGGCCGCCGTATCCGCCGCCCCCCATGCCGCCGAGCTACTCGTCCCAGCCGGGCTACCCGCCGCAAGGGGGCTACCCGTCGCAGCCGACCTACCCGCCACAGGGGAGTGCCACGCGCCCGGCCGGGTCGCTGCCAGCATGGGTCCCGCCGTGGGCGGCCCAGCGGATCGTGCCGATTAGCGCCGCCGCGGTCCTGATCGTGGTCGTGTTGCTTGCCGCCGTCGTCCTGTCCAACGGCTCGCCGTCGCCCACCGCTCCACCGGCGAGTGGCATCGCGATCGGCAGCGTCTCTCCGCGAACCGGCGCGCCGGGCACGAATCCACCTGCAACCAATCCGCCCGCCACCGGGACGCCGGGTGTGACCGCGACCCCGGCCGCGACCAGCTCCGGCGCCTCGACAGCACCGAACACGCCCATCCCGACGACGGGGCCTACCGTCCTGCCCACGCCGGCACAGGTGCTGCCGGCCGGGATCGGCCTGGGCGCCGGCACGGTCGACCTTGACGAAACGTTCGCATCCGCGGGGAGCTTCCCCGTGAGCAGCGACGAACATGGTTCCTTCGCGTACGCGGACGGCGCGTTCGACATCCAGGTTGCCGCCCTGAATTGGTCAATGTGGAGCCCCAACGTCCTTCCGGCGAGCCACGCCGTCCTGAGCGTACGAGGCACGGTCCTGGTGGACACGCAGGACGCGACCGGCGGCGTGATGTGCGGCAACGGCTCCGGCGACTACCTCTACGGGGGTGTGGGGAAGGACAACCAGTGGGTCATCGGCCACATCATCGCCAATACCATCCAGGTGACGGAGAGCGGCACGCTCCCGACGGCCGCCACCGGCCTGCCCGGCTCCGCAGTGGATGTCCGCCTGGAATGTGCGGTAACCGGCGGCCTGACCGACCGCGTGCAACTGATCGTTGGCGGTATCAAGGTCGCCGACAGTAGCGCGGAGCCCCGCGTCGGACCGTTCAACCGTGGCGCGCTCCTCGGTTCCAGCGCGGGCGTCACACCCGCTCTGATCGAGTTCGACAACGTGACCATCGCGTCGGGCGATGCGCTTCGCGAGGCCACCGAAACGCTGCGCAGCCACGTGCCCAAGGCCTTCGCCGCCGCCTGCAAGCCCATCACGGAGAACGGCTCGCTGGGCCAGGTGGCCGCGCTCATCTGCGCACCGGCAGGGTCGATCGAACAGGCCGAGTACTACCAGTTCGAATCGCTGGTGGCCATGAACAACCAGTACGACATGTCGCTGGCCCGCTTCGGCGCCACGGCGACCGGCACCGACTGCCACGCCGGCCCATCGGCATCGCGCTACACGGATGGGGCCGGCAAAGACGCGGGCAACGTGTCCTGCTATCCCAACCCGGGCAGCATGGGCGGGCTGATCATTGTCTGGACCAACGAGTCCCTGGAGATCGTCGGCGGAGGCATCAGCACCACCGGCACGTACGACAGCCTGGCCACCTGGTGGGCGGACGCCGGTCCGCTTCCCTGACGCCGGCGGAACTGTCCTGGGGCCGGACGCCGCGAACATTCAGGGCCGGCCGGGAGGCTGCGTTGCCCGTCCCTGAACGCCCGTGCTATAGTCCGCCGGCGCCTCCGCGAGGCTGCGGCTATGGCCGCATAAGCACGGGGGAGTTTGAAAAAGTCGCCCACGACGAGGTTCGAGCCTGAGTAGAGATCTGCGCATCAACGAGATGATCCGCGTACCCCAATTGCGGGTCGTCGACGAAGAGGGAGCCCAGCTCGGCGTGATCCCCACGCACCAGGCTCTCCAGATGGCGGAAGAGCGCGGCTACGATCTCGTGGAGGTCGCGCCGATGGCAGCCCCGCCGGTCGCCAAGTTCCTGGACTACGGCCAGTTCAAGTACGAACAGGCTCGTCGTGAGAAGGAAGCGCGCCGGCACCAGCGATCGGTGGACTTCAAGGAGATCCGTCTCAAGCCGAAGATCGCAAAGGGCGACTTCGACACTCGGGTCCGTCGCGCAATCGAATTCCTTGAAGAGGGCGATCGGGTCAAGGTGACGGTCCAGTTCCGGGGTCGCGAGGTGAGCCACGCGTACATCGGGCGGGACCTGCTGACGCGCTTCGGAGATCTGATCAAGGATCACGGGCTCATCGACCGGCAGCCCGTGCTGGAAGGAAAGTCCATGTCGATGACGGTCGCATCGACGCATAAGCCCAAGGTCCCCGCCCCCAACCCGCGCGCCGAAGGCGCCGGACCGGCGGACACGGCCGTGCCGCCGCCCGCAGGAGGCTAGAACATGCCGAAGATGAAGACCCACAAGGGCGCCCAGAAGCGCTTCGGCGTGACCGGCTCCGGGAAGTTCATTCGTGTCAAGTCATGGCGCGGCCACCACCTGGAGATCAAGTCGTCCAGCCGGACGCGCAGGTACGCCGGGAAGGCCCTGGTCAGCCCCGCGAGCCTCAAGCAGGTCCGTCGCCTGCTGCCCTACCTCTAGAGCCCGGAGACACATCAAGACATGGCACGCGTCAAGCGCGGCGTAGCCGCACACAAGCGTCACAAGCGGCTGCTCAATGAAGCCGAGGGCCGTCGCGGCACGCGCTCGCGGCTGATCAAGCCGGCCCGTGAGGCCCAGCTGCATGCTATGGCGTATGCGTACGTCGGCCGCAAGCAGCGCAAGCGCCAGATGCGCGCCCTGTGGATCACGCGCCTGAATGCCGCCTCTCGTCTCAACGGACTGACCTACGGGCGTCTCATCAACGGTCTCAAGACGGCCGGAGTTGCCATCGACCGCAAGATCCTGGCCGACATCTGCGTCCGCGATGCGGCCACGTTCGCGCGCATCGCGGAGGTCGCCAAGGCCGGTTAGCGGCACGGGCCCGCAACCTGTCGTGGATCTCCAGTCCTTCTCCGCCCAGCTCGCCGGTCTGCGCGACCGCGCGGTCGCCGACGTCGCGCACGCGACCACGCCCCAGGAGCTCGAATCGGTCGAGGGTTCCTATCTCGGGCGCAAGGGCGAGCTGCGCACGCTGCTCGGTGGCATCGGCTCGCTCCCCGCAGAGGATCGTCCGCGCGTCGGGGCGATGGCCAATCCCATCCGCGAGGAGCTCGAGGGCACGATCGCGGCGCGCAAGGACCGCCTGCGAGACATCGCGCTGGAGGTGCGTCTCGCCATGGAGGCGATCGACGTCACGCTGCCGGGTCGCCCGCAATGGCGCGGATCGCTGCATCCGATCCGTGAGACGGAGAAGGAGATCGCCCGCATCTTCGGCCAGTTCGGCTTCGTGATCTACGAAGGCCCGGAGGTCGAGACGGACGAGCTCAACTTCCAGCTGCTCAACATCCCGCAGGACCACCCGGCCCGAGACCTCTGGGACACGATCTACGTGAAGCCCGCCGCAGGCGGAACCGCCGCCGCCGCGGAGGATGCCGCGGGCGCAGGCGCCGCTGCAGGCGAAGGCGGCGACGGCGCAGAGGCCGCACGGGAGGAGACCGCGCCCGCAACGGCCGGCCGCTCCCGGTACCTGCTGCGCACGCACACGTCCCCCGGGCAGATCCGCGTCATGCGCAGCAGCCCGCCGCCCATCCGGGCGCTGCTGCCCGGTCGCTGCTTCCGCTATGAGCAGGTCGATGCCAGCCACGCCTCGGAGTTCTTCCAGGTGGAGGGGCTGATGGTCGATGAGGGCACCACCATGGCCACGCTGCGCGGCTTGCTGGACGAGTTTGCGCACGCCATGTTCGGGGCGCATCGCCCGACGCGGTTCCGGCCCGGCTACTACCCGTTCACCGAGCCGTCCGTGGCCTTCGACATCCAGTGCGTGGTCTGCGACGGCAGCGGCTGCCCGGCGTGCAGTCGCACCGGCTGGATGACCATCCTCGGGGCGGGCATGGTCCACCCGGTGGTGCTGCGCAATGGCGGCATCGATCCGGAGACGCACCAGGGCTTCGCCTTCGGCATGGGCACGGATCGCATCACCATGCTGCGCTACGCCATCCGCGACATCCGCGCCTTCATGGCCAACGACCTGCGCTTCCTGGAGCGGTTCTAGGCGCGATTGCGCCAAACGCCGGCGGTGCATACTCCGCCGACACGGCAGGCGCCCGGTATCCGACGGCTCCAGCACGGAGCGTCCAAACGCGGTCCTCCGAAGCACGCACGTGTTCAATCGCTCAGCCGATTGGTCCGCACGCTTTGGAGGAGACATGCGTCAGCGTCTGGTCGTTTCTGCTGCGTTCACGGTGCTGCTGCTGGGGTGTAGTGCGGCCGCATCACCCTCGCCGTCACCTTCGCCCACTCCATCGCCCGCACCTGCCTGGCAGCGGGTCCAGAACCTACCCCAATCGACAGGCGGAGCCGCCCTGCAGGTCGTGGCAACCACCTCTGGCTTTGCCGCCGTCGGCAGCGGTGGCCTGAGGGGCCCGGGGACGGTGTGGACATCTACGGATGGCACCACGTGGCAGGCCACGCCAGGGGAGACGTCGCTGAGCACCATGCTCTTGACGGCCGTGGCGCCAACGCCCACCGGACTTGCCGCGTTCGGCGCCAACTGCCCGGCCACGGGCGAATGCATCGCAGTGAACGTGGTGACCTTCGACGGGAGCACGTGGAGCCAGCCAGGTCTTCTCACCTTGCCGGCCGGCATCATCAGCGGCGCGCCGGCCCGCTTCGCGACCATCGGGGGACAGATCGTCGGCGTCGGCTCAATGATCGTCACGGACGACCCGTTCACCCAGGCGGCGGTTGTGTGGACCTCTCCGACCGGCAGCGATTGGACTCAGGTCCCGGATAGTCCGATCTTCGCGAAGGCGCAGATGTACGACGTTGCGGTTGGTGCACACGGGCTGGTCGCCGTCGGGTCAGCCGATACGACGAGTCAGATCGGGACCGACGCCGCCGTGTGGACCTCGCCCGACGGCCTCACGTGGACGCGGGTGCCGTCGGATCCGAGCTTCGTGGACGCTGCAATGAACGGCATTTCGGCCACTGCGTCCGGCTTCGTGGCCGTCGGGCAGGGACCACTTGGCGCCGCGGTGTGGACATCGGCGGACGGCACGGCGTGGGTTCGGGTCGCCGACCAGCCGGCATTCCAGAACGCCACCATGTACGGTGTTGCGAGCGACGGGTCCGGTCTCGTTGCCGCCGGCTACGGCCACGACAGCGCGGCCATCTTGACATCTCCCGACGGCACGACCTGGACACGCGTGCCGGATGGGCCGGCGTTCGCCATGGCGCAAGCGGTGAGCGTTGCGGCCAACGGCGGCCGTGTCGTTGTCGCCGGTCGCGCCAACGGCGAGACCAGTCCGCAGGCCATCATCTGGTCCAAGCACTGAGGGACGCTCCCGGCGTTCGTATCGGCCGGGCTGCGCCGGATGCAGGTGATGGGGTAGCGTTGCAGGGTGAGTTCCCTGTTCCGTAGCCCCATCGCCACGCTCGTCGCGGCGCGGTTCCGATGAAAGTGCCGCTCTCCTGGTTGAAGGAGATGGTTGATTTCGACCTTGAGCCGGAGGCGCTGGCCGAGCGGTTGACGCTGCTTGGCATGGAGGTCAAGGGGATCGACCGGATCGGCGCCGACTGGGAGAACGTGGTGGTCGGCGAGCTGCTGGAGGTCGGGCCGCACCCGGGCTCCGCCAAGCTCCAGCTGACCAAGGTGCGCGTCGGTGCGTCGCACCCGGTGCTGTCGATCGTCTGTGGCGCTCACAACATCGAGGAAGGCCAGCGCGTCCCGGTGGCACTGCCCGGTTCCGTCCTGCCCGGCGGCAGGCACATCGAGGTGTCGCGCATCGCCGGCGAGGAGAGCCAGGGCATGCTCTGCTCCGGCGATGAGCTGCACCTGACCAGTGACGCGGACGGAATCCTGATCCTGCCCTCCGACACACCGATTGGCATGCCGGTGGCAGAGGTGCTCGGCGATGTGGTGCTGGACGTGGACGTCAAGCCCAACCGTGGTGACGCGCTGTCCGTGGTGGGGCTGGCCCGCGAGGTTGCGGCCGCGGTCGGTGGCACGTTGCGCTGGCCGGACATCAGCGTCCCGGAAGCGGGCGATGCCACCACCGACCACATCAGCGTGGACGTCCAGGACGCCGTGCGCTGCCCCAGGATCGTGCTGCGCTACGTGGACGGCGTCAGCATCGGCCCGAGCCCCATCAAGATCCAGCGCCGGCTCATGGCCGCCGGGATGCGGCCCATCTCCAACGTCGTGGATGCCAGCAACTACGTGATGCTGGAGCTGGGCAAGCCCATCCACACGTTCGACGCCGCGGCCGTGGCGGACGGCAAGGTCATTGTCCGCACCGCGCTGCCCGGGGAGAAGCTGGAGACGCTGGACCACGTGGTCCGCGAGCTGGACGCCGAGACCCTGATCATCGCCGACGCCAACGGCCCGATCGGCATTGCCGGAGTGATGGGCGGTGCCGCCTCGGAGGTCCACGACGGCACCACCAGCGTGATCGTGGAGTCGGCCATCTTCGATCCCGTCAGCGTCCGGCGCACGGCCTTCAAATACGCGCTCCGCAGCGAGGCCAGCCTGCGTTTCGAGAAGGGCCAGGAGCATCGCCTGGCGCGCCTCGGCGCGGACCGCGCCGCGCAACTGATTGCCGAGTGGGCCGGTGGCCGGCCGGCGACCGGCGTTGTGGACACCGATCCGGTCGAGCCCGCGCCCGCGCGCCTGCCGTTCCGGCCGAGCCGCGTCTCGCGGCTGCTCGGCGTGGACGTTCCGGCCGATGAGCAGCGCGCACTGCTGGCGCGTGTGGAGGTGGGCACGGAGCCAGCCAACGTCGACGACCCCATCCCGGCACTCCCCGGCGACCCGCCGATCCGCCTGGACCCGGAGGCCGCCGCGCAAGCGCTGGTGGCCATCGTCCCAACCCACCGCCGCGACCTCCAGATCGAGGGGGACATCGCGGAGGAGGTCGCCCGGGTGCGCGGCTACGAGACGCTGCCGGGAACGCGGCCGGCCACAGAGAACCCGGGCTATCGCCCGGATCCATGGCGCGGTACGGACCAGCTCCGCAACGCCGTTTCCGGCCGGGGCCTTTCCGAGGTGGTCACCTTTGCGCTGATCAGCCCGCAGGACCACGACCGCCTGGGGATCCCCGCGGACGATCCGCGGACGGTTCGTGCGGCCAACCCGGTCTCCGCTGACCACTCGGAGCTGCGCCGCTCGCTGCTCCCCGGCCTCCTGCGCGCGGTCGTCGACAACGAGCGCCAGCGGCGCGACGACGTGCAGATCTTCGAGCTTGGCAACGTGCACGAGTTCGGTCCGGACGGGCCCACCGAGCAGGCGCGGCTGGGGCTGCTGATGACCGGTGCCGCACAGCCACCCACATGGCACGGTCCGCGCCGAGAGGTGGACCTGGGTGACGCGAAGGGGTTGCTGGAGGTGGTCGTGGATCGCTTGTCTCCCGGCACGCGCGTGCGCTATGCGGGCGGACTGCCGCGCCCGGGCGTCGACCATCCCGGTCGGACGGCCAGCGTGCTTGCGGATGTCGCCAGGGAGACGCCGACGGATGACCCGATCAACCTCGGCTCGGTTTCCGAACTGGACCCGCGGATCCTGGAGGCATGGGACATCCGTGCCCAGCGCGTGGTCGTTGCCGACCTGGACCTGGCCGTGCTGCTCGGGCTCATCGATGTCCAGAGGCGCGCGGACAGCATCGACCGGCTGCCGGCGGCCGAACGGGACCTCAGCATCGTGGTCGACGAGCGAGCACCGGCAGGGGACATCCAGGCGGCGATCTGGTCCGTGGCCGGCCCGCAGCTGAGTGAGGTGTGGCTCTTCGATCGCTATCAGGGCCCGCCGCTCAAGCCGTCGGAGGTCAACCTGGGCTATCGGCTGCGTTTCCAGCCGGACACGGAGGCCATCGCCGAGGACGCCATGGACGGGACCATTGCCCGGATCGTGCGGGCACTCGCGGAGCGCTTTGGCGCCCGGCTGCGGGACTGATAGCGTGCGCACGCCATGACGTCCGCAGACATCCTCCTGGTCCTGATCCTTGCCGGCGGGTTCCTGATCGGCTTCTTCTGGGGCGTGGTGCGCGGGCTGCTGGGGCTGGCTGCCTGGCTGGTGACATTCCTGCTGGCCGCGCACCTGTCCGGCCCTGGCGGCGACTACATCCAGGGCCAGTGGATCAACTTCAGCCCTGCCTTCAACCACATGCTGGCCTTCCTGATCATCTTCGGGGTGCTCTTCACCCTTGGGCTGATCCTGATCCAGCTGGGCACGCGCGGATCGCACGACCTGAGTCGCTATCCGCTGGTCGATGACGTCCTCGGCGGACTGCTCGGGGCGGTACTGGCGATCCTGGTGGTCGCGGCCGTGATCGCGATCCTGCGCACGTTCTACGAGCCGGTCCCCGAATCGTCCAACGTCGCGGACTGGGCCACCAACCTCTACGTGGCGCTGCGGACGTCAACGATCGGCGGCCAGATCGAATCCGGTTTGGTTCCGATCATGAACACGCTGCTGGACCCGCTCCTGCCGTCCAGCATCCGCGGGCATCTCTAGAGTCGGCGATCCGGCCGATGAGCACGCTTCCTTCGCTGCGAGACCCACCGCCACCGTCCAGCGGTCCGCAGTTGCACAACGCTGACGTCGGGCGGCTCCTGCCACGGGGCTTCTATGCGCGATCGGTCCTGGACTTGGCGCGCGCACTGCTGGGTTGCCTGCTCGTCAGCGAGACAGACGCGGACGGCGACTGTGCCGCGCAGCGGACCGTTGGCGCGATCGTGGAGACCGAGGCGTACCTTGGCCAGGAGGACCGGGCCAGCCACGCACGCGCCGGCCTGACGCGCCGCACGGCTCCGATGTTCGGGGAGCCGGGGCATGCCTACGTGTACCTCGTCTACGGCATGCACTCCTGCCTCAACGTCGTAGGGGACGTCCCGGGTCGTGCCGGCGCGGTCCTGCTGCGCGCCGTGGAACCCGTCTCCGGCGTGGAGCTGATGCGTCAACGCCGCGGCAGTGCCGGCTCCGCTGGCCCGGACGCCCGGCTCGCCGCCGGCCCGGCACGCCTCTGCCAGGCCTTTGGCATCACGCGGCAACTGGACGGCCACGACCTGACTGCGGGCACGCGCCTGTGGCTGGCGGCGCCGCCGCCGGGTGCGCCCAGGCCCCTGATCCTTGAAGGGACCCGGATCGGCGTGGCCTATGCAGGAGAGTGGGCTGAGCGGCCGTGGCGTTTCGGCGTCGCCGGCAGTGCCAGCTTGTCGCGGCCGTTCCCCGGAGCGGTGAATGAAGGCCGCGGCCGATGACCCGGGCAAGCCAGGAGGCGGCGGCCCACAGCGCCGTTGACGAGCACGCCAGTCGCCTGGACCCGAAATCCATCGCGCTGCTGGAGTTCCCCCAGATTCGCGAGCGGCTGGCCGGCTACACCGGGTTCGCGCCGTCGCGCCGCCTGGCGCAGGCCCTGGAACCGTCGAGCGACCCGGTCATCGTCAAGCGCGGCCTGGATGAGACGGACGAGGCGCGGCTCTTCCTATCAGAGCGTCCGGACGCGGGCATCGGCGGGGCCCGGGACATCGCGGCGGCCATCGGCCGTGCCGCGCGCGGCGGTCGCCTCGACTCGCAGGAGCTCCTGGACGTGCTCTCGACGCTGGTCGCCGCGGCACGCCTGGCCGAGCCACTGCGCGAGACGCGGCATCCGCTGCTCCACGATGTCGGCCGCCGGATCGCGCCGCTGCCGCAGTTGCGCAACCGCCTGGAGGTGAGCATCGACCCGGCCGGGGAGCTGCTGGACTCCGCGTCACCCGCGCTCGGCGGGCTGCGCCGCGCCGTGCGGATCGCCTATGAGCGCCTGCGCACCCGCCTGGAGACGCTGGTCCACGGCTCGGAGGTTGGCAGCGCGCTCCAGGAACCGATCATCACCCTGCGCAACGGCCGGTACGTGGTCCCGGTGCGCGCCGACGCCAAGAGCAAGGTGCGCGGCATCGTCCACGACCAGTCCGGCAGCGGCCAGACGCTCTTCATCGAGCCGCTGATCGCCGTGGAGCTCGGCAACGCCTGGCGAGAGGCCCAGCTCAAGGTGCAGACGGAGGAGGAGCGCATCCTCGACGAGCTGTCCGCCCTGGTCGCCACGCACTCCGGGCCACTCGCCGAAACACTGGACGCGCTCGCGAGCTTCGACTTCTGGGCCGCCAAGGCGCGCTTGGCCGGAGAGCTCAACGCGGTCCGTCCGGACACCGTGCGCGAGCAGGAGGTGGTCCTGATCTCAGCCCGCCACCCGGGTCTCACGGGACGCGTGGTGCCGATCACCCTCCGCCTGGGTGGCGAATACACCGCGGTGGTCATCACGGGGCCCAACACAGGCGGCAAGACGGTCACGCTGCGGACCATCGGGCTGCTCTCGCTGATGCACCAGGCGGGCCTGCACGTGCCGGCCGCTGCCGGCAGCCGTCTGCCTATCTTCCGCGACGTCTTCGCCGACATCGGCGACGAGCAGTCCATCGCACAGTCGCTGTCCACCTTCAGCGGCCACCTCCGCTCGATCGTAAGGATCGTGGAGCTGGCGGGACGTGACAGCCTGGTGCTGCTGGACGAGCTGGGTGCCGGAACGGACCCGACCGAAGGCTCCGCGCTGGCCCAGGCGCTGCTGGACCACTTCATCCGGGCAGGTTCGCTGGTGGTGGCGACCACCCACTACGCCGAGCTCAAGACCTACGCCCACAACACACCCCAGGCACGCAACGCGGCGGTCGAGTTCGACCTGGAGACGCTGAGCCCCACCTACCGCCTGACGGTCGGCCTGCCGGGCACCAGCCAGGCCTTCGCGATCGCGGAACGGCTTGGCCTCGGCAGCGACCTGGTGGCCGACGCGCGCTCCCGGCTGTCGCGGGCGCAACAGGAGTTCGAGCAGACGCTGGCGTCGATCAAGGCGGGCCAGGCGGCCGTCACCGAGGCGGAGGTGCGCGCAATGCACGCCGAGGAGCGCGCACGAGCGGCCCGCGCCGAGGCGGAGGAGGAACGCCGGCGCGCGCGCCGCGAGCGGGAGGAGGCCGTGGCCGCGGCACGCTCGGAGGCGGAGTTGGCGCTGGCTGCGGTACATCAGGAGATCGCAGCGTCGCGCCGGCTGCTCGAGAGGGAGACGCTCACCGAAGCGCGCCTGGACGAGGCCATGGCGAACCTGGAGCGGCGCCTCCTGGCCCTGCCCCACATCTCCGAGCAACCCGCAGGCGCCCCTGAGCCGGCGGACGGGGCGCCGGTCGAGTGGCGAGCGGGCATGTCCGCCGTGACCCGAACAGGGTTCGCCGGCACCCTGGCGTCCGTCGACGCGGCCAGGGGTCGGGGCACGCTCCAGTTGGGCGGCATCCACGCTGAGGTGGATCTGGCGGACCTGGTGGCACCAGGAGCCCGCGGCACGGACGATGCGGCTGGATCCGATCGGCGCGGAAAGGGCGTTCGCACGTTATCGGCCTCCGGCGACCAACCGGTGACAGGGCGGCGCGGCGACTTCGGACAGGGCTCAACGACCGCCGACGCGCCCCGCTCGCGTGCGGCGGCCGGCTCCCGCACCGCTTCCCGCGAAGTCCGCCGGGCGGCCATTCCGTCCAGCCTGGATCTGCGCGGCGCGCGCGTCGAAGAGGCGACCGACGCGCTGGAGCGCTACATCGACCAGGCGTCCACCGCCGATGCCGGCCGCGTCACGATCGTCCACGGCCACGGCACGGGCGCGCTCCGCGACGCGGTCCGGGAGTTCTTGACCAGCCACCCGCTGGTGCGCGAGTGGCGGCCCGGGGAGCGCGGTGAAGGCGGCGACGGCGCGACCATCGTGACGCT
>CAZENL010000021.1:34065-36877 GCA_964513505.1 uncultured Anaerolineaceae bacterium
GCGTCGGAGTCGGAGTCGGCGTCACTTCGGGCGTGATCTCCGGAGTGATTTCCGGCGTGATCTCGGGGGTGATCTCCGGCGTCACCTCCGGAGTCGGGCTTTCGCTGGGGCTCTCTGAAGGCGACGCGCTCGGCGATTCCGATGGCGAGGCGGATGGGGCCGCCGTGCAGTCCAGCGCCGGCACGAACGGTGCGCCCCAGGTGGCGCCGTACGGCTCGTAGCCGCCCTCGTAGAAGTACGCCGTCTGGTTGGGCTGGCTGGGGTCCGCGCCTCCGGACACGCCCGGCCCGCGGCGCGCGCGCTGGATCCAGTTCTGGTCTGCCGCCTGCCAGTTCGGGTGGTCGGAGTCCACGCCGCTGAGGTCCAGGAAGCCCTTGGTCACCGGCGTGCCCGCGCAGCCATCGGTCCAGCGATAGGTCTTGCCGTCCGGCCCGACAACCACCTGCATGCTCTTGATGTACGGATCGTCGCCGGGCTCGGTGCCCTTGATGAACAGCTCCGTGACCTGGTCCTTGGAGAATGCACTCGGCTTGTAGCCGGTGTGCGCGTCGACCTGCGCCTTCACCACGTTGTCCGGCAGCTTGAAGTTGTCCACGGCCCAGTTCTTGGTCACCTCCGTCATCACGGCCGACCAGAGTGGCGCGGTCACGTCCAGCGAGGCGAGCGGCGGTTTGCCGGGCGTACTGACGGCCGTGGCGTCGCTGTTGCCCGCCCAGGCACCGATCACCAGCGCGTACTGCCCGGCGTCGCGTTCCGCCTTGGTGGGTGGCGCGATGAAGCCGTAGGCATTGAGGTCCTTGGCGTCGTTGTTGGTGCCCGTCTTCAGCGTGGCCGGTCGGTGCACGCCGCCCTTGGCCTTGACCTCCCACTTGCCCCAGTAGGGGTTCTGGTTGGGGTCCGTGTTGCCGGCCAGGATATCCGTGACGATGCTGGCGGCCGCCGCACCCACCACCCGGTCGCCATCCGGCGGCACATACGGCGGGATCGCGTCCGTGCCGTCCGGTCCGATGACGCTCAGGATGGACGTGCGGCCGATGTTGACGCCGTTGTTGGCAAGCGTGGCGTATGAGCTGGCCAAGTCGATGGGGTGCACTTCCAACGTCCCCAGCGTCATGGACAGGCCGCTGTCCTGGGTGGGGTTGTCCGTCTGGAAGTTCATGCCGAAGCCCTTGGCGTTGTCGAAGACGCGCTGGATGCCGTTGTTGGCAAGCGTCTTGACGGCCGGGATGTTGAGCGAGAACTGGAGCGCCTGGCGGGCGCGCAACGGTCCGCGTTCCAGGCCATCCGCGTCGGACGGCGTGTAGCCGCCGCCGAAGTCCGTGCTGACGTCCATGATCATGGTGGAGGCGGTCATGGTGCGGTCGTCGATGCCGGTCACGTAGTTGAAGGGTTTGAAGGCGCTGCCCGGCTGGCGCCAGCCGTCGCTGAGCACGTCGAACTGGGGCTGGAACTTGGTGTTGATCTTGCGGGTGGCGTAGTAGTCGCCGCTGCCCACGTAGGCGATGATCTCGCCGGTCTGGTAGTCGATCGCGGACATGGCCGCGTTCCAGACGTTCTGGCCGCGCAGGTTCTTGAGCCAGTCGGGGTACGAGCCGACGAGCGCCGTGGTCGTCTGTTGCTGGCTCGGCTGGTGCGGCAGGACCGCGGTGGCCTTGACCCACTTCTCGGCGACGGCCTGGATCTTGGGGTCCAGCGTGGTGGTGATCTTGAGACCGCCGTTTTCCAGCGCCGTGCATGTGGGAGCGCCGGCGCACAGCTTGTCGGCAAGTTCGCTGCGTACGTACCAGACGAAGTGGGGCGCCACCCAGGTCTGGCTCACGTCCGCGCCCTGGAACAGGGTCACGGGCTCCTGCTTGGCCGCCTCGAAGTCCGCGTGCGTGAACGTGCCGCACGTTTCGTGGCAGCGCGACGCGTCGTTCTCCATCAGGTCAAGGATGAAGTTGCGGCGCACGACCACGTCCGAGTCTGCCGGCACGACCAGGTTGCCGCTGTCATCCAGGACGGCGTTGCGCTCCAGGTCGTAGTTGACGGGCGACTGTGGGATGCCGGCCAGGATGGCCGCCTGGGCCAGGGTCAGGTTGTTGGCATGGACGTCCGGCCCGAAGTAGCCCTGCGCCGCGGCTTCCACGCCGTAGCTGTTGTTGCCGTAGTAGTTCTGGTTGAGGTAGGCGGTGATGATCTGCTGCTTGCCGGCCTCGCCGGGGAACGCCTGCGTCAGGCGGATCGACTGGATGATCTCCTTGATCTTACGCTCGATCGTCTTGCCGGGATCCTGCACCAGCTCCGGCGGGAGGAGACGCGCACGCACCAGCTGCTGGGTGATCGTGGATGCGCCGCGTGCGTCGCCCCTGAGCGAATCCAGCCCGGCCGAGACGATGGCCAGCGGATCGAAGCCGGTATTCGTCCAGAAGGTCTTGTCCTCGACGGCGGTCGTGGCGTCCACCAGGGCGGGCGAGATCTGGTCGAAGGTCAGGATCTGGCGATGCTCGCCACTGTTGAACGTCGCCAGCACGGTGGTGCCGTCGCGAGCGTAGATGACCGAGTCACCCTTGGGCGCCACGTCGTTGAGCGTGTGCACATCCGGCAGGCCCTGGCTGTCAGCCACGAAGATGCCGATGGCCGCCACCGCCAGCACGCCCGCCAGGAGCGCGAAGGCGCCGAAGATGAAGAGGGGGATCAGGACCAAGGCCGAGCGTCCGCGACGACGCTGGCGCCCTGCCGGCCGGCGCCCGTTGGGGTTCGCCTGCCGTCGGGCGGGGCTAGGATTCATCTGGTCGGGACGATAGCAGAGGAGGCATGAGGACGCGGATGA
>CAZENL010000022.1:0-36282 GCA_964513505.1 uncultured Anaerolineaceae bacterium
CTTCGCCTGGTGGCTGATTGTGCTGGGCATTGCCATAGGCGTCGGGCTGGTGTGGGTCTTCGCGGTGCGCCTCCCGCGCACGGAATCGGATGTGGGGCCCTCCGAGGTGCCCATCGAGGCGGACTGGATCAGCCGCAACATCGAGAGCTACGGCGGACTGGCGCCCCAGCCCCTTGTCGAGGAAGTCCTGGAGCTCCACCGGCAGTACCTGGCGACCGGTGCCACGCCGCTGCCGCCGGCCTGGCAGCCGGGTGTGGCGCAGGCGGCATCGCTGGTCGAGCCCAGCCCGCAGCCTGCGGCCCCGCCTCCCGTTGATACCCCGCCGGCGAACACCGCCGGCGACGACTGAGGAAAGCGTCGCCGGAGAACCTGCCAGATATCCGGGGTGGCGTTACTGGGCGCGCTCGCCGCCCAACCGGGAGGGCCATACCGCGAGCAGGATCGCGGATCGTGCTCAGCCGCGAGTGACGTCCGCCCTGAACCGCGGCGCGTCGAGCCTTGAAGGGCTCCCGTCTTGTCCTTGCATTACCGGCAGCGGTATCTGGCGAGAAACGTGCGAGCCCAATCTGCAGGCGGTCTCGGGCTCGGCCGCAGCTCCGTCACGGCGCTGGCGCGGTGCCCCAATGCAGGCAGGCGACACCGCCTGCGAGTCTCACGTAGTGGACCTCACGCAGGCCGGCCGAGCGCATGGCATCGGCGACCTGGTCCGGATTGGGAAAGCCGTCCAGCGACGCGGGCAGGTACGCATAGGCGCCACGTGGCCCGCCGAGGATGCGTGCAGCGACTGGTGCCGTGCGGCGAAACGCCCCGTGATAGGCGCGCGCGAGCGTCCGGGACGCCGGCAGCGACAGCTCCAGGCAGACCACCCGGCCGGCCGGACGAACCACCCGCGCAATCTCGCGAAAGCCGGCCTCGAAATCGGGCAGGTTGCGCAGCCCGAAACCGATCGTGGCCGCGTCGAACGTCGCGTCCTCGAACGGCAGCGCCAGCGCGCTGCCGACCGCGAAATGCGCCTGGACCAGCGCGTACAGGTTCCGGGACGCCTGGCCGATCATCTGCGGGGAGACATCGATGCCCTCGACGCGTCCGAAGGGTCCGACGCGCTCCGCGATCAAGGCCGCCAGCTTGCCCGTGCCACAGCACACGTCGATGGCCGAATCTCCGGCGCGCAGGCGTGTCTCCGCGACGGCTCGCTTGCGCCAGCGCGCGTCGATGCCCAGCGTCATGAGCGTGTTGAGCCGGTCGTAGACCGGCGCGACCTCGTCGAACATCTGGGCCATGCCTGCCTCATCGACGGTCGCGCCGCGCCGAGGCCCGTCCGGTTGGTGATGGCGATCGCTGGCAGGCGTGGCGTGCTCCCCGAGGTTGCCCTCAGAACGTGGCCGTCAACTCCGGTGCAGGACCGCCGTCCACGACCTGGATGACGTCCCCGGGCCTGCCCAGGTCGGCCACGCTGCTGACCTGGCCGGCCCAGTACGCGGTCCCACCCTGCGTCAGCATCGGCCCGATCCACATCTGTGGACCACTGCCACGCACGAGGTTGCAATGGTAGTCGGCGGTGTTGATGTCCAACTGGCCGGAGAGCACCACGATATCCCCGGTGGCCGGGTTGACCAGCACGGAGCCCGCCGCGCTGCCGTCGCTGCGGGTCAGCACGGCCTCACGGTGATTGGGCTGGAGAAGGATCTGGTTGCTGGCCGCAATGGCCGCGACCAGGTTGTCAACGCCGTGATCCTTGGGCGTGAGGCCCAGCGGTGGCCCGAGGAGCGCGCCGGCAACGAACACGACCAGGACCGCCGCAGCCGCCAACGCCAGCTGGCGGAAGCGGAGCGGTGATTGGCGACGGACCGACGGCGAGCCAACGCGCGTCAGCGGTTGGACGATGTCCCCGTGGTGGACGGGGATCGCGGTGATGGGTGGGCGACCCGCGGTGCCACTGGCAGCGCTGGCGACTGCACCGGCGCCGGCGGCGGCGATGCCACCGGTGGCGGCTGCTCCGCGGGGAATGCCATCACGGACGACCGCGCTCAGGATCCGGCTGCGAGCCTCCGCCGGAGCACGCAACGTGTCCGGCGCCGCATCCAGCAGTGCCGCCGACGTGCGCTGCCACGCGACCAGCTCGGCGTGGCAATCCGGGCATGTCTCGAGGTGCGCGTTGACGGCCGCCGCGTCGGGCGACTGATCGCTGGCCAGCCGCTCGAGACCGCTCGGCGTTGCCGCCGCGTCCGCGATGCGGTCGAGGACGTCAGCGTGGTCCATCGGTCGCTCCTGCGGGTGCCCGCTCGCGTGGCGGAATTGAGCCTTCAACAGGCGCATCCTCGTCCGGACCGAGCGCGGCCAGCATGACCGCGTCCGGGGCGACGTCAGGTCCGAGCACGGTCACCAGAAACGAGCGCAGCCGCAGCAGCCCACGGCGCGTGCGCGTCTTGACCGTGCCGAGCGGCCAGCCGAGTCGGATGGCGATCTCCGACTGCGTCAGCTCCTCGAAATAGGCCAGCTCCAGCACGCGGCGCTCCAGCGACGGGATGCGCCCGAGCGCGTCCCGGACCTGGTCGCGCAACTCCGAGGCATCCACGTACGCCTCAGGGTCCAGCGGCCGCGTCCCGCTGCCGAGCAGCTCGCCCTGGCCGACCGCGTGATCCAGTGCCCGGTCCTCGCCGCCGTCATCGACCAGCAGGCCGCTCAAGGGAACGGGTGAGGGGCGCCGGCCGGCAGCTCGCATCCGATCGATGGCGCGGTTGCGCGCGATCGTGCCGAGCCAGGCCGGCAGCGATCCCTGTTGTTCGTCGTACATGTGCGCGCGGTTCCAGAGCGCCAGGTAGGTGTCCTGCAAGACCTCTTCTGCCAGCTGACTGTCGCCCAGGCGACGATATGCGGCCCGATAGATCGCGTCCCCATGACGGTCATAGAGCTGTGCGAGCGCGTCCGTGTCGCCGGTCGCGACAAGGCCGACGAGGTGGGCATCCGAACGGCTGACCGGATCCGTCGTCATGTAACGCTACGCAGCACCGGCTGGGCCGGTTTCAGCGGCCTTTCGCGGCGCGCCATCATCCACGAGTTCCGAGTGGCCGTCCAGGCCCCAGCCCGTCAACCGCCGTGGTTCGGCGGGCAGCGATCCGGGAGCCAGGTGTGCCTCCAGGCAGGTGACGCCATGCGGTCCCACCACCGCACCATGAAGCGTGCCCGCCGGAAGGTCAAGCCGGTCGCCGAGCGCCAGCGGTGCCGCATCCCCGAGCTCGGGGAGCTGGAACTCGATGGAGCCTGCCGCAGCGACCAGGACCTTGTCGTAGTCGTGGCGGTGCGCGGCATAGCGATCGCCGGGTCCGTTGGACCACGCGCCGGCCACGAGCCCCTCCTGCTCCAGCTTCAGCCGGAGCCAGCCAGCCGCTTCGTCACGCATGGCTACGAGACCTGCACGCCGATGAACAGGCCGACGGCGTAGCACACGGTGGCCGCGATCCCGCCGATGGCCACCTGGCGCAGCCCGGTGAAGATGGCGCTGCGGCCGGTCAGCAGGCTGACGCCGACGCCGACCACGAACAGGCCGATCATCGCGAGCAGGGCGGCGAACACGATGGCCGGGCCACCACGGGTGAGCAGGAACGGGACCAGCGGAATGGCCGCCCCGATGGCGAACGAGATGCACGAGTAGGCCGCCGCTCCCCACGGCGAGCCGAGCTGCTGGGGGTCCAGCCCCAGCTCCTCGCGGATCTTGGTGTCAAGGGCCATCTGCGGATCCTGCATCAGGCGATGGGCGACCAGTTTGGCCTCGCTCGTGGAGAGGCCCTTGGCGCGGTAGATGCCGGCCAATTCGTACTCCTCGGCCTCCGGCATGATCTTGATCTCCTCGCGCTCGAGGTCGATCTGGCGCTCGAACAGCTCCCGCTGGCTCTGCATGCTGATGAACTCGCCCGCGGCCATGGAGAACGAGCCTGCCAGCAATCCGGCGACGCCTGCCAGCACGATGAAGTGATTATCCGCGGAGGCGCCGGCGATTCCCATCACCAGGGCCAGGTTGCTCACCAGGCCGTCGCTGATCCCGAAGATGGCCGCCCGCAGCGTGCCGGTCTGGCCTGCCCGGTGCCAGGTCTCATCGCGACGGGCGCTGGCCACCGCCGCCCCCTTGGCGCCGTCAGCGTGCTCGAGTGGCGCTCCCGCCTCGAATGCCGTCGCTACGTCCAGGCCGGGCTTGCCCGGCGTGCCGTTGGTGGGCTTCTCCAGGACACCGGGCAGGCCGGCATCCAGGCGGTGCCAGATCTCGGCGTGCTCGCGCTCGTCCTCCATGATGGAGGCGACCTCTGGGTCGCCCTGCGCTTCGTAGATCTCTTCCTCGTCGCCCTCCAGGGCCTTGACCAGGTCCGAGACAGCGCGCGTCCCGAAGACCCGTGCCACTGCCAGGATCATGCGAATCCGGAACCGCGGCGGTTCCTCGCCAGGGACGTTGACGCCGGTCTCGCGCAGGCGCGTGGCCCAGATCTCCGCATGACGGCGCTCGTTGGCGGCGATGGCCCGGAAGGCCCCCGCCCGGCGCGGATCCTTCTCGATGCCGGCCAACCGGTCGTACAGCACCACCGCGTCGCGCTCCAGGCGCAGGTTGGCCACGCTCCGGTCGCGCTCTGCCGTACCAGGTGCCTGCGCTCCGCTCATGCGGGGATGCTAGCCCAGGGGGCACGCTCGGTCCGACCGGTCGCTGTCCGGGAGTTGGGCGCGTCCTACACTCATGCCCAGATGGCCATTGGAACGGGCGCCTTCCTGTATCTCACGGCTGCCGAGGTCGAGCAGGCGATGCCGGATGTGGCCGCCCGCATCCAGCTCGCGAAGCGGGCGATGACCGCGCTGGTCGCGGACGCGGAGCTGCCGCCCAAGATCGGCGTCCACCCGCGGCCGGACCAGTCGTTCGCCCACGCCATGCCGGCCTTCGTGCGCGGAGCGGCCGCGGACGGCGGCGCCGACCTGCTCGGCATGAAGTGGGTGACCGGATTCCCCGGCAACCGCACCGCTGGCCTGCCGGCGGTGGCCGCCACGATCCTGTTGAGCGACCCGCAGACCGGCCTGCCGCGGGCGCTACTGGACGGCGGCCCCATCACGGCTCACCGAACCGCGGCCGTCAGCGGCGCAGCCATCGAGACCTGGAAGCCGGGCGGCACGCCGGGGTCGCTGCGCGTCACGCTCGTCGGCGCCGGCGTCCAGGCGCGCAGCCATCTGTCCGTGCTCGGACACCTGCTGGAAGGTTCGAGCCTGGTGATCAGCGATCGGCACGCCGACCGGGCAGAAGCGCTGGCGCAGGAGGCTGTCGCCATGGGCTGCTTCTCCGGCGCCTCGGTCGTGACCGATCCGGTCCAAGCGATCACCGGGGCGCACGTGGTCGTGACCGTGGTCTCGTTCGGGCCCGACCGGCAGGCCATCCCGGCCGCGGCGTTCGCAGAGGCGCGCCTCATCGTCGCCGTCGACTACGACATGTGCGTGCCGGCCACGGTGGCCGCATCGGCCCAGCAGTTCGTGGTGGACGAGCGCGGCCAGTTCCTGGCCAATCGTGCGACCGGCATCTTCGCCGGTTACCCGGAGCCGGCCAGCACCATCGGGGAGGCGCTGCGCAACGGCGGGGAGACGCCATCGCCGGCGCGGCGGAATGGCACGGGCCCCGTGCTGGTGACGCACCTCGGGGTGGGCGTCGCCGATCTCGTCTTCGCGGACGCGGTGCTGGAGCGTGCCGCCTCGCTGGGGCTCGGCACGCCCCTGGCCACGTGACCGCAACGGCCACGGCCGTGGATCCGGCCCCGGCGGCGCTGCCCGACCCGGAGACGGATGCACCCCGGACGTCCGACCTGATCGTCGTCGGTGCCGGGACCATGGGCGCCTGGACCGCGTACTGGGCACAGGTCGGCGGCGGCCGGCGGGTCACGCTGCTGGACGCCTGGGGCGCCGGCAACCCGCGGGCAACGAGCGGGGACGAGACGCGCATCACGCGTGCCGCACACGGTCACGATCGGCTCTACACGCGCTGGTCTCGACGAGCACTCCAGCACTGGCAGCACTTCCAGGAGGAATGGGGCGTCCAGCTGTTCGAGCCGAGCGGGGTGCTGTGGTTCGGCGGTCGCCAGGACGGTTTCGAGGCGCGTTCGGCGGAGGCGCTGACCGCTGAGGGTGTCCCGTTCGAATGGCTCCAACCGGCCGAGGTGGCCGCGCGCTGGCCGCAGATCGCCGTCGGCGAGGGCCTGCAGGCGGCGCTCTTCGAACCGCAGGCGGGCGCGCTCTACGCCCGGCGCGGGATTCAGGCCACGGTCGCGGCGTTCCAGCGGGAAGGCGGCACCTTCGCGCTGGCCGGCGTCCGCCCGGGCCGCGGCGATGGCGGCAGGCTGCGCGAGGTCGTGGACGCCGATGGCCGCACCTGGTCCGGCGACCAGTTCGTGTTCTGCTGCGGTCCGTGGCTGCCGCGCCTCTTCCCGCAGCTGTTGCGCGACGTGATCCGGGTCACCAAGCAGGACGTCCTGTTCATGGGAGCGGCGGCTGGAGACGACCGCTTCCGGGCAGCGGCGTTGCCGGCGTGGGCCGACTTCGACGCCGCCTACTACGGCATCGGTGCCACGCCCGACAACGGCTTCAAGATCGCGCCGGACCGGCTCGGCCCGTTGTTCGACCCGTCACGCGGCGATCGGGAGGTGGACCTGGAGTCCGTCCGCCTGGCGCGGATCTACCTGCGGCGGCGCTTCCCGGACCTCGCCGACGCGCCGGTGGTCGGCACGCGCGTCTGCCAGTACGAATCCACGCCGGACGGCCATTTCCTGATCGCGCCGCACCCCGGCTATGACAACGTCTGGCTGGCCGGCGGCGGCTCCGGACACGGCTTCAAGCACGGCCCGCGCATCGGCGAGTACCTGGTGCGTCGCATGGACGGTCTCCCGGAAGGCGCGCAGGAAGACGACGACGAGCGCCGCTTCCGCATCGGCCCGCGCCTGCCGGGCTCCACGGCACGCACCGCCGGCGACGAGATGGCCAGCGGCTGGGAGCTGTTCTGACGCCGTTCGAGCGCTGCGGACCTGCGCGCCGCTACTGGTCGTAGCGCTCGACGATCTCCTCCGGCCGGAGCTGCGCATCTGACGGGTCCTGGCCGGCGGCTCGTCGCGCCTGCCGCTGGTGCAGCAGGTCGTAGACGCGGTCCAGGTCCACCTTGATCTGTCGCAGTCGTTCCCGCTCCGTGGGTCCCAGGCCACGGCCGTCCCCCGCGCGCAGGTAGAGCTCCTCCTCTTCCTCCGAGAGTTCGTTGATCCGTTCGAAGAACTGTGCGTCGTCAGTCATGCCGCGATTGTCGCCCATCGCGGCCCGCGCCCGTGCCGCGGGCGCGCGGCGCACTTGCAGCCTCAGCCGAGGATGCCGATTCGCATCGGGTCGCCGGCCAGCAGGACGGGGACCGTCGCGCTGGCGTCCTCCTCGGCGCAGAACGCGATGTCCTGCGCCTGGCCGATGTGCTCCAGCGTGCGGCCACCGTTCGACTCGCGCATTGCCGTCAGCAGGTCCGGGAAACTGCGCCGCAGCCGCACCGCGGTCTCGGCCGCGTCCGTCAGCTCCGCGACGCCGCCGCCGCGACGCGTTGCCTCTGCCAGGCGCTCCACCACGACGCCGGCGGCCGCCGCGTCGTCCAGGACGAAACGCCCGCGCTGGCCGGCGCACACCACCTGGATCCCGCGCCCGTCCGCGATCGCGAGGCGCACCGCCGCGTCGGCGCAGGCCGTGGCGTTGCGGATGCAGCCCACCAGCACGTGGCTCGCGCCGCGCAGCCGTCGCAGCACGGCGGTCCCGTTGGTCGTGCACAGGACCACGCTGCGGCCGCGGATCTCCATGGACCGGATCAGGTCCGTGGGGGAGTTGTCGTAGTCGAAGCCGCGCGGCTTGAGGGCGTGGCGTTCGCCCGCCAGCAGGCTGCCCCGCTCGGCCGCGAGCCGGCGCGCGGCGGGAACTGACCCGGCCAGGACGAGCTCGCGGCAGGCGAGGTCGAGCAGAGTGGTAATGGTGGTGCTGGCGCGGATCTCGTCGATGACGATGAGCACGCCCTTCTCCAGCGCGCTGGCCTCGGCCGGCACGAGTGCGACGTCGATCTGCATGCGGTGGATGGACCTCAGCTCATGCCGCGCGCCGGCGGCAGGAAACGAAATGGCGGGACGCCGGACAGCCCAGCGTCCCGCCCGTGCGCCAAGTGGCGCTTTTCAGGGACCGGTCAGGCCGGAACGGCCTCCCTGGCCAGCGTGAGGAGCTTGAACTCCTCGACCTGGCCGCGGATCGCGCGCTCCGTGGGGAGTCGCTCGATGCTCGAGGCGCCGAAGAAGCCATTGATGCCGGGCATGCGCTCGAGTGCCTCGCCGACGATGGCCGGCTCGTCGAACGGTCCACCGTGGCAGAGCACGATGAGGTCCGAACGGATCGAGCGGCCGGCTTCGGCGATGGTCATCACCCGATCGATGGCCTGGTTGAGGGTCATTGCGACGCCGGCGCCGATGGAACCGGAGTTGGTCAGGCCGACGTGCGCCACCAGCTGGTCGGCGCCCGCCTGGACCATGGCCTTGGCCTGGTCGGCATCGAAGACGTAGGGCGAGGTGTAGAGGTCGATCTCATGCGCGAGCTTGATCGACTCGACTTCCTTGTCGTAGCCCATGCCGGTGGCTTCCAGGTTGGCCCGGAACGTGCCGTCGATGAGCCCGACCGTGGGGAAGTTCTGGATGCCGGAGAAGCCCATGTCGCGCAACTGGCGCAGGAACACCGGCATGAGGCGGAACGGATCCGTGCCGTTGACGCCGGCAAGCACCGGCGTGTCCTTGACGACGGGGAGCACCTCGGAGGCCATCTCCACGACGATGCCGTTGGCATCTCCGTACGAGAGGAGGCCGGCGAGCGAGCCACGGCCGGCCATCCGGTAGCGGCCCGAGTTGTAGATGATGATCATGTCGCAGCCACCCGCCTCGGCCATCTTGGCCGAGATGCCGGTGCCGGCGCCGCACCCGACGATCGGATGCCCGGTCTCCACCTGGGCGCGCAGGCGCCGCAGGATCTCCGTGCGCGGAATTGCCATGTGTCTGACTACCTCTCTGCGCCGGCCAGGGCCAGCTGCGGCTCGGCGGCGTGCTGTGCCTGGATCATCGCCAGGAGTCGATCGGCCATCGCATCGGCGAAGGCCGGGTCGTTGATGGGGAGCTCGAGCTCGATGAGCTCCACCTTGGAGCGGTCGAGATGGGCGCGGAGCGCCTCGAAGAGGGCCTTGTCGGCAGCCGGGTCGTAGTAGGGCATGCCGGGCACGTCGATCGCGCTCACGCCCCCGAGGGGCACGAACAGCGCGGTCGGTCCGGTGGTCCGGTTGAGCTTCTCGGCGATGATCTGGCCGAGCTTGGCGCACTCTTCCGGCGTGGTGCGCATCAGCGTGACCTGCGGGTTGTGCACGTAGATGTTGCGGCTCTCGTACTCCGGCGGGAGTGTCTCGCGAGGACCGAAGTTGACCATGTCCAGGGCGCCGAGCGAGACGACCTGCGGAATGCCGGCGTCGGCCGCCGCATTGAGGCGATCGGGCCCCGCGGGAAGGACGCCACCGACGAGCTGGTCGGCCCATTCGGTGGTCGTGATGTCCGCAACGCCGGCGAAGTAGCCCCCGGCGATCAGCGCCTCGAACGATCGCCCGCCGCTGCCGGTGGCGTGGAACACCAGCGTCTCGTAGCCGGCTGCTTCCATGCGGGCGCGGAAGTGGTCGACGCACGGCGTGGTGACGCCGAACATGGTGGCGCCGATGAGCGGCTTCTCCTCGACCTTGGCAACGACCGCGTCGGCCATGCCACAGATCGCGCCAGCCGCGTTGGCGAAGATCCGGCGGGACACCCGGTTGAGGCCCGCTACGTCGACGACGGAGTACATCATGGTGATGTCCTTGACGTCGACATACGGCGCCACGTCGCCGGATGCCATGGTCGAGATCATCAGCTTCGGAAGGCCCACGGGCAGCGCCTTCATGGCCGTGGTCCCGATGGAGGTGCCGCCGGAACCGCCGAGGCTGATGACGGCGTCCACGGCGCCCTTGTCGACCAGGTCCACCGCCAGGGCTCGCGCGCCCAGGCCCATGATCTCCAGGGCATGGCCCCGGTCGTGCTCCTCGCGCAGCTTGGCGAGCGTGCTCCCGCCCGCAGCGGCGGTGCGCTCGGCGGCAATATCCGGCGTGAAGACGGGCTCGCCCAGGACGCCGGCGTCCAGGACGAACGCGATGTGACCGCTGGCACGGATCAGGTCGCGGACATAGGCGTACTCGCGACCCTTGGTGTCCAGCGTGCCGATCATCAGGATGGTCTTCGACATGAAGTCCCCTTCCGAGGCTTGGAGCACGCACCGCCGACCTGGCAGCCGTGCCCATCCGGGCTATGCAGGCGGGTCCTGCGAATGTCCCACCGGGCTCATCCACGGTCCGCCGGAGGCGTTGCGTGGATCACGTGCCGTCGGTGCCGATCGGGTTTTGCTGAGGCTCAGCCCTCCTCCACGAACGCCGTCCGCAGCAACCCCTGGCTCACGGCGTCAAGGCCGAGCGCCGCGGTGAAGTAGCCGTTGACGTCGCCGTAGGTGCTACGCATGGCGGCCAGTGCCGTCTCCAGGTACTCGGGCATCACGCCCACCAGCGGGCGCAGCAGTTCCGGATCTCCGCCGCGAGCGGCGAAGTCATCCAGCAGCGGTCGCACGGTGGGCTCGAGCCGGGACGTGCTGGCCAGGAAGTCGGCCATGACGGCATCCTCCGGCACGCCCAGCCAGAGCTGGAGAGCCGCCACCGCCCAGCCCGTGCGGTCCTTGCCGGTGGCGCAGTGCAGTAGCGCCGGACGCTCGCTGGGCCGGGCCAGGCCGCTGTAGACGCGGCGCAGCGCGACGTGCGCGCTGTCGAGCACTACCAGCTCGCGGTAGATGCGGTGGAAGAAGGCGGCAGCACCCCCCATGCCGAACGCCTGGGCGGCCAGCTGCGGCGTGGCCAGGGATCGCGCGATCTTGGTCGGCGATTCCTCGGGCGACTCGGCCAACGGGTTGGCGACCACGTAGGAGACGCCGTCGGGCAGCCGGTCCGGATGGGCCTCTCGCTCGTCGTCGTGGCGCAGGTCGAACACGGTGCAGATGCCGAGCTCTTCCAGCGCCCGGAGATCCGCCCCGTCAAGCCGATCCAGCGCGCCGGAGCGATATAGCAGGCCCCGGCGGACACGGCCACCGTCCCGCGTCTCGTAGCCGCCGAAATCGCGGAAATTCGGCACGGACCGGAGTTCCGGTGTCTCGCCACCCATGAGGAAGTCCGGCTGGGTCAGCATGCCGTCACGCGTTCCGCGCCCAGGCCCGCAGCCCGGCCGCGTCCTCCAGGCGCCGTCGAACGGCATTGAGGAATCGGGCGCCCATGGCACCGTCGACCAGACGATGGTCGGCGGACAGTGTCAGCTTCATGATCGAGCGGACCGCGATCGCGCCGTTCACGGCAACCGGCGTCTCGATGGCGCTCGAGACGGCCAGGATGGCGGCCTCGCCGGGGTTGATGATGGCGCTGAACTCCTCCACCTGGTACATGCCCATGTTGGAGACGGTGAACGTGCCGCCGGTCATGTCGTCGGGCGAGAGCGTGCCCTCGCGGGCGGCTTCGACGAGCGCAGCGGCACGATCGTGGAGTTCCGAGACGGTCCACCAGTCGGCATCACGCAGCACCGGCACAACCAGGCCGGCTGCCAGCGAGACGGCGATGCCCAGGTGGACGCGCTGCCGGCGCCACACGGAGACACCGTCCGTGCGCGCGTTCACGTCCGGAAACTCCACCAGGGCCTGCGCCGTGGCGGCGAGCACAAAGTCGGTCAGCGTGGCCCCACTGCCGGCGGCCTTGAGCTCGCGGCGGAGCGCCAGGAGATCGGTCACGTCGACGGCGACCGTGACCGTGAAGTGGGGACTTGAGGTCCAGCTCCGGGTGAGCCGCTCGGCGATCACGCGGCGCATGCGGGTCATCGGCTGAGGGCCGCTCTCGTCGTCGATGAAGCCGGGAGCCTCCGGCGTCTCGGCGATACGCGGGACGCTGGGCACGGAAGCTGCGGCCGGGCCGGTGGCTGCACTCACGACCGCGGCGGCTGCCGGGGTCGGGGCCGGGGAGGCCTTTGCGTCGAGTGCACCACGCACGTCGCGCTCGGTGATGCGCCCTCCAGGGCCAGTGCCGGTCACGCTGCGTGGGTCCAGGCCGTGTTCGGCGGCCATGCGGCTGGCGCGCGGGCTGATGGGCAGGCGCGCAACCACGGGTTGTGCCACGGCCACGGCCACGGGTTGCGTGACGGCCACGGGTTGTGCCACGGCCACAGAATCGCTAGCGCCCGGAGCTTCCAGCCGCAGCGGAGCCGGCAGTGCCGGGACGCCTGGTGAGTCGGGGATCGCCTCGCCGATCGCGCCAACGTAGCCGCACACCGTGCTCACGGGCACGGTCTGTCCCGCCGCAACGCACTGCTTGAGCAGCACGCCCTCGTCGAAGGCCTCGACGTCCATGTTCGCCTTGTCCGTCTCGATCTCGAACAGCACGTCGCCGGGATGCACGGCCTGGCCCTCGCTGACGTGCCAGACGAGCAGCGTGCAGTCCTCGGTCATCTGGCCGGGCTTGGGCATCAGGATCGGGTGCGCCATCGGTGTCCTCGGTGTGCTGGCGAGCGGCCGGCCCGGCCTAGATGAGCGCCGTGACTGCGGCGACGATGTCCGCAGGCGACGGAAGGAAGGCTCGCTCCAGGCTCTCCGCCTGCGGCGAGATGCCGGCCTTGGCCCCGACGCGTCCAACGGGAGCGTCAAGGTCGTCGAATGCCTCGCGCTGGACACGCGCCACGATCTCGTTGACGTAGCTGCCCACCAGCACGGCCTGGCTGGCGACCACGCAGCGGCCCGTCTTGCGGACGGAGGTGAGCACCGTCTCCATGTCCAGCGGGATGAGGCTGCGCAGGTCGATCACCTCGGCGTCGATGCCGTGCTCGGCTGCGAGCGTGGTCGCGGCCGTCAGCGCATCCAGCACCGCCGGGCCCCAGGCCACGATCGTGGCATCCGCGCCTTGGCGGACCACGTTGGCGACGCCGATCGGCGTCAGGACGTCGCCTTCCGGGACCGCTCCCCTGGTCGGGTAGAGCGCCTGACTCTCCACGAAGAGGACCGGGTTGTCGTCACGGATGGCCGACTTGAGCAGGCCCTTGGCGTCCGCCGGCGTGGACGGGTAGACCACGTACAGCCCGGGCAGGTGCGTGAAGATGCTCTCCAGCGACTGCGAATGCTGGCCGCCGTAGCCCTTGCCCGCGCCGACCGAGGCGCGGATCACCAACGGCACGGTCACCTGTGCGCCGCTCATGTAGTGCCACTTGCCCGCCTGGTTGGCGATCTGGTCGGACGCCATGAGCGCGAAGTCCATGTACATGAGCTCCACGACGGGCCGCAGGCCAACGATCGCGGCGCCCACGGCCGTCCCGCACAGGCAGGCCTCAGAGATCGGCGTGTTGAAGACGCGGTCACGCCCGAAGGTCTCCAGCAGGCCCTTGGTCAGCTTGAAGGCGCCGCCGTAGTCGGCGATGTCCTCGCCGTAGTGGATGACGCGGGCGTCCCGCAGCATCTCCTCGACCAGCGCCTCCCGGAGCGCATCGCGGTACGTGATCAGCCCGTCGGTCCGCTTGGCTTCAGGCGGCGCCTCGAAGGTGATCGGGGACCGGTCGGCTGCCGGCACCGGAGACGGACCCGTGTCCACGTGGACATACTTGATGACGTCGCGCGGGTCCGGGTCGGTCCCGGCGGCGGCGCGCACGGCGGCACGCGCGTTGCGCTCGCGAGCCCGGGTCTCGATCGCCCGGAGGCCGGCCGCGTCGATTGCGTCCGCGGCCAGCAGCTGGCGCTTGAGCGTCTCGATCGGATCGAGCTCGCGCCAGGCGGCCTCTTCCTCGTGCGTGCGGTATTCCTTGCGCGGATCCGACAGCGAGTGGCCGTAGTAGCGGTAGGTGCTGGCCTCGATCAGCACCGGTCCCTCTCCGCGGCGGCAGAGCTCCGCGGCCCGGGCGGTCGCCTCGCGCACGGCCAGCACGTCCATGCCGTTCACGACTTCGGCATGCATGTTGTTGTCGGCGAAGCCGGCGGCGCGACGTGCCATGTGGCGGATGCCCATGACCTCGTCGTCGGTGCGGTGCGTCATGCCGTAGTGGTTGTTCTGGATGAAATAGATGACCGGCAGACCGAACGGACGGTCGCCGGCAAGGTGGTTGGTCCACTGGTCCTGCGCGGCCCAGTTGAGCGACTCGAGCACCACGCCATTGGCGTAGGCGCCGTCGCCGGCGAAGCAGCACACCACGCGGTCGCTGTGCCGGTAGCGCTGCGCCATGGCGGCGCCGGTCGCGATCGGCACGCTGCCGCCCACGATCGCATTGGCACCCAGGTGCCCCGTGCTGAAATCGCCGATGTGCATGCCGCCGCCGCGGCCCTTGCAGTAGCCCTCTTCCTTGCCGAACAGCTCGGCAATGGTGCGGTAGACGTGATGCTCCAGGACGTCCTGGAGGAGCGCGTCCGGGCTTGCGGCGGACGATTCCGGGATGCGCGCGTGGAGATCGCGCTCGGACATGCGCCGGATCGCGGCAAAGCCCTTGGCGATGGCGTCGCCGTGGCCGCGATGGGAGCTGGTGACGTGGTCGTCCGGGCGCAGCGCCGTGCTCGCACCGACCGACGTGGCCTCCTGCCCGATCGAGACGTGCGTCGGGCCACGGTAGTCGTACCCGGGCAGAGCGTCGTAGCCGCCGGAGCGGAGGCGCACGATCATCGTCTCCATCTCGCGGATGGCCAGCATGTCGTCGAGAAGCTCCAGTCCCTCCCCGACCGCCAGCGTGCCCGCGGCAAGCTCCGAGCCGACGTTGCCGCCGTACTGGAAGCCCCGGATGGTTCCGCACGAGTTCTCGAACGGCTCCAGGTGCGGCCGCTCGTCACTGAGGTACGGCTTGGCGATGCCTGGGGCCGTCATGGAGATCTCCTCGTGGCCGGCGGCGCTCAAGCGCGACCTGCCGCTGTCTCGTCTGCGCGGTTGCGGCCGGCGAGCTGGATCAGCTCCTCGTGCAGCTCGAACCAGACGCTGTGATAGCTGTCCACGCGTGGCGAGGCCACGTACTTCGGGTCTCCCGCGCAGGCACGCTCGAGTGCCGTGGCGAGTCGCTCGCGGTAGCCGGCCAGGCGCGGAAGCGCCTTGCAGACCGGCTCGATCCAGGACTCCGCGTCGGCATGCAGGCTGGCCAGGTCGGCCAGGACACGCGCGTCATAGGCCGCGTCGGAGTGGTCGTTGAGGACGGGCTCGGCGCCCGCTTCCTTGAGCTGCCATGCGGTGACCGTGGCCTTGGTGCGCTGGTCGAGCTCGATGAATGCATCGAGCGCCGCTTCCGCGGCCTGCTCGCCCAGGGCGGCCCGGTCGGCTGCCATCAGAACCGCTGCCTGCTCCTTGCCCGTGGCGGTGAGGCGCACCGCGCCGGCGGCCCGCTCGGCCAGCCCGGCCGTGACCAGGCAATCGGCGAGGGCTCCCACCACGTCCACCGGCGCGCCGACTGCCGGCGCGAGCATCTCGGATGTCACCAGGCCCTTGATGGAGAGCGCCCGGATGAGATCGTCCTGACCTGTCCTGGGTGTCTCGGGCGCCCGTGTCTGGCCGTCTGCCACCGTGGCCTGACCGATGGCAGCCGCTGTGGGTGACGGCGCCGGCGTGAGGTCGGCGTCGTCTTCTCCGATCGGGATCCCCAGCTGGTGTGCCCAGCCCAGCAGGACCCCCACTTCCTCCAGCGTGCCGGACGCGCCATCCACCGCGCCTTCGAAGATCGCCCCGCTGCTGCCGTCGATGGTGATGAGGCTGCCGGACGGCAGGACGCGGCCGTCGATATCCAGGCCGTGGTCGGTGACGGAAACGGAGCGCGCGCCGACGACGGCCGGGATGCCCCAGCCGCGTGCCACCACGGCCGCATGGCTTGCCAGGCCGCCGCGAGAGGTGAGGATGCCGGCCGCGTGGGTCATGCCGCGCACGTCGTCCGGGGACGTTTCGGCGCGGCACAGGATGGCGCTGCGGCCGGCCGCAACGACCGCCGCCACGTCATCGGGCGACGTGACGATCTCGCCGCTCGCGACGCCGGGCGATGCCGGCAAGCCCATGGCCACGGCGGTGGACAGATCGGTCGTCACCGAGGCGGTCGGCGGATGGGCAAGGTACGAGGCCACGCGCCGGACGGCATCCGCCCGTGACAGCGGGAACCCCGGGTCGTTGGCCATGTCCATGGCGATGCGCAGCGCCGCCTGCGGGCTGCGCTTGCCGACGCGCACCTGGAGCAGCCAGAGCCGTCCGTGCTCCACGGTGAACTCGATGTCGCAGAGATCGGCAAAGTGGTGCTCCAGCGCGTTCGCGGCGCGCCGCAGCTCCGACCCAACCTCCGGGAGCTGCTCCTCCAGCACGGCGATGGGCTGGGTCTGGTGGGTGCCGGCGACCACATCCTCGCCCTGGGCGTTGAAGAGGACGTCGCCGTACAGCGTCGGCGCGCCCGTGGCGGGATTCCGCGTGAACAGCACGCCCGTCGCGGAATCCGGTCCGCTGTTGCCGAAGACCATCGCCTGGACCGTGACGGCCGTGCCCAGATCGTCCGGGATGTGCTCCCGACGCCGGTAGGTCTGGGCGCGCTCGCTGTTCCAGGAGCGGAAGACGGCCTCGACCGCGGCACGCAGCTGGAGCCACGGATCGTCTGGGGGCGCCTGGCGCACGACGCTGCTGAAGAGCGCCTGGAAGCGCTGACGGCAGTCGGCCGCGAAGGCCGGATCACCCGTGGCCGCGGCGAGCCCGGCGGTCGTGGCGTCGTTGAGGCCCAGGTCCAGGATGGTGTCCATCATCCCGGGCATCGAGACGGGAGCGCCCGACCGCACGCTCACGAGCAACGGGTTGACGGGGTCGCCGAAACGGCGCCCGACCGTCTCCTCGACACCGGTCATGGCTGCGCGGAGCTGGGCATCCAGCTCCGGCGGCCAGCCGTTGGCAAGGAACGCGTTGCAGCCCACCGTCGTGACGGTGAACCCGGGCGGCACGGACAGGTGCAGCCGCGAGGCCATCTCGGCGAGGTTGGCGGCCTTCCCCCCGAGGAGCCGGCGCACGTCCGCGGCCGGGATGTCGAGGGGTTTGTCGTAGGCGTAGACGAGCGTCACGGTCCGGGTTCCTCTCCGAGCTCAGGGCGCGACGATGATCTTGATCGCGCCACTCGCGGGGTCGTTGAAGGTGGCCAGTGCCTCCGCGTAGTCCGTCAGGGCGAAGCGGTGGGTGACCATCTCGCGGACGCGGATGCGGCCCTGCTCCACCAGCGGCATCACCCGGCGCATCTCACCGGCCGAGGCGCGTGAGCCGACCAGCTCCAGCTCGTCGAGGACGATCCGCTGCATGTCGATCTCCACGCCGACGGTGGGGATGCCGACCGCTGCGCACCGGCCGCCGCGCCGGAGCATGGCCAGCGCCCACTGGATGGCGATCGGGACACCGGCGCAGTCCAGGACCACGTCCGCGCCCAGGCCGCCCGTCAGGGCGCGCACCGTAGCGACGGGATCGCCGTCGCTGGTATCGATGACCTGGAAACCGAGCGAGACGGCCTTCTCCAGCCGGCGCGCGTTGCGCTCCAGCAGGACCACGCGGCCCGCGCCGCGAACCTTGGCGGCGTCGCCGGCCAGCAGGCCGATCGCGCCGGCCCCGATGACGGCCACCGTGTCCCCGGCCGCGACCCCGCTGCGGTTGACGACATGGAGGGCGATCGAGACCGGGTCAATCAGGGCGCCGTCCTCGAAGCTGAGCGCGTCCGGGAGGCGGAAGATGCACTTGATGCCGTGGACCACGTAGGTCGCGTCGGCGCCCGGGTAGTTGTGGCCGTACTGCCGGTGCAGTCCCGGCTTGCCGAAGTTCTCGCAGAGGTTGTAGTGGCCCTCGACGCACTTCTGGCAGACGCCGCAGGCGTCGTGCGAGGTGCCCGCCACACGGTCGCCGACGTGCCAGCCGTGGAGCTCGGCACCCGGTCCGAGATCCACGATCTCGCCGGCCCACTCGTGCCCCGGCGTGAAGGGATAGCTGGGCGGCCAGAAGCCGGGGTAGTCACCGCGAATGAGATGCGCGTCCGTGCCGCAGATGGACACCGCGCGAACCCGCGCGAGCACTTCGTTCGGTCCGGGCGTGGGAACCGGCACCTGCTGGATCTCCAGCTGGTTCGGTCCGAGGAGGACCAACGCCTCCATGCTCGCGGGCAGGGTGCCGACCGGCGTGACCGGTGCCTCGAGAACGGGATTCAGAACGGACATGGCGACCTCCTTCAAACGATGGCCACGGGGTCGACCATCGAGGCGGTCGCGCCGCGGATCTTCACGGGCAGACAGACGAACAGGAACTCGTAGACGCGCTCTCTGGCGAGGGCCTCCAGATCCAGGCTTTCCATCAGGTAGATGCCGTTCTGGATCAGCAACAGGGTGTGCACGGGCTGCGGGTTGCCCTCGGGCCCGGGGTCGGGTGCCGGCTGGACCTCGTACGTCTCGGTGTCCGTTCCGGTCGCCACCACGCCGCGTTCCAGCAGCCAGCGGGCGGCGGAGATGTCCGGCCCCGGCGTCTTGTGCGCGGCCATCCGCTCGGCGTCCGGCCAGAGGCTCATGTAGCCCGTCCGGATGACGACGACATCCCACGGCTGGACCGTGACGCCCTCCGCCGCACAGATGGCCTGCAGCTCCGCGGCATCGACGGGCGAACCCTTTGGCAGGCACTCCACGCCACGATGACCCGCGACGTCCAGGAACACGCCACGCGTGAAGAACGGCGGCATGGCGCTGGAGTCGAGGTACGTGGGGCCGAAATCGGTGAGGTTCTCGTCGGCGGAGCCGCCGCCGTACCAGTGCATGTCGTCGCCGACCGTCATGTGGGCCAGGGCATCCATGTGGGCGCCGGAGTGCGTGGTGGCCATCAGGTACTCGGCCATGTAGCCGAGGCCGGCGTCGTTGACCGGGCCCCAGGGCTTGGCGCCCGTCACCCGGATGCCGCGCGGCGTCCGGTAGTTGAGGACCTGGAACGGCGGATGGCCGGGGAAGAGCGGCATGCCGGGAAAGCGGGTCGCGGCCAGTGAGATGGTCCGGCCCTGGCGAACGAGCGCCGCGGCACGCACCAGTTGCTCGGCGGGCAGGCGTCCGATCGGCCCGATGTCCAGCGCGGCGGGCTTGCCGGGGATGACGCTGGGGGCATGGAGAACAGAGGTGCTCATGGCCGCTCCTGGAGTGCATGCCAGACCCGCTCGGGGGTCAGTGGAAGATCACGGATGACCGCGCCGGTCGCCTCGCGGACCGCGGCAGCCACGGCGGGCGCGACGCACAGCAGGGCGCCCTCGCTCATGCCCTTGGAGCCGTAGGGACCCGGCCCATCCTGGTTCTCGATGGTCGCGCTGTGCAGCTCCAGCGGCAGATCCATGCTCGTGAGGATTCGGTAGTCGATGGCGCCGAGGTTCCGGACGCGGCCCTCGTCGTCGAAGATGTAGTGCTCCATGAGCGTGTGGCCGAGGCCCATGATCGCCGCGCCCTCGTCCTGCATCTGGACCTGGAGCGGGTTCAGCGCCTTGCCGACATCCGAGACCGTCGCGTGGCGCACCAGGACGATCTCGCCGGTGCCCTCGTCCACCGTCGCCTCGACGGCCGTGCAGTTGAACTCGAAGAAGGCCGGCGCCCCGCCCAGCGGATGGTCCGGATCCGAGTCCTTGCGCGTCTCGCCGTTGCCGGTGAGCTCGCCACCCAGCCGGCCGAGCCCGCGCTTGACCACGTCCGCGATCGGATAGTCGGCATCCGGCAGGCGGACCATGCCGCGCTCGACGGTGATCGATTCCTCGTCCACGCCGTGGAGGCGGGCCGCCATGGTCCGGACCTGCGCCTGGATGGAGCGGCACGAGTTCAGCACGCTGTTGCCCATCAGCACGGTCGACCGGCTGGCGGACGTCTGCTGGTCGTAGGGGACGATAGCGGTGTCGCCCATCACCACGGTCACGGACGTGACCGGCGTCCCCAGCTCTTCCGCGCAAATCTGGGCGAACACGGTGCGAGCTCCCTGGCCCATGTCGGATGTTCCGGCGTAGACCACCGCGCTGCCATCCACCAGGAGCCGGACCGTCGAGTAGGACAGGCCGGTCGTTGGCCCCGACTTGATGCCGACGGCGATCCCGCGTCCGTGACCCGGCTCGAGCGGCGAACCCCAGCCGATCATTTCCGCGGCCTTGCGGACGGTCTGCTCCCATTCCCCATCCGCGGGCGTGTCGAAGGGGATGAACGCATCACCCCGATGGGCCAGGTTGCGCAGGCGGATCTCCAGCCGATCGATCCCGAGCGCGCGGGCGCCCTCGTCCAGGTTGGATTCGACCGCCCAGTTCACCTGGGGATTGCCGAAGCCCCGGAACGCCGTGGACGGCGTGGTGTGCGACAGCACACTTCGGGCCAGGATGCGCACCGCCGGAACGTTGTACGGGCCGGCGGCCGGGTAGCTGCCCTTGCCGACCACGCGGTCCGCGATGTCCGCGTACGCGCCGATCAGGTAGTCCGCGGCGATGTCCTGGAAGGCGATCGAGCCGCAGCTGGTGAAGCCGGTCCGGACCCGCACGTCACAGGCGGCCCGCCGGACGGCCTGGAAGGACTGCTCCAGGCTCAGGATGAGGCGAACGGGGCGGCCGGTCCGCAGCGCCGCGAACGCGACGAGGGGCTCCAGCTTGGCGTGCTGCTTGCCGCCGAAGCCGCCGCCCGGATCCGGAGCGAAGACGCGCACCTTGGACAGCGGCAGATGCAGGATCTGGGCCAGGATCTTCTGGAGCCAGTTGGGATGCTGGATGGAGCTCCACACCGCGATGCCGTCTCCGTCCGGCGCCGCCATGAAGGAGTGCGGCTCGATCGCGAAGTGCGTCACGATCGGGAACGAGTAGCTGTTCTCGACGACCAGGTCCGCCTTGGCCGCATCCACGTCGCCCCAGCCCACGCGGTGCTCGCCGAAGACGTTGGTGAACGCCAGCGGGCCGTCTTCCCGGAGCGACGGATCCTGCACCAGCGGCGACGCCGGATCGAGCGCGGCGGCGATGGTGAAGATCGCGGGCAGTGCCTCGAACTCGACGGCGACGAGCCGCGCGGCTTCCTCCGCCGCGTCCTTGGTCTCCGCCACCACCATGGCGACCGGCTCGCCGTGGTACTTGGTCTCGTCCACGGCGATGATCGGACGGTCGTTGACCTGGGGGCCGAAGCGCGGCACGGGCTGCGGAAGATCCGCGGCCGTCATGACCAGGCGCACGCCGGGCACCGCCATCGCGGCCGCCGTGTCGATCGAGAGGATCTGCGCCCGCGCGCAATCGAGCGTGACCAGCTTGGCGTGCAGCACGTCCTGGAGCGGGATGTCGGCCACGTACTGCTGCCGGCCCGTGACGCGTGCGTACCCGCCCACGCGGTTGGGGGAGCTGCCGATCACCCCCGCGCTCACCGTGCGCCTCGTTCGGCCGTGGCCAGGACCGCGTCGGCGATCTGCTGATAGCAGGCGCAGCGGCACAGATTGCCCGACAGGCCTTCGTGGACCTCGGCCAGCGTCGGATGGGGGTTGTGCGCCAGCAAGGCCGACGCCGACATGAGCTGGCCGGGGATGCAGAAACCGCACTGCACGGCGCCCTTGTCCAGGAACGTCTGCTGAAGGGGGCTCAACCGGTCTCCATCGGCCAGGCCCTCGACGGTCGTGATCTCCGCGCCGTCCGCCTCGACCGCCAGCATCAGGCAGGAATTCACCGATCGGCCGTTCACCAGGACCGTGCAGGCGCCGCACTCACCGACGTCGCAGCACTCCTTGGCGCCGGTGAGGCCCAGCTGGTCGCGCAGGACATCCAGCAGGGTGTGGTTGACGGCGACCTCCAGGGCTTCCGCGCGCCCGTTGACCGTGAACTGGATCGGCAGGCTGGCCGTCATCGCGCGGGCTCCGCGGCCAGCCGCCCGATGGCAGTGGCCAGGGCGCGCGCACCCAGGACCCGCAGCATCGCGAGCCGGTATTCCGGGCCGGCGCGCATGGAACGCGGCGATGGGCTGGCCTTGGCGAATACGCGGTCCCAGGCCGCCTTCCTGGCTGCCGCTGGCGCGTCCGGATCCGCGAGCGTGCCGCTCTCATCGACCGCGAGGTAGGGCCGTGGCCCGACGCTGCCGTAGGCCACGCGTGTCACGCCCGCCCGGTCGACCGATACACAGAGGGTGATCGATGCGAGGTCCGTGCCGCGCCGTCGGACGAGCCGCGTGAAGGCGGCTCCGAGCGGCCCCGTCGCCGCCGGCAACTCGACTTCCGTGACCAGCTCCCCGCGCTCCAGGGCCGTGGTGCCGGATCGGATGAACATCTCGGCGACGGGAATTCGTCGTTGCCCCTGCGGTCCCACGGCAACGATGGTCGCGCCGTAGACCATCAGCGGCGGAGCCGTGTCCGCGGCGGGCGAGCCGTTGCAGATATTGCCGGCAAGGGTTGCCCGGTTGCGGATCTGCACCGAGCCGACGACCCGGGCCGCCTCGGCCAGGGCCGGGAACGAACGCTGGATCTCCGGATCGGCGCTGATGTCCGACATGACAGTGGTCGCGCTGATGGTCACCTGGCCACCCACGCATCGGATCGACGGCCCGAGCTCCGCGATGCGCTTGAGGTCGATGACCACCGCGGGCTGGAGCTTCCCGTCACGCAGCCCGATCACCAGGTCCGTGCCGCCGGCCAGGATGCGGGCCCTCGGGCCGTGCAACTGGAGCAGGGCCACAGCTTCCGCCAGCGTGGTCGGCCGGGCGTAATCGAACGTGTGCATGGTGGTCCCGGCTCTGCCCTCAGAGGATCCGGTCGACCTCGTCAAGCAGCACCTGCGGGTTGGCTGCCCGGACGAAGTAGTAGGGCCGATCCGAGAAGCGCTCGACGAAGCCGGCGCGCGCCTGGCGGAGGGCCTGCGTGTCGACCATCGGCATGGGAAAACCGGGCGCCAGCAGCTCGTTGAGGAGGAAGTAGTTCTGCAGCGAGTGGAACGTCTGGAACTGGCGCTCGAAGGGGATCATCTCGGCCAGGCTGGGATCGAAGTTGCCGTCGATGGCCGGCACCACGACCACGTCGATGCTGCTCGGCTGCTCGTAGACCTCCCAGGTCGGCATGGCGCCGAAGAACTTCTCCACGCCGCGCTCCGGCGCGGCCTTGTCGGCACGCTCCGTACCCTCGGTGCGCTTCTTGAGGAAGGCCGACTTGGAGCCGTTGACGGCGCGTCCGGCCTCGTCGATCACGGTGGTCTCGGTGGATACCAGCTGGGCGCCGCGACGGCAGGCCTCGATCTGGCCCATGGACTTGCCGTGGTTCGACTCGCCGCCCAGGAACAGCACGGTCTTGCCGCGATAGCGCACGGCGGAGGAGTGCGACGGATGCAGCCCCTCTGCTTCCATGCGCAGGGCGAGCACCGCCACGACCACCTTCTGGATCGGGCCGGCCGGCCACGGACCAGTGAAGGTCATCGTGCGGCCGTCATAGCTGACTGCCTTGTCGCCGTCCTGCTGCCAGATGATGTCCGGCTGACCGAGCGTCACCTGCGGGGAGATGTGCACTTCGGCGAGGCGGTAGTTGAGGAAGCTGAGGTCGTCCATGACGTGTTCGCGCGGTTCCGCGCCGTACACGTCGACCCGCAGCCGTGCGGTGCCGGCGGACATCTCCTCCGTGAGCTGGGGTGCGTTCATGGGGTCCTTTCGTGCGCGAGCGGCCGGCGCCGCTGCGGGAGGTGGGCTGTCCGTGAGACGCCGGCTGCCGGTTTGCGGGCCTGCCGGGCAAGTCGCTTCGATGCCGGCCGTGGGTCCGAACCCGAGCCGGTGCCAGTCGGCCCAGGGTCGGGCGGCGCAGCTTCGACAACGTCAACGGCGTCGAGCGAACTCTTGAGCATGGCCTCGATGGCCACGAAATGGCGGCGCAGCGCCGCGACGGCTGCCGGCGCGTCCCGCTCGGCAAGCGCGTCGAGGACCGGTCCGTGGAGGTCGGCCACGCGATGTCCATGGGTCGCGGCCGTGAGCGTGATGTAGGTGCGCGAGAAGGGCTCGAGCCGTCGCCAGACCTGCTGGAGCGTGGCGTTGCCGGAGATGCGCATGAGGCGCTCGTGGAAGTGCGCGTCCGCCTCCGCCTCCGCGTGCAGGTCATGGCTGGCCACTGCTGCGTGCATGTGGGCCAGGTCCGCGCGGAGGTCCCGCAGGTCCGCCTCGCCGAGTCGTGGGACGGCGAGGCGGGCTGCGAGCGTTTCCAACTCGGATCGCACGACGAACGCCTCGAGGAGCTCGTCCGTGCTCGGGTGGCGCACGCGGGCGCCGTGGAATGGGGTGATTTCAACGACCCCGACTGCCTCGAGGTCGCGCAACGCCTCTCGGACCGGCGCCTGGCTGGTGCCGAACTCCCGAGCCGCCCGGGTCTCGACGATGCGGGACCCAGGCGGGAAGCGACCGTCAAGGATCGCCTGCAGGAGGCGATCCTTGACCTGATCGCTCAGGACACTGCGTGAGATCGCGGTGCCTAGGGACATTGCTTCAGGGTCAGGCCGTGAAGCCGACGCCGACCAGCTCGGCAGGCTTGGCCGCAAGGATCTCGACGACACCGGTGGTGCCGTTGATGCGGATGCGGTCGCCGTTCTTGATCTGCGCCGTGGCCACGGATGTCCCGACCACCGCCGGGATGCCGAACTCGCGGGACAGGACGGCGGGATGCGAGACGGTCCCACCGGCGTCGGTCACCAGGCCGACGATCTTGGTGAAGAGGACGACCCAGGCCGGGTTCGTCATCTGGCACACGAGGATGTCGCCGGCGCGGACGTCGTCGAACTGCTCCTCGCGGACCACCACGCGTGCGATGCCTTCCACGACGCCCGGTGAACCACCGATGCCGTGGATCTCACCGGCGACCGTGGAGGCCGTCCGGTAGAACTTGTCGGGGAAGCCCCACAGGTTGAGATAGGGGAAGTCGAGCTGGGTCTTGGTGACCGTCCCGATCCACTCCTGCGGCCGGAAGGTGTACGCCTTGGCGCGGTCGGCCTTGCGCTCGGCCACGAGGGCTCGTCCGTCCATGCCGGCCGGGTTGCCCATGAAGACGCGCAGCTCGTTGTACTTGAAGTACACGACGTCGTCTGGAGCGTCCAGGACGCCCTGGGCGACGAGCTTCTTGCCGATTGCGATGAGCACCAGTCGCACGTGCGCGTTGGCACCCTGGTCGATGTAGAAGTGATGGTCCGGGGTGAGCGGGGCCATCTTCAGGTTGATGTCGTTGGCCGCCCGCATCTCGTCGAGGCCGTCGCCCTGGAGGCCGACGAGGATCTCCTTGGCCGCGGAATCGATGTCGGCCGCAAGCGCCGCGATGGTGGTCGGGTAGTCGTAGTTGGTCTCGACGTAGCCGCGGATGAGCTCGATGACGGGCTCCATCTGCTCGCGGACGGTCGGGAAGATGAACTCGTGGCTCCAGACGGCGTGCCAGCCGTACTCACGCTGGTAAGGCGTGATCCGCTCGACGATGAAGCGGCGGCCGCGCTCGGTGGCCTTGAGGGCAGCGATGATGTCCACCGCCGTCTCGGCCTTGAAGGCCTCGGCGAGGACCGCATCGGCCTTCACCTCTTCCTTCATCTTCCAGAGGGCCTCGATCGAGTCCCAGTTGCGGTCCTTGGCCGAGTTCTGGAGCCGACCCAGGAGCTGCTCGTCGATCTTCCCGTGCACCTTCTCCATGACCGCCCGCAGGTTGAGCGTCGCGGAGAGCTGCGCGAAGTTGAGCATCCAATGGATCTTCCAGTGCCGGTCGTGGATGTCGATGGCATCCTCGAACAGGCAGGCCAGCTGCATGAGGGACATCTCGTCCTCGTGGTCGAGCTTGCCCTCCAGGTAGGCGAAGTTGCGGTCCATCTCCGGGACCAGGCGCTCGCGCCACCAGGTCGCGAACTCGAGTCCGTAGGTCGGCAGGACGGCTCCGAGGTACGTCCCGATCTTGCCGGCGTACTCGGGATCGAGGGGCACCACGGGCGTGATCCCGTAGCCATATTCCATCGAGTCGACCGTCAGGCCGGCTTCGGCCGGAACGGCCGCCGTGTACAGGTAGCCGTTGACTTCCTTGGCGATCCAATCGGTCGCGAAGGGCGTTCCGAAGCGCCGGAACATGTGGTCGCAGCTGAGCCACCACCCACCGATGTCGAAGTACATCGGGCTCAGGGGATGGGGACAGTGCAGGTCGTCGTAGACCCAGAACAGATCTCGTTCGGTCTCTGACTTCCATTCCACGGGGAACTTCTCGTCCCCGAGGAACTGTCCGAGGACCTCTTCCTTCAGTGCCACTGCTTAAGCCTCCAAGTGCGTTGCATGACGTCGCACACGACGGCGCACAGGGGCGTCGCCGTTCTGGACGATGCGGTCGTCGCCGGGCGGACGATTCGTCGGAGCGCTCCGCTGGTTCAGGACACCGATTTCGTCGAGCCGCGCTCCGCGCTCGACGCGGCGGCCGGCCACGCCGCCGTCACCTCCGAACCCGTGCCGTTCAGTCCCTCCTCCGGCTTGATGGCGTCGCCCAACGCGGGACCTTCGATAATCGATTGAAGACTAGGCAGCGGCACCGAACTGGTCGAGGACCATTCGGCCCGGGATTCTCGGGCCAGATGGCCAGTGTCCTAAATCCATCGACGATCGATTATCTGATGGACCCTTGGACAGGGCTGCGCGCGCACGGAGGCGACCGACCGGAATGCTCACCATGACTGCCGAATGCCCGCTCCTGGAGATGGTGCGGAGGGGGCCGACCGACTACTGGAACGACTCCTGCGCGATCGATGAGCTCCGGTACGCGATCGAGCGGGGCGCCACCGGCGCCACCTCCAATCCGAGCATCGTGCTCGAGGTGATGAAGAAGGACCGTGTCCGCTGGTCGTCCCGCGTCCGGGAGCTGGCGGCCATCCATGCGGCGTGGAGCGAGGTGGAGCTGACCTGGGCGATCGTCGAGGAGATGGCGGTGGAAGGCGCCGCCGTCATGGCTCCCGTCTTCGAGCGTGAGGCCGGACGCAAGGGCCGCCTCTCGGTCCAGATCAATCCGGCTAACTACCGCGATGCGGATCGGATGGTCGAGCAGGCCGTCCACCTGGCGGGACTGGCCCCCAACCTCCAGGTCAAGTTCCCGGTGACCGCGGCGGGCGTGGTCGCGATCGAGGAGGCCACCTTCCGCGGCGTCAACGTCAACGGCACCGTCTCGTTCACCGTGCCCCAGGCCCTGGCCGTGGCGGAGGCCGTGGAGCGCGGGCTCAATCGGCGCGCGCGGGCGGGCAATCCCACCGCGTCGATGACCCCGATCTGCACGATCATGGTCGGCCGCCTCGACGACTGGATGAAGGTCGTCGTCGAGCGAGACGGCCTGGCAGTCGACCCCGGCGCCGTGAACTGGGCCGGGATCGCGGCCATGAAGCGCGCCTACGAGATCTTCCGGGAGCGCGGCTACCGGACGCGGCTCCTGGCGGCCGCGTACCGGCATCGCCTTCACTGGACCGAGTTGGTCGGCGGAGATCTGGCCATGACCATGCCCTACGTCTGGCAGGTCCGCTTCAACGAGAGCGGCATCGAGCCGCTGCCCCGCATGGACATCCCGGTCGACCCCGCGATCATCGACGAGCTGACCACCAGGATCCCGGACTTCGGCCGGGCGTATGAACCCGACGGCCTGCGCCCGGACGAGTTCGATACGTTTGGAGCGACCAGCCGGACGCTGCGCGCGTTCATCGCCGCGTACCACGACCTCATGGGCGTCGTGCGCGACGCAATGCTCCCCAACCCCGACCTGCGGGCCGCCTGAGGCCCGCCATCACCCACCCCAGTCCCTGCCGAAACCTCGAGGAGATGCGACCGTGACCACCCAGACGCTCCAGCCAGAAGCCCAGGCAGCATCGCTGCCGCTCCCTCTGCCGATCGTGTCCCATTGGATCGACGGCCGCCCGATCGAAGTACTGCCGGAGCAGACCGGCCCGGTCTTCAACCCGGCCACGGGCGAGGTCATCGCCAGGGTCCCGCGCGGTGGCGCGGCAGAGGTCGATGCTGCCGTTCAGGCGGCGCGGCGCGCCTTCCCGGCGTGGCGCGACCTGCCCCTGATCGCGCGCAGCCAGATCTTCTTCGCCTACCGTGAGTTGGTCTGGCAGCACCGCCAGGAGCTGGCCGAGCTCATCAGCCGCGACCACGGCAAGACGTATCCGGACGCGCTGACGGAGGTCCTCCGCGGCCTCGAGACGGTCGAGTACGCGTGCGGCCTGCCGATGGCGCTGGCGGGGATCAACACGCCCAACGTCTCGACCAACGTGGACGCGCACACCCTCCGTCAACCGCTCGGCGTCGCGGCCGGGATCACGCCGTTCAACTTCCCGGTCATGGTCCCGATGTGGATCTATCCCATCGCCCTGGCCTGCGGCAACACCTTCGTCTGGAAGCCGTCTTCCCACACCCCGGGGGCCACGCAGCTCCAGGCGGAACTGTGGAAGGCCGCCGGCCTGCCCGACGGCGTGTTCAACGTGGTCTACGGTGGGCGCGAGGCGGTCACCGCGATCCTGGAGCATCCGGGCATCAACGCCATCCAGTTCGTCGGCTCGACGGCCGTTGGCCGCTACGTCTCCGAGACGGGCCGTAAGCACGGCAAGCGCGTCGGCGCCTACACGGGTGCCAAGAACGCGATGCTCGTGCTGCCTGACGCGGACATGGAGATGGTCGCCGATGCCGCCGTCGCGGCAGGTTACGGCTCGGCGGGCGAACGCTGCATGGCCCAGACGCTGGTCCTCGCGGTTGGCGATGCCGGCGACCGGATCCGACCGCTCATCGAAGCGCGCATCGCCGGCCTGCGCATCGGCCCCGGCATGGAGCCTGAAACGGACATGGGCCCGGTCTACTCCGCCGAGCACCGCAGCTCGATCATCGAGTGGATCGATCGCGGCGTGGCGGAGGGGGCGGAACTGATCACCGACGGCCGGCCGTTCCGGCATGCCACCAATCCGGACGGCTACTACCTCGGCGTCACCCTGTTCGACCAGGTCACGCCGGACATGGCGATCTACCAGGAGGAGATCTTCGGGCCCGTGCTCGGGATCGTCCGCGTCGATACGTACGCGGAAGGGGTCGCGCTCATCAACGCCCACAAGTACGGCAACGGCACGTCCATCTTCACCACCAACGGCGGCGCGGCACGCCGCTTCGAGATGGAAGCGGACGTCCCGATGATCGGCGTGAACGTGCCGATTCCGGTCCCGGCCGGCTACCTCAGCTTCGGCGGCACGCGCGATTCGGCATTCGCGGATCTGCAGATGCGCGGCGAGGACTCCGTCCGCTTCTTCACCAAGCAGAAAGAGGTGACCATCCGCTGGCCGGAGCCCGGCAAGCAGGGTCCCCTGAGCCTGGCCTTCCCGAGCAACAGCTAGCGGCAGCGCCGGCGCGGCCGCGGAAGATCCGAGACGATCCGAACAGAGGTATTCCGATGATCAAGCGAGTTGCGCGAACCGAAGCGGAGGTCCTGCCGCTGCCGGGCCGTGACTGGTTCCAGTACCTCGGGCCCAAGAACAGCCCCGCCCGCAACGTCAGCGTGGGAGTCTCAATCTTCCCGCCGGGCTCCAAGCCCCCGGGGCACATTCACGACGCCGAGGAAGAGACCGTCTACTGCACGTCCGGCCACGGCCGGCTGGTGACGGCCGAGGCGGTCGCCGAGCTGGAGGCGGGCGTGTCCGTGATCATCCCTATCGGTACCTTCCACGCGACCGAGTCGGACGGGCCCGAACCGCTCGAGCTGGTCTGCTTCTTCTCCCCGCCGGTCATCCCCGGCTCATACGAGCACGGACACTGACCGTGAACGCCACCAGCGCCGTCGCGTCGCCAGAAGCCGCCGAGGTCGAGCGACTCCGTGAAATCGCGCGGCGCATCCGGGTCGAAGTGGTCCGCACCGTCAACCACGCGCGGGCCGGGCACCTTGGCGGATCGCTCTCCGAGGCTGACCTGCTGGCGGCCTTGTTCTTCCACGTCCTGCGCATCCGGCCGGAGGAGCCCGACTGGCCGGACCGCGACCGGTTCGTCCTGTCCAAGGGGCACGCCTCGGTCGGCCTGTACGCCACCATGGCGCTGCGGGGCTACTTCCCGGTCGAAGAGCTGAAGACCTTCGACGCGATCGATTCGCGCCTCCAGGGCCACCCGGACATGACCCTCCTGCCGGGCATCGACATGTCCACGGGCTCCCTCGGCATGGGCATCTCGGCGGCCATGGGCATGGCCCTCGGGCTCCGGCTCAGCGGCCGCGACGCGCGGGCCTACGTGCTGCTCGGCGACGGCGAGTGCCAGGAGGGCGAGGTCTGGGAGGCCGCGTTCGCGGCGGCACGGCATCGGCTCACGAATCTCATCGCCATCGTGGATCACAACAAGCTCCAGCAATTCGGCTGGCGCGGAGCGGATGGTCGCCGGTTGCCTCCGGAGGGGCCGGGCGAGTTGGTCGCCAAGTGGTCCGCCTTCGATTGGCGCGTGCTCGAGACCAACGGGCACGACCTGGCCGAGATCCTGGCCACGCTGGCCATCGCGGCCCAGCCGGACGGCCGCCCGACCGTGGTCATCGCGCACACCGTCAAGGGGCGCGGCGTCTCCTTCATGGAAGGCGACTATCGCTGGCACGCTCGCTCGCCCAACGCGGAGGAATTCGCGCTGGCCATGGCCGAGCTGGGTGAACCGGCCGCGGCCGATGACGGAGGCCGGTCATGACGCTGCCGATGGGACGCGCGATGCGCGAGGCGTTCGGGGAGACCGTGACGGCGCTCGCGGACCACGATCCGCGCATCGTCATGCTGGACGCCGACCTGGGCGTTTCCACCAGGGCGGACATCTTCGAGCAGGCGCATCCGGAGCGCTACCTCCAGATGGGCATCGCGGAGCAGAACATGCTCGGCGTCGCGGCCGGCCTGGCCACGACCGGGTTCATTCCGTTCATCAGCACGTTCGTGTCGTTCGCGGTGGTGCGGCCGCTGGACCAGATCCGCGTCCTCATCGCGCAGCCCCACCTGAACGTGAAGATCACGGCCGGCTACGCCGGGCTGTTCACAGGCTCGACCGGCAAGACGCACGTGATCGTGGACGACATGACCATCATGCGGGCGGTGCCCGGCATGGTCACCATCTCGCCGGCCGACGAGATCGAGACGCGCGAGGCCCTGCGCTGGGCCGCGTCGTACGACGGCCCGGTGTATATCCGGATGGTGCGCGACGCCACGCAGCGGCTCTTCGATGACACCTACCAGTTCAACGTGGGGCGTGCCGTGGTGGTGCGCGACGGCCGCGACGTGACGCTGGTCAGCACGGGCGCGCAGACGGCGCGTGTCGTCGACGCCGCGGATCTCCTCGCGGAGTACGGCATCGACGCCCAGGTCCTCCACGTCCCGACCCTCAAGCCGCTCGACACCGACGCGCTGGTGGCGGCGGCGGAACGCACGGGCCTGGTCATCACCATCGAGGAGCACTCGATCATCGGGGGCCTTGGCGGTGCCGTTGCCGAAGCGCTCTCCGAGCGCCGACCGACCAGGGTGAAGCGGCTCGGGCTCCAGGACATCTATGCGGAGTCGGGCTCCAATGACGCGCTCCTGGACAAGTACGGCCTGTCCGCCGTGCGGGTCGCCGAGCAGGTCCGCAACTACCTGGGCACGTCCGCCTGATTCGCGCCGGTGATCGTGCGCCGGCGGCTGGGACGTGCCTTGCGCGGTCCCGCACGTGCTGCCTGCCGGTGAGCCGGCGCGGGCACGTCATCCACGTTCGCCCCGCCGGCCTCGCCCGCTGAATCGCTCCAGCCACGGGTGAGCTGGCTGCGCGCCTCCGTGAAGTGGCTGACCAGGGCCGTCACGGCGCGCTCCGCGTCGCCCGCTCGGAGGGCGTCAAGGATGGGCGGGTGGAGATCGGCCGTCCAATGCGCGTCCGCGGCCGGAATCAGCAGGGTCAGATACGTCCGCGAGAACGGCTCCAGCGAGCTCCAGATACGCGTCAACGTGCCGTTCCCGGCCGCGCTGACCAGGCGTCCGTGGAAAAGGGCGTCGGCCGTGGCCACCTCGTGGACGTCGCCACGCGCCGCCGCACGCTGCATCTGGTCGTTCAGCTCGCTGAGATCGGCCAGGTCGAGCGCGGTGAGCCGCGGAACCGCGAGGCGGGCACCGAGCGACTCCAGCTCGGAGCGGACCGCGTACGCGCCGATCAGCTCCTCGGACGTCGGCCGGCGGACGCGCGCGCCGCGAAAGGGGGTGATCGCCACCAGGCCGAGCGCCTCGAGGCCGCGGAGCGCCTCACGGACGGGCGCCTGGCTGGTGCCGAGCTCGCGCGCGACTCTGGTCTCCACGATCCGCGAATCGGGTGCGTAGCGACCCGCGAGGATGTCCTGGAGAAGCCGGTCCTTGACCTGGTCCGCAAGGACGTCCCGCGCGATGGCGCCCGCCTCGGCCACTCGCCCCTCCGAACTGGATCCGCGGGCCCACCGGTCTGGGACGCCCTGCCGAGCGAGTGTAGCGCGGGGACTGGACGCGGGCGGCCATCGCCAGCGTCAGGGGCCCTCCACGGACCGCGCCAGAAATAATCGATGATTGAAGGATCAGGAGCCATGGACCCTCCTGGGCGGGCCGATCAGCCCTATTTCGGCTCTTCCCGCAGAGCCACCGTGGTCTCGTTGGGCCGGCCAGGCGCCGGATCTGCGGACTAGGAGGTTCCCCGTGGAGACTGAGACCAAGGACACGATCCCGTTGTGGTTGGCGGTGGCGATCACGGTCGTGGTGGCCCTGCCGTTCGGCATCTGGCTCGGCAACTACAACCTGCCCATCTGGGCCTCGTTCATCGTGTGGGCCGAGTACTTCGCCCTGGGTGCGAAGCCCGAAGCCCTCAAGACGATGGTGCCCGCCTTCAGCCTCGGTGTCATCGGCGCCGCACTGATCATGACGGCCTATGCACTGCTCATCAGCCCGCTCGGCGACGCGAAGATCTACACGAGCACCGACATCGCGCTCGGCCTCTCCTGCTTCGTGGGCTTCTGCATCCTGATCTATGCCATGAAGTACTTCCCGGTTACCCAGAAGGGCAGCCTGCCGTTCTTCAATGGCATCTCGATGCTGCTGGCGGTCTACTTCACCGGAGCCTTCGTCAAGGCCGCGCCGGCTGACATCAACAGCAACCTGCTGCCCGTGGTCGCCGCGGTCGGCGCCCTCGTGGCCGGACTGCTCGGCGCAGCCCTCGGCTGGTTCAACGTGACGATCATGTTCCCGCGCAAGGTCACGAGCAGCAAAGTCAGTCACGCGCCTTCCCCAGCTTGAAACCCGGCCGACCGGCGTCACCCGCCGGCTGGGCCCACAACACACCGGCCGATCCGTGGAGGGAGGTCCCCAGACCGCCTCCGCGGATCGGCTGGTCCATTTCCAGCAGATTCCTCACCTGAGCAACGAGATGCGGGACAGCGTCGCCGCCGTCGAAGGAGATCACCCATGAATCAGCGAGAGATGTTCAGCCTCGACGGACGCGTCGCACTCGTCGCGGGCGGTGGCGGTGCGATCGGTTCCGCAATGGCGTTGGCACTGGCGGGCGCCGGCGCGCGGGTGGCGCTGGTGGATCAGGACGCCGGCCGGGTGGAAGCCGCCGCCCAGGCCGTCCAGGCGGCCGGTTCGGAGGCCATCGCGGTGACCGCGGACCTGACCGACGCGGCGGCCTGCGATGCGGCCGCGGCCAGGGCCGTGGACCACTTCGGGCAGCTGGACATCGTCCTCAATGCGGTCGGCGGCGGGGCGGGCAAGGTCCTCTTCGCGGCGGAGCAGTATCCGCGCGACGCGTGGGACTGGATCTTCGAGATCAACCTCCGCAGCACGCTGCTGGCCACCCAGGCGGCGGTCAAGGCGATGATCGCGGGCGGCCACGGCGGCCGGGTGGTGAACATCTCGTCCGTCCGGGCACAGCTGGGCATCAACGCCGGCTATTCGGCCTACGTCGCCGCCAAAGGCGCCGTCAGTTCGTTGACCCGGCAGTGGGCGACGGAATGGGCCCAGTACGGGATCAACGTCAACGCCATCGCGCCCACCTTCGTGGACACGCCGCAGGTGGCCATGCTGCTCGGTGACCCCAAGTTCAAGGCAGGCCTGGTGGCTCGAATCCCGCTCGGGCGCGTCGGTGGGACGGACGACCTGGCGGGCGCGGTCCTGTTCTTCTGCGCCCCCGCCTCGTCCTTCGTGACCGGCCAGATCCTCACCATCGACGGCGGCCTCACCGCGACCCAGTAACCGGGCCGCATCCTGCGTGGGTCCTTGGTCCCGCCGCATGACGAAGCTTGGCGCCCACGAGGGGGCCGAACGGCCGTAGGCACGTCCGGCTCGCCGACCGTAGCCTGAGCGTGAATGAGTTGATCCACTGACTCGACCGACCAACTGCCTCGAGGAAGACCTCCGATGACCACCCCCGCCGACGCTCCTGCGCCGCTTCGACATGCCCCGGACAGCGCCTCCGACATCCTGCGCGGAGCCCGCCACCCGCTCGACGCCATCTTCCGGCCCCAATCGGTGGCCGTGATCGGAGCCACGGAGAAGGAAGGCAGCGTCGGCCGGACCGTGCTCTGGAACCTGATCAGCAGCCCGTTCGGCGGGACCGTGCTGCCGGTCAACCCCAAGCGGCCGAGCGTCCTGGGCATCAAGGCATACCCGAGCCTGGCCGAGATCCCCGACGCGGTGGACCTCGCGGTCATCGTCACACCGCCCACGTCTGCCCCCGGGCTGATGGCGGAATGCGCCGCCAAGGGCGTCAAGGGCGTGATCATCATCTCGGCCGGCTTCCGCGAGATCGGGCCGGAAGGTGCCGCGCTGGAGCGGCGCGTGCTGGAAGAGGCGCGCAAGGGCCGCATCCGCGTCGTCGGTCCCAACTGCCTGGGCGTGATGAACCCCATCAGTGGGCTGAACGCCACCTTCGCGGCCGGCATGGCGCTGCCGGGATCGGTCGGATTCGTGAGCCAGAGTGGCGCCCTGATCACCGCCGTGCTGGACTGGAGCTACCGCGAGAGCGTGGGCTTCAGCTCGATCGTCTCACTTGGCTCCATGCTGGACGTGGGCTGGGGCGACGTCATCACCTACCTCGGCGACGACCCGGACACCACCAGCATCCTCATCTACATGGAAACCATCGGGGATGCGCGGGCCTTCCTGTCCGCCGCCCGGGAAGTGGCGCAGACCAAGCCGATCATCGTCATCAAGCCGGGCCGGACGGCCCAGGCGGCCAAGGCCGCGGCCTCTCACACGGGTTCCCTGACCGGTTCCGACGAAGTGCTCGCGGCCGCCTTCCGGCGCGCCGGCGTGATGCGCGTCGAGAGCATCTCCGACCTGTTCGGCATGGCCGAGGTGCTGGCCAAGCAGCCTCGCCCCAAGGGTCCGAACCTGACCATCGTGACCAATGCCGGCGGTCCCGGCGTGCTGGCCACGGACGCCCTGGTGGCCGGCGGCGGCCGACTCACCGAGCTCTCCGACTCCACCATCGCCGAGTACGACAAGGTCCTCTCGGCCGTGTGGAGCCACAACAACCCGGTCGACATCATCGGCGACGCCCCGCCCGAGCGGTACGCGGACGCCCTGCGGATCGCGGCTGCGGACCCGGCCGCCGACGGCATGCTGGTCATCCTGACGCCGCAGGCCATGACCGATCCCACGGCCACTGCCCGCGAACTGGTGCCGTACGCCAACATCCACGGCAAGCCCGTGCTGGCCTCGTGGATGGGCGGCCGGGACGTGGAGGAAGGCGCGGCCGTCCTGCGGCGCGCCGGCATCCCCACCTTCGAGTACCCGGACACGGCCGTGCAGATGTTCAACTACCTGTGGCGGTCCACGGAGGACCTGCGGCTGCTCTACGAGACGCCGGTCCTGCCGGACACGGCAGCACGGGCGATCAACCGCGCCTACGCGGCGGACGTCATCCAGGGCGCCCGCGATGAAGGTCGCACGCTGCTGACCGAGGTCGAGTCCAAGGCCGTCCTGGCCGCGTACGCCATTCCCATCACGGAGACCCGTGTCACCGCCACGGCCGATGAGGCGGCGCTGGCCGCCGAGCAGATCGGCTATCCGGTGGTCCTCAAGCTCTACAGCCACACCATTACGCACAAGACCGACGTCGGCGGCGTGCAGCTCAACCTCAAGGACGCGGCCGCGGTGCGGCGGGCGTACACGGACATCCAGGAAGCCGTCACGCGCCTCCGCGGCGCGGAGCACTTCGAGG
>CAZENL010000023.1:0-35074 GCA_964513505.1 uncultured Anaerolineaceae bacterium
TCATGACCCAGCCCATCTACAGCCGCGAGCAGTGGGAGCGCTTCATGGAGCACGCGGCAAAGCGGTGGGGCGACCGCCTGCCGCGACCGGTCCTGCTGGGTATCCTGCCCTTGCACACGTCCCGCCACGCCGAGTTCCTGCACAACGAGGTTCCCGGCATCACGATCCCGGAGCGTGTGCGGGAGGCCATGGCGAAGGCGGGCGATCGAGGGGCCGAGGTGGGCATGGAGATGGCCATGGAACTGCTCGAGCAGATGCGGCCGCTGGTGGACGGGACCTACATCATGCCGAGCTTCGGGCGCTACGAGCTGGGGGCTGAACTGGTGCGCCGGTTGCGCGCCGCTGAACCGGTCCCGGCCGTCAGCGTCGCGCGCTGAAGCGCCCGTCAACGTGAGCGCCTCCGCGCGTCGAACCGGCAGCGTGGGCCGGGGCGACTCCGGCGCCGCCAGCCGAACTGCGCGCCGCGGGCGCCTCGCACGAACCTGGCTGGCCGGGACGGCCATCGCGATCCTGCTGCTCATGGGCGTGGCCGCGATCTTGCTCGCGGCCGGCCCGCCCTACCCCGATCCGACCACCACGCGCTACGTCTACGACGACGCCGGTGCCTTCGGCGGCGTGGCGCGTCGATCGGTCACCAACATCCTCTCCGACGTGGAGGAGCGCTCAGGCTCCCGGGTGGTGGTGTACACCCAGATCAAGCCCGCCTCGAAGACGACCGCGGCAGTGATCGCCGACGCCCAGGCGCTGGCCAGCCAGTGGACCCTCGGCGGCGTCAGCGGCGACGGCGCGGTGCTGTTCTGGAGCTTCCAGAAAGCCGGTCCTGACAAGCCGATCGTGGTCGTGGAAGCCGGCCCGGGCTTCCTGTCCCGGGTCTCGCAGTCCACGCTCGACCAGGTCGTGGATCTGACCATGGCCGACGCATTGACGCGGGGCGATTGGACCGGTGCGCTCATCGAGGCCGCCGTGACCTTGTCGCTGGACGTCAACGCTCCGGTCGTGGATCCTTCGCTGCCCACACCCGCCCCCGGCGCGACGGCCGCCCCACGCGCCACAGCGGCTCCGGGACACTCACCGCTGCCGTCCCAGCCGCCGCTGAACCCCGCCACCTCCGCCGGGCCGCCCTACCCGGACCCGATCAACAACGTCACCGTCTACGACTACGCGGGCATCCTCGACACGGAGACCGAGACCAGCGCGACGGCCACGATCGCGGGCATCGAGCAACGCACCGGCGCGGAGGTGGTGATCTACACCCAGATCAAGCCGCAGAGCAACACGCCGGACCTTGCCGCCGAGGATGCGCGGCAGCTGATCACCCAGTGGGGCGTTGGGCGCAAGGGCTTCGATGACGGGCTTGCCATCCTGTTCGACATGCAGCCCGGCAACCCGCCCTGTCACGGGCAGGTACAGCTGTATGCCGCGCCCGGCTACCAGGCGGCCTATCTCTCCAACCAGGAGCGGCAGGACATCTTCGAAAACGACATGACGCCGTACCTGCACGCGTGCGACATGGACCAGGCTGTCCTGGCGGCGCTCCAGAAGGTGGATGCCGCGGCCACGCCGGAGCACGCCCAGAAGCTTCAGACGGCGCGCCAGCTGGATGCCGCGATCGGCCTGGTGGCCGCGCCGCTGCTGCTGGTCGGGCTGGTCGGCTGGGCGGGCTGGAGCTGGCTGCGCTTCGGTCGGGACCCTGTCTACCTGGACGACGCGTCCGTGCTGATGCCCGCGCCGCCCGCCGGCTTGACGGCGCCCGCCGCGGCATTGCTGATGGAGGGCAAGGACTCGCGGCGAATGCTCACCACCGCCATGGTTGACCTCGCGAGCCGTGGCGAGCTGGCCTTCAAGCAGGAAAAGGGCCTGATCAAGACCAAGGTCGGCGTTCAGATCACGCAACCGGACCCCAACGACGCCAGGGTCCAGCTCAACCGCCGCGGCCCGATGGACCCCGCGGAGAAGTACGCGCTCGAAAAGATCCAGTCGCTCGCGTTCGGTGAACCGGACGGCTACATCGACCCGGATGCCCTGCTGGGCTTTGGCACGTCGGTGAGCACGTTCAATACCCGGCTTGGCGAGTACGTGGCCGCCAAGGGCTGGTTCCGCGAAGCGCCACAGCACTCGATCGACCGCTGGAGCTTCCGCGGAGGCATCGTGCTGGTGCTCGGGATCATCGCCGTCATCGTGGCCTTCAGCCTGCCAAGCGCAGGGCTCACCCTGCTCGGAGGCTCCCTGATCGTGTCGGCCATCGCGATCTTCGTGATCAGCCGCGCGATGCCGCAGCGGACCATGCAGGGCGCCATGACCTACGCGATGCTCGCGGCCTACCGGCGCACCCTGCACAAGACGCTGGAGCAGGCGCGCTCCATGGACGAGGTGGTGGCCTCCAAGGCCGTCCCGTGGCTGGTCACGCCGGACCTGGCCGTGGTGTGGGGCGTGGCCCTGGGTTTGCACGACGAGATCGAGGAAGTGCTGGCCCGCTCGATGGAGGACATCGAGGCCGGCAAGGCCCTCGGCAGCACCTACATGCCCATCTGGTACTACGGCGTGGGTGGCCACGGCGGGGTCGGTGGTGGCGGCGGCATCGCGCCCGGGCTGTTCTCGGGGGGCGCGCTTCCGGATTTCGGCGGGATGATGAGTGCCCTGGGAACCATCGGGAACTCGCCGGTCTCCTCGGGCAGTGGCGGCGGCGGGGGCGGGAGCGGCGGGTTCTCGGGTGGTGGCGGCGGTGGCGGCGGAGGCGGAGCGGGCGGCGGGTTCTGAGTCGCCGGGTCCTGCGGCGTCGTCCGGCTTTCGTGATTTTGGAGAGGCGGACGACCGCAGCCACCGGTCGGACAGTCGGGCCAGATGCGATGGTGTCGCGATATCACGTGCCCGAATTGGCCACACATTACCTGACAGAACGCCGACTGGAACCAGCGTTGACGTCCGCGCAATTGAGTCTCAGTATCAACACTGCGCGTGCCGACCTGGCCGCGTCGAGTCTGAAACCGGAAGGAGCAACCGTCGGTGACGATGGGATCACGCGTGTCCATCCACCATCTCGGGGGGTCGATCCATAAGGTTCGTGTCCTCGCGTGGCTGGGTCTTGCAGCTCTCGTGGCGGTTGCCTCGGCGGCGTGCGCAAGCCCGGCCAGCCCGGCGCCAACATCCCCTGAGTCCAGTTCATCGACCCCACGCACCACGCCCGGCCCCGGGGCCATCGACGTGGTGACTACCACCACCGTCTTCGCGGACATGATCGCCAACGTCGGCGGCAGCCACGTCAGCGTCACCAGCCTGGTCCCGTCGAGTGGCGACGTACACACCTATGAGCCGAAGCCAGACGACGTGACCACCCTGACCAGGGCCGGGCTGATCGTGATGAATGGCCTGGGACTCGACGACTGGCTGGACAAGCTGATCTCGGCCGACGCCCCTGGGGTGCCGGTGCTCACGCTCGGGGTCGGCCTGCCTGGCGTGACCCTGCTGCCCGGCGACGAGGCCGGCTCGGAAAACCCGCATCTGTGGATGGACGTCAAGTACGCCGAGCTCTATGTGGGTCGCATCGCGGATGAGCTGAAGACCATCGACCCGGCGAACTCAGCCGACTACACAGCCTCCGCTACCGCCTACACGGCTCAGCTCGAGACCCTCGATGGCTGGGTGCGCCAGCAGATTGCCACCATCCCGGAGGCCAACCGAAAGCTGGTTTCCTTCCATGACGCCTTTCCGTACTTCGCGAGGGAGTACGGGATCACGATCGTCGGCGTGGCGGTGGAGGCACCCGGCCAGGATCCCGGTGCCGCCTACACGGCCCAGCTGATCAACGCGATCAAGGCCGCAGGCGTGAAGGCGATCTTCAGCGAGGAGCAGTTCCCGACCAAGTTGATCGACCAGCTGGCAGAGGAGACCGGTGCGAAGGTGGTGGCCAACCTCTACGACGACGCTCTCGGCGACCCGCCCGTGACCTCCTACATCGCGCTCATGACCTGGGACGTCACCCAGCTCGCCGAGGCACTGAGGTAGCGCCGCAGGCACAGCAAGACCGTCACCTGTGCCCGGATGACCGTGGTGTCGATCCTGTCGGCGGCATTTAGACTGCCGCCAATGTTGCCGCAGCTCCGTCGGAGGTTGGGCGTCGCCGGCCTCGGGTTGGTCACGTTCGTCCTCACCCATCAGCTCGTCTTCGTCAATACGTACGGTGCCGGGACCGATGCGGCTCTGGTTCGCACGGGCCATGGCAGCGCCTGGACGCTGACCGAGTTGGCAGCGGTCGCCATGGCATTCGCGCTCCTCGCGACCGCCGCCGTGGAGCTCCTGCGACTCGGCCGTCGAGCGCGCGCCATCGAAGGCACCGTCCTCGCGGGATCGGACCAGCCGTTTGGCGACCTGGCGCGACCACTTGTCCTCGGATGGCTCCAGCTGGTGATGCTTGGCGCCATTCTGTTCACGCTCAGTGAGAACGTCGAGCACGCCCTGATCGGTGCTCCGCTTCCCGGTTTGGGTGTCTTCGGCAGCGCAGAGTACGCAGGGACGCTTCCGATCGTGCTTGCGGTCTCCTTCTGCGTGGCCGGTCTGCGCGCCCTGTACGGTTGGCGCCGCGCGGCCCTGATCGCTCGCCTGCAGCGGTTGCGGCCCAGATTGCAGCGACGGGATGTGCCCGCTCTCGTCCAGCGGTCGCGGGACGACGACCGACGCCCTTCCACGTACATCGGCGGTGGCTTCGCGAAACGCGCACCGCCCAGGTCCGCCCTCGTCTGATCGTTCCGTGGCTGCGGCCACGGAAAGACCCTGACTGGGCGCGCTAGGCCGCTTCCGATAGCGCCGGTGTCGCCCGCCAGTCACGACGGGAGGTCCCATGTCGTTCTGGACGCCTTTCTCTTGGATTCGGCCACGTCCGGGTGCTGTCATCGCGGGCACCCTGGCGATGTTGTTCGCGCTCGCGATGCCGGCCTTCGCCCACGCCGTCGTCACCGTCGATCCATACACCCTAGCGATCGGGTGGGCGCACGAGCCGACCTATACCGGTGCGCAGAACGCGGTGCAGGTCGTGGTGACCGATTCTTCGGGTCAGCCGGTCGCGGACCTGAAGCCGGGCGACCTCCAGGTGGTCGTGTCGCTGGGGGGAGCGACAACGAGTCCGCTGTCGCTGGACCCAACGTACGACGAGGACACCGGCCTGGGCACGAAGGGCGATTACGAGGCGCCCATCCAGCCGACTGCACCCGGCAGCTACACCTTCCACGTCACCGGCAGCGTGGACGGCACGGCCGTCGACCAGACCGTGACCGCTGGAGATGACACCTTCGATCCGGTAGTCGGGCCACAGGCCATCCAGTTCCCCAACCAGGAGCCTGGAATCGGGGACGTCGTGACCCGATTGGATCGTGAGGACAGCCGGCTGGGCGCACTCGAGACCGGGAGCGCCAGCACGTCGCTGGTGTGGGTGGCCGTTGGCGTTGGGGCCGTTGGCGCCGTCCTGGGTCTGGTCGCGCTCGGGCTGGCGCTGCGGATGCGGCGGAGGCCCACGGGAGGGTGAGGCTGCTTGGGGCGGCGGGCAACCCACGCGCGGCAGCGGTTCTGGTCGTGCTCGGTTTCCTGTTCCTGCCTGTGACTGCGGGAGCTCACGCGCTCCCGCAGTCATCCAATCCGGCGCCCAACGCCGACCTGCCCAGCGCACCGCAGAGCGTCACGATCCGCTTCGGTGAGAGTCCGGACCCCAGGCTTTCCTCCATCCGCGTCCTCGATGCCAGCGGCGCCTCACGGACCACGGCACCCGGCTCGACCGTCTCGGGCGACCCACTCTCGATGACGGTGCCTCTCGGCCCGCTGGAAGCCGGCGTCTACACCGTCGCGTGGCGGACCGTCTCGGCCGTGGATGGCCACCTGGCCAGCGGAACCTTCGCGTTCGGCGTCGGGGCCATCGTGCCTGCGGTCGCGCCCGGTGGCTCAACCGCCGCCGCCCCTGCGACCAGCGGAGAGGGTGGCCCGTCCCTGGACGCGATCCTGGTGCGCTGGCTCTTCCTGGCCGGCGTGATCCTGGTGCTGGGTGTGGGAGTCGCCGAGCTGGTGGTCTTCCGCGTGCCCACCGCAACCGGCGCCAGCCTGGTTGCCGTGGGTCTCCTGGCCGCGGCGGTGGGAGCCGCAGGCATCCTCATCGCCCAGGCCACCGACGCGGGCATCGACTCGTCCCAGGCCCTCGCGTCGTCACTCGGTGCCACGGCACTGACCCGGCTGGTGCCGCTGGTCGTGGCGTCTGTCGGCCTGGCCCTGGTCTGGCGTTGGCGCCAACACACGGATCGCGCTCGGACCAGGCGTTGGGCCTGGCTCCTGGTGGTCGGCGGCAGCGCGGGGGCCATGCTCGCCGACGTGCTCGCCAGCCATGCCGCGGCCGGAGCGTTGCCGTTGCTCAACGCCCCTGTGCAGGCCGTGCACGGGATCGCTGCCGGTGTCTGGATCGGCGGACTGACGGCGTTGGTCGCCGGCCTCCGCGGCGCGCCGGTGGATGTCCGCGGCACGCTCATCCGGCGCTTTTCGCGGCTGGCCACGATCTCCCTCGGCGCCGTGGTCCTCACGGGCCTGCTGCGTGCCGTCGCTGAACTCCGCTCGCTGCAGGACCTGGTCGATACGGACTTCGGGCGGCTGCTCCTGCTCAAGTCGGCGCTCGTGGCCGGTCTGGCGGTGCTCGGCGCGGTCAACCACTTCCGAAACGTGCCGCGCGGTGGAGACGCTGGCGCGTCCGTCCGCCGGATCGGCACCTTCGAGTTGACCGTGGCTGCAGGAGTGATCCTGGCAACGGCAGCCCTGGTCAACGTGGCCCCTCCGGTGGAGCTGGCAGCCGATGGCGCGTCCCAGGGCGCGGGTCCCGCCGCGGTTCAGGTGAGTGGCAATGACTTCGGCCACTCGCTTCGGATCAGCCTGTCGATTCTCCCCGGTGCCGTTGGTTTCAACGCTTTCCAGGCTGCGGTCACGGATTTCGATTCGGGCGCGGCGGTGAGCGCATCGGACGTCACGCTGCGTTTCAGCTTGCCGTCACGACCAGACCTGGGCGGCTCGACGCTCCAGCTGGTGCCGCAGGCCGCCGGCGGCTTCAGCGCCCAGGGCGCGAACCTGTCCCTCGGCGGAAGTTGGAGCGTCACGGCGCTCATCAACCGCGGTGTTGCTTCGGTCGAGGTGCCGCTGACCGTCCGCGTGCACCCGCCGGCCGAGCAGGTCGACGTCGACAGCCAGCCGGGGACGCCGACCATCTACACGGTTCACCTGGGTGCTGGACGCAGCGTTCAGGTCTATCTCGACCCCGGAACAGCAGGGAGCAACGACGTGCACTCGACCTTCTTCGATGCCAGCGGAAACGAGCTGCCAGTGCTCGGCGCGACGATCACGGTCACGACTGCGAATCGAGCGTCCGTGCCGCCGGCCACATCGCAGGGAACTGACGAAGCAGGGTTGCTCCCGGTGCGCATGCTGGAGCCTGGCCATTTCGTTGGCACGGCTCAGTTGACCGCCGGCAGCTACGAGATCGAGGTCGCGGGTCCGGCCCCCGACGGGTCGCCGCTCGATGCCGATCTGACGGTCACGGTGACGCCGTGACACCCGGGTCGCCCTTTCCTCGCCGCCAACGGTTGGGCACTGCTCGTGGTGCCTTGATCGTGGCCGTGGGGCTTCTCTCAGGGTGTGCTGGCAGTCCTGCACCCACTTCCGTGCCGGTGACCGGCGTCGACCAGGCCATCGGTTCGCCGGCGACTTCGATCGGTCCGGCGGCGACCAACGCGTTGGCCTCCCCGTCCGGCACGGCGGCCGCAACCGGCCGGCCGACGTCACCGGCGGTGGTCGCCATCGTTTCGCCGACCAACGATGCGGTGGTCACGGGCTCGTCCGTCCACGTGGTCATCTCACTCCAGAACGCGCAGATCGTCCAGGCGACCACGACCGCAATCGATCCAAGCCACGGTCACATCCACCTCTACGTCGACGGCGTGCTGGTCTCGATGAACTACTCGCTGGAGCAGGACCTGCCGGTCACGCCAGGGACGTATCAGCTCAAGGCCGAATTCGTGGCCGCCGACCACGCGCCGTTCAACCCGCGCGTGTGGTCGGACGTGGTCCTGTTCACGGTGCACTGACGAACGGAGCGAAATCGCATGCAAACACGGAACGGTCTTCGTCGGCGCGGTGCGGTCGGCGTTCTGATCCTGGCGCTCGGCGCCGGCGGTGTCGCGCTGGTCTCGATGTCATCGGCGCCACAGCCGTCTGCCGTGGCGACCGCCGCCCCAAACCTGGCTGCGGCCTCGCCGGCGAATCCGCTCCGCCTGGGCACACCGGGCGTCGCATCGACACAAGCCATTCCAAGCTCTGTGCCAACCTCGGCGCCTCCGATCCGGATCGGCGCGGTGTTCCCCATGACGGGCGACGCGGGAGCGCTCGCAGCGGCTTCCCTCCGGGGCGTCCAGATCGCCGCGGACGCAATCAATGCCGCGGGTGGCGTGGCGGGACGTCCGATCGTCCTGGATGTTCGTCAGCTCGATTCGGCAAGTGACGCTGACCACGTGCTGGCCGGGCTGCAAGCAAGCGGCGACGCCGTGGTCATTGGCACGTATTCATCCGAGTTGTCCATCCCGGTGAGCGCCGCTGCAGCAGCGCGCGGCATGGTCTACTGGGAATCTGGTGCCGTTGCCGATCGCCTGACCGCTCGCGATCTGCCGCTGGTCTTCCGCGTCGGCGCGAGCGGTTCGAACCTCGGGACCAACTCAGCCGACTTCGCGGCAGCGGAGCTCGCGTCGCGGCTCGGCCGGGCCGTGACCGACCTGCGCATTGCCATCGTGCACGCGGACGACGACTACGCCACGTCCGTGGCGACCGCGGCGGACCGCACCGCCTCGGCACTCGGGATGCAGGTGGTCGCTCGCGAGCAATACCACCTGGCGGCGCCGCGGTTCGCGAACCTGATGCGGCGTCTGGCCGCATCTCGTCCCGATGTGCTCATCCTGGCCTCCCACATCCCGGACGGGATCGCCTTTCGCCGTGCGATGTTGAAAGCGGGCCTCCAGGTCGGCGCGCTGATCGGCACGACCATGGCCGAGTGCGTGCCGGACTTCGCCACGCCGTTGGGTCGGGACGTCGTGGGCATCTTCGGCTCCGATCGACCGGCCGGCGGCTTCGATCCCGAGTCACTGTCGCCCGACGCCTACGCGGTCTATGAAACCTTCGAGGCCGGCTGGGAAGCGAGCACGGCGGCATCGGGAGCATCAGAGCCGCCGGCACCGACCTCGTCCTGGGCCACGCCGTCCGACAGTTGGGAATTGACCGGAAACTCGGCCCTGGAAGAGGCCTTGTCCGGCTTTACCGCCGCATGGGCACTGATGCACGACGTGCTTCCGGCCGCGTCGGCGCAGGGAAGTGTTGACGTGGCGTCGATCGCGGCCGCGGCTCGGGCTATCGACCTGCCCGCTGGATCTCTGCCCAACGGCGCCGGTCTGCGCTTCTCATCCGACCCGTCGACCTTGGGCCAGAACGAACGAGCGATCGGGATGATCTGGCAGTGGCAGGCGCCGGATAGCGACGTGGTCGTGTGGCCGCAGTCCTTCGCGACCGGCCAGATCGCCGACGTGCCCCTGTCCCGATGAGCACGATGGCGGCCGCGCGGCTGGTCGTGGACAGGGTGGCCGCGCTTCGCGCCACGGGTTTCGCGGCGTTTGGCCTGATCGCGGCGATCGCGGTTCGCGCGGCCATGCTTCGTTCGCCACTCCTCCCGAAAGGCTTCGACGGCATCGCCTTCGCGGTGCTCCTGGTGGCGGTCGCGGCAGGTACGCGGGCCGCCACGGCGGCGGTCCAGGTGATGCCGGCGCAGGGACATCTGCACGCGTCTCGTCTGCGAGCCGTGGCGATCGGCACCCTCGGCGGCACCGTGCTCGTGGCCGTGCCCGTTGCGCTGCGATTCCTTGATCCGGTCCGTGGACCGTTGTCACCTGCCGCCGGATTTGGTGTCGGGTTCGGCCTGTGGATCGTGGTCACGCTGGCGGTCGCTGCTGCCGAGGAGTTCCTGCTGCGTGGAGCCCTCTTCGACGCGTGCGCCTCGGTGGTCGGCCTCCGCGCAACACTCCTTTTCACCAGCATCGCGTTCGCCTTGATGCACGTGCCGTTCTATGGCTGGAGCGTGGTCCCGCTGGACTTCGCGGTGGGCCTGTGGCTGGGCGGACTGCGGGTTGCAACCGGCGGCGTTCTCGCACCAACCGTCGCGCATGCGCTCGCCGACGTGGCCGCGTGGTGGCTGTGAGCATGCGATTTCGCGAGGTCCAGGCTGCGATCAGGCGGCGTAGGGCGTCCGCGCGCTCGGTCCGCGGCGGCCTGGTCCTGGCCGTCGCGTTCGTGCTCATCGTTGCGGCTCACCTCATCCATCCCACCGCAGGCCTGCCCGTCTACGACGGATACATCCCGGAGGATCCGTATCGCTACCTGGATCCCCTGCCCGGGCAGCTCGGCGATCCCACCTCTTTCAGCGACCGTCTCAGCCTCGATCGGAAGGGCCGGATCCCGGACCTCATCGCCTCGACCTTGGAGGAGCCTCCGCAGGCACAGATCTACGCGCCGCGCGGCTCGTTCGTCGCGCCTCCCGGGGCGACTCGATTCCTCGTTTCGATCTCGCCCATCGCTCCGGACGCACCCGCACCTCGCGGCTCGCACCTGGTCGGGAATGCGTACCACGTTACGTTCATGACCGACGACGGCCGGGCCGTGCCGCTCAAGCCTGGCATCCAGGCATCGATCATCCTGCGCGGTGTTCCCGGCGACGGCCCCACGACGATCGAGCGGTTCGATGGGACGTCGTGGCAGCGGCTGAAGTCCCAGGCGGCCGGCGGCACGATGCGATTCGCGAACGTCACCACATTCGGCGACTTCGTCCTCATCGCAAATGGGCCCGCGCCAAGCCACGGCCCAGTGCCGTCACCAGGCCCAAGCACGAGCACCAATCCAGGGAGGACGCCTGCCCCGAGTCCGACGCAGGTGCCGACGCCTGGACTCTCGTCTCCTCCCTCTCCGATTCCCCCGCCGGCGACTGGGCCCTCGCCCAGAGCTTCCGCCACGCCCGGTCCCGACTCCGCGGAATCGCCGTCAGCGGGCATACCCATCGCCGCCGGCTTCATTGCGATCGTCGCTATCACCGCGATCGCCGCCTTCGTCATTGTCTGGCGCCGGCGGCGCTCTGCAAGCAAACAGGACTGGCGCCCTTGACGATAGACTCGGGGCATGGGTGCAGTCGAGACGATGGATGACTTCTTCGAGCGGCTGAACGCCGGCGACAAGGCCGGCGCGGTCGGGCTCATGGCGGAATCGACGGAGATGCGCATTCACGTCGGGGACAGCGTGCAGACGCTGCGCGGCGTCGAGCGGGTCGGCGGGTGGTTCCTGCGCGGCGATCGCGGCCTGCGGATGATTCCGGGTGAGGTGCGGGAGACCGGCAACACGTACGAGGCGGACCTGCTGGTCGTGCGCCCCGGCGCCCCGTCCACGCACCTTGATGCCACGTTCCGCGTGGAGGCGGGCAAGATCACCGCCATCAACCTGGCGCCGCGCTAGCGGTTCCGGCCTCAGACGCGCCGGCGCCCTGTTACCGCCGGGGCGCTATTTCTTGGTCGGGGTCGGTTTCACCGGACAGCTGTAGTCGGCAGGCGGAACCTTCAGCACCTGTCCGATCGAGATCTTGTTGATGTCCTTGGTGGCGATGCCGTTGAAGCAGGCCATCTGGTCGACGGAGACGCCCAGACTCTTGGCGATGCCGCTGAGCGTGTCGCCGCCCTTCACGGTGTAGGTCTGCGGCGTCGGTACGGGTGTCGGCGTCGGGATCGGGGTTGCCGTGGCCACCGCCGGCGTGTGAGATGCACGCGGCGCTGCGCCGCCGCCGAGCATGCCGGGCAGGAGGAACAGCAGCAGGGCCACGATCGCGATCGCGAAGGCGCCCACCAACACCGGGGAGAAACGACCCAACCGCATGCGCCCGCCGAGTTTGGGGTACGCCTCGAACCGGCGGGGCTGGGACCACTCCCCGTCGGTCTTCTTCTTGACCGGCTGGCGGGCCTGGGACGTGAACCGCGGCTGACCGCTCGCATCGATCGGGCGGCCGGCCAGCCGGGAGCGGGGCTCGGGTGGAACGGGGCCGGGATCCAGGTCGTCCGGCATGGAGCCGATGACGTTGCCGGGATTCGACCACGCTTCAGGGCCCGTCGGCGCGTACCGCGGAGTCGGCGGAGCCTCCTCCGGGGTCCAGCCGTATGCCGATGGCGCGCCGGGTGCGGATGACACGTCCGAAGTAGGCGGCAGCGCGGCAGGTGGACGCCCGACCGGCGGCGGTGGGGTACCCAGGACTGCCGCGGAGGCCGGCGCCGCAAAGGACGAGGCCTCAGGGGTGGAAGGCACACTGGGCGGCGCGGGCGCGAAGGGCGGCGCGGGCGCGAAGGGCGGCGCGGGCGCGAAGGGCGGCGCGGGCGCGAAGGGCGACAACGGCGCCAGCGTCGGGACCTGGTCCGGAGCGTGTGGCTCGTCCTCCGGGTATGCCTCCGAGGGCACCGGCAGCATGCCCGGGTCCGGGTTGGCGGCGGGGGTCGCGGCCCCAACCGCCGGCGCCGCTGGAACCGTCGACTCCATTCCGGGGATAGGGGCGTCTCCGGACAGGTCGTAGTCGCGATCGTCCTCCGGCTCTTCCGGCTCCGGCAGCGCGACCAGCTGCTCCGGCACTGCCGGATTCAAGGGCTGGGGGGAAGGCGGCGGCGACCACGGCTGTGGCGGGCTCTGCGGAGGCACCGCGGCCTGGGTGGAAGGTGGCACCGGCGGGGACCATGCCTGGGGAGGCTGCTCGGTCGCACGGACGTCGGGATCACCCACCCATGGAGGTGGCGCGGCCCACTGGCGGCCCCCCGGGTCCGCCGCTTCCGGCGACTCGATGTCCGCCGCCTGCCCACCGGGAGGCCCGTACGCGTCATATCCGCCGCCGGTGGCCGGTGCAGCACCGAATCCCGCGCCGCTGCCAGCCAGGGGTGCGGCGGCCGCCCGCCCGGCCCAGTCCATGAAGAAGGCACACGAGGGGAAGTTGGGCGTCAGGCAGTAGGCCTGCTGGTGAGCGATCGCGCGTGGCTCCGGGTTGGGCACCGCGAAGCAGCGGTGGCGCGGATCCGGAGCCTCTGAGCGGCGGTCGCGGTCGTCATCGAACGCCACGAATGGGCAGGCTTGCGGTCTGGAGCCGCCGTTCACGTCTGGACCCCTCACGTTTCGTAGTCTAGGGGGGTCAGGCTGCGGTCCGCTCTCCGCGCCCGGAGCCGTCGCCGGTCGCCTCGAAGGTCTCGGCCGGCTCCAGGTGCCCGGGCTGCATCTGCTGCTCCGGACCCGCCTGGACCACCATGCCGCCCGCGACCGTATCGGAGGTTGCTTCGTCGATGAGGATGAAGCCGCCGGTGGTCCGCGACAGGTCGTACTCGTCCAGAAGCAGCGGGCTGCTGGTGCGCAGCCGGACGCGCCCGATCTCGTTGAGGCCCAGCTCCGTGGCGTCCTGGTCCCGGTGCAGCGTGTTCACGTCGATGCGGTAGCGCAGGTCGTCGACCACGGCCTTGACGGTCCGCGTGGTGTGCTTCAGGAGATACCGGCCGCCCTTGCGCAACGGCGCGTCCGCCATCCAGCAGATCATCGCGTCCAGCTCCGTGGCGACCTTCGGCTGGTTGTGCGGGCGGCAGATCATGTCGCCTCGCGAGATGTCCAGGTCGTCCTCCAGCAGCATCACCACGGACAGGGGCGGCCCGGCGGCCAGCAGCTCCCCGTCGAACGTCTCGATGCGCTTGATGCGCGTGCGCTTGCCCGACGGAAGGATGGTCACTTCATCGCCCTTGCGGAACACGCCCGCGGCGATCTGGCCGGCATAGCCGCGGTAGTCGTGGTGCTCGTCCGTCTGCGGCCGGATCACCCACTGGACTGGGAAGCGCGCGTCGATCAGGTTGCGGTCGGACGCGATGTAGACGTTCTCCAGCTGGTACAGCAGCGACGGCCCCTGGTACCAGGGCATGGCGATGGAGCGCGTGACCACGTTGTCCCCGTGGAGTGCCGAGATGGGGATGAACTGGATGTCATGGACGTCCAGCTTGGCGGCCCAGTCGGCGAACTCGGTCTGGATCCGCTCGTAGACCTCCTGGCTGTAGGCCACCAGGTCCATCTTGTTGATGGCCACGATCAGGTGGGGGATGCCCAGCAGCGCGGCGATGAAGGCGTGGCGGTGCGATTGCTCCAGCACGCCCTTGCGGGCGTCGACCAGCACGATGGCCAGGTCCGCGGTCGACGCGCCGGTGACCATGTTGCGCGTGTACTGAACGTGCCCCGGCGTGTCCGCGATGATGAACTTGCGGCGCGGCGTGGCGAAGTAGCGGTAAGCCACGTCGATGGTGATGCCCTGCTCCCGTTCGGCACGCAACCCGTCCGTGAGCAGCGCCAGGTCCACCTGGCTGTAGCCGCGCCGCCGGCTGGTGCGCTCGATGGCCGCGTACTGGTCCTCGAAGATGCCCTTGGAGTCGAACAGCAGGCGGCCGATCAGGGTGCTCTTGCCGTCGTCGACGGATCCGGCCGTGGAGAAGCGCAACAGGTCCACGGCTAGAAGTAGCCCTCGCGCTTGCGGTCTTCCATGGCTGTCTCGGAGAACGCATCGTCCGCTCGGGTGGCGCCGCGCTCCGTGATCCGCGCCGCGGCGACCTCCAGGATGATCTCGGACACCGTCGCCGCCGGCGAGCTGACCGCCCCGGTGCAGGTCATGTCCCCGACCGTCCGATAGCGCACGACCATGCGCTCCACCGTCTCGTCCGGGCCGTTGGGCAGGAACGGGCTGGTGGAGAGCCACATGCCATCGCGCCGGAAGACGTCCCGTTCGTGGGCGTAGTAGATCGAGGGGACCTCCAGGTTCTCCCGCTCGATGTACTGCCAGACGTCCATCTCGGTCCAGTTGGAGATGGGGAAGATGCGCATGTGCTGGCCGCGGCTGATGCGGCCGTTGTAGAGGTTCCAGAGTTCCGGTCGCTGCGACTTGGGCTCCCACTGCCCGAACGCGTCGCGCAGCGAGAAGACGCGTTCCTTGGCGCGTGCCTTCTCCTCGTCGCGCCGGGCACCGCCGAAGACGCTGTCGAACTGGTGCTCCAGGATCGCGTCCAGCAGCGTGGTGGTCTGGAGCCGGTTGCGCGACGGGTTGCCGGGTTCCTCGCGGACGCGACCCTTGTCGATCGATTCCTGCACGGACGCGACGATCAGGCGCTCGCCCAGATCCGCCACGCGCCGGTCGCGGAACTCCAGCACCTCGGGGAAGTTGTGGCCGGTGTCGATGTGCATGATCGGGAAGGGGAAGCGCGCGGGCCGGAAGGCTTTCTCGGCCAGGCGCAGCAGCACGATGGAGTCCTTGCCGCCGGAGAAGAGCAGCACCGGTCGCTCGAACTCGGCCGCGACCTCACGCATGATGAAGACCGATTCCGCCTCCAGGGCGTCCAGGTGGGTCAGGCCGCGCTTGAGTGCGCGGTCGACGCTCTGCTCCGAGGTGATCATCGGGAGGCAGGCAGCCGAGGTTGCGGTGGGCGCTTCACGGGGGGTTCACTACCTTGCACATAGACAAGCTGGAAGTCGTCGGGCGGTCCCGTAGTATACCCACGTGACCGAGACCGGCCGCTCTTCGCCGGCCATCGCCCCAACCCCCGCACCCGTCATCTCCGGCCGCATCGCGATGATCGCGTCGCGGACCGGCATGTCCGTCCGCACGATCCGCATCGGCATCGGGCTGCCCGTGATCTGCGTCATCCTCATCGCGGGCACGCTGGCGGCGGCGCCCGTCTCCGAGCGTCCCGTGATCGTCCTGGCAAGCCTGGTCGCCCTGGCGGCGGGCCTCTCCTCGACCGCGATCGGCGTCTACGGCGGCGTGCTGGTACCCGGCCTGCTGCTGCTCGGCGTGGATGCGCGGTTCGCGGCCGCGCTGTCCCTCTTCCTGCAAGTGCTGGTGATTCCGCTTGCCGCCGGCTCGCACTACCGGCTGGGCAACTTCTCCCGCTCGGTGTTCGTGCCGCTGGTCATCGGCGGCGTGATCGGGGCCTTCATCGGCCCGTTTTTTGCCGCGCTCCTGCCGAAGGACGTCATTGCACGCTTCGTGGCCGGGCTGATCGTGATCGTCGGGGCGATCGTGCTGGCGACCCTCCACTGGGGTGGGCTCGGCAGGGTCCGGGAGGAAGGCGATGTGCCGCGCGCCCGGGTCACCGGAATCGGCCTGAGCGCCGGATTCGCGTCCGGCATCTCGGGCGCAGGCTGGGGTCCGCTGGGGGTGAAGATGCTGATCCTGTCCCGGATCGATCCGAAGCAGGCCATCGGCTCGTCCCTGTTCGCCCGCGTCTTCATGGCCGCTGCCGCCGTTGTCGGCTACCTCACGGCGCAGTCGGCGTTCCAGAGCGTGCAGCCGGACTTCTGGCTGATCCTGCCGCTCTTCGCCGCGTCGATCGCGCCGATGATCCCGGGCGCGCTGGTGGTCTCGCGACTTGGCCGCGAGCGCGCCACGGTGGCGATCACGCTGCTCTCCATCACGCTCGCGGCGCCCACCCTGATCTTCGGCCACTGAACCCCGCGCGCATTTGTGAGACGGCCGAAATGGGGCCACCCGCCCGCGTGGGCAGCGCGGAGCCGCGGCAGTGGCACAATCGGCGCGAGTCACCAACCGAAGGAGTACCCGGATGAACCGACTGCTGCGAGCGCTGGCACCCAGGACCACGGCTCACGCCCACTGCGACATCCCCTGCGGCGTCTATGACCCGGCACAGGCGCGCATCGAGGCCGAGTCCTGCTACAAGATCATCCAGAAGTATCACGAGTCGACGGACGACCTCTTCCGCGCCCGCTGCATCGGCGTCAAGGAGGAGCGCGCGGAGCTCGCCAAGCACCACATCGACGTGATGTGGCACGACTACTTCAAGCCGGAGCACGTCGAGAAGTTCCCGGACCTGCACGACACCTGCTGGAAGGCATCCAAGCAGGCCTCCCAGGTCAAGCGGACGGTCGACATCGCCGAGGCCCAGAAGCTGCTGGACCTGATCGACAAGATCGACGAGATGTGGCGCGCCACCAACGGCCCGGCCACCACCCGCCTGCAGGCCGCCTGACCTTTCCATGGCCGTGAGGGCCGCTCGTGCGGCGGCCTTCACTTTCATCGGCCTCAGCATCGCGTTCGTAGGGCTGCTGGCTGCGTGGCCGCTGATCGGCCCCCCGATCGAACGCCTGCGGCGGTCGTGGGACGGCCGCGTGGCCGTCCAGGGACAGAGCATGGAGCCGGCCCTCGAAGCGGGCGACTGGCTGCTTGTCGACCCCGACGCCTACACCGGACGGGCGCCGTCGCCGGCGGACCTGGTGCTGGCATCGGATCCCCGTGAGCCGGCTCGCCTGCTGATCAAGCGTGTCGGCTCCGTGGCCGCGGACGGCAGCCTGGAGTTGCTGGGCGACGCACCCGATGCATCGACCGACTCCCGTGCCTTCGGCTCGATCGCCCCGTCGTCGGTGCGCGGCCGGCCCTGGTTCCGCTATTGGCCGGTGGGCCGAATCGGGCGCCTGTCCTAGCCGAGGAACACCTCGCCGAGCACCTTCACGTGGTCGAGGTCCCAGGGAATCATCGTCTGGAGCATCACCCGCTCCACACCGGCGTCGATGTAGGGCTGGAGACGCGCATGGACCTGGTCCGGCGTCCCCACCAGCCAACGGTCACGCCGCGCCTCGAGCCACGCCTCCGGATCGCCGCTCGACTGTCCGAAGGCCTTGAACAGCTCAGCGGTGCGTTCCAGAACCTCCGCCTGGGTCCGGCCGACGAGCACCCCGAGCATCGCGCTGCGCGTCACCGCGGCCGCGTCCCGGCCCTCCTCACGGAGCAGCCCGGCCAGGCGGCCGAAGGCGTCGCTGGTCTCCTCGGCACTCGCTGAGCTCATGTTGTATTCGTCGGCGTAGCGGGCCGCCAGCCGGAGCGTCCGCGGCCGCCCAGAGCCCCCGACGATCAGGTTGGGGCGCGTTCGCCCGTCGGCGCTCGCGTAGCTCGAGCGGTCGCGCGGACGCAGCTTGGCGTCACGGACCTGCCAGTGCGCGCCCTCGAACGACCAGCCGTCCGGCTGGTCCCAGAAGCCGAGCAGGATCTGCAGCTCCTCCTCGAGCATGTCGACACGCTCGCGATCGGACGGGTAGGGGATGCCATGACTGGCGTGCTCCGCATCGTTCCAGCCGGCGCCAACCGCCACCTCCACGCGACCACCGCTCATCTCATCGACCGTCATGGCCACCTTGGCGAACGAGCCGGGAATACGGAACGTGATCGGTGAGACGAGCGCCCCGAGCCGGATGCGCGAGGTCTCTCGAGCAAGGCCCGCGAGCGTGGCCCAGGCGTCCGTCGTCGGCTTACCGGCCTCACCCGGGAAGCTCGTGTAGTGGTCGGAGCGGAAGAAGGCTTCGAAGCCGGCGAGTTCCGCGGCCTGTGCCAGCGCCAGGACATCCGCGTAGGACAGCCCCTGTTGCGGTTCCGTCATGAGTGCGAATCGCACGATGTCTACTCCTCAGTGCTTAGGTTGGCGAAACGATCCGTCTTGACACAATCATTCATGTGAGCAGAATGCTTCGTATGCCATTAATCATCCCGACCCAGGCCGCGTCCACGGTCGGCGGCACGGACGACCCACCCGAGAGGGAGGACCTCGTCGAGGACATTCTCGACGACGGGCCGGTCATGGCGCACCAGCGCCGCGCCGTGGCGCACGTCTGGAACGAGCGCTCGGTCAGCAAGACCAACCTGCACGTGCTCATGTTGAGGGAGCAGCTCGGTTCGTTGCCGATGGGCCGCCTGGCCACGCTCGTCGACGTCTCGCTTCCCGTCGTCACCGTGGCGTTGCCGGAACTGCCGCTCCGTGGCATGGCCAGCGCCAGGGCGCCTCACGCGGAGGTGGCGGCTCCCGCCATCTGATCCTCTCAGGCGGTTGGCGTGCCTTCATCCGGCCCGCTCGACGGGCCCGAAGCGTCGCCGTTCGGCTCGACTGGACCGGAGCCGGCGGGTGGCGTGGTCGACGGTTGCGGATACCAACCGACCGGTGCGGCCGGAGCGGCCTGCACGTAACCGCCGGGCACCGGCGCCCAGGTCGCATAGGCGGGCCGAGGGTGACGGCGCTGGTATCGCCGCCAGAACCAGAGCACCAGCAGCGCGATCAGGATCATGGGGCCGAAGACCGGCACGCCCACGAGGACGACCCAGATCAGCAGGCTGGCCAGGGCCTGGCCGGCGTTGACCGTCTGCGCGAGCGCGCGGTCGATCTCCTGGCCGAAGTTCCAGCCACTCTGGACCTCCTGCACCGCCGCCACCACCGGCGTCTCCCAGCTCACGGCGAGCGTGCCGAGGGCGGCTCGGCCGGTCAGGTCCTGCTGTTGCGCGACCATGCGCTCGATGTCGTCCTGCACGGACTGGAGCTGCGACTGGACCGCCAGCACGTCCGTGATGGTTCCGGCGCGCGACATGATCTCGCGAATGGAGGCTTCCGAAGCCCGGGCGTTGTCGATCCGGGCATTCAGGTCGACCACCTGTGCGGTCACCTCGTCCGCCTGCGTGGTCTCGCCGATCACGCGCGTGCCCACGGCGCGCAGTGCTGTGATGGTGTCCTGCCACTTGTCCACCGGGATGCGGTAGGTGATGGTGGCCAGGTGCTGGTCGCCCTTGGTCGTCTCGTTGGACGCCGAGACGTAGCCACCGGCGGCCGTGATCAGGTCGCGGCCCTTGTTCACGGCCGCATCCACGTCCGGAACCTCCACCTCCAGGGTTCCGGTGCGCACGATGTAGAGGCCGGCATCTCCCGGGACGGACGCGTCCCCGCCGGTTGCGCCGGCCACGGGTGCGGCGGTGGCTGGGGCCGGCTGGCCGACCGCCGGCTCCTCGTCGCCATTGCGCGCCGGCGCAGCCGTCGACGAGGCAGCGCTGCTGCAGGCCACGAACAGAGCCGACACCAGGAACGCGGCGCCGAACGGCATCGAACGCCGGATCAAGCCGCCACCACTCATCTCACTCCTCCGATCGATGAACCGGTTTGGGCTGCCGGTGGAACGCGGGTAGCATCCAGCCGGATGACGGGCAGCGAGCATGGCCAGTTCCCGACCCAGCCGCCGACCTCTATGGCGCGAATCGTACGCGCGTGGGGCCCGGTGGTCGTGTGGATGGGGCTGATCTTCGCCTTCTCGGCGCAACCGGGGCTGCGTGTCAGCGACGACCCCGGCGTGGACGGCCCGATCCGGCACGTGGCGCACGTGGTGGTCTATGCGGTGCTGGCCATGGCCCTGCTGCGGGCGCTCAGCTGGGGAGCGCCAAATGGCTGGACGTGGCGCCACGCCGTGCTCGCCATCTCACTGGCCGTGCTCTACGGCGTGTCGGACGAGGTCCACCAGACGTACGTGCCACAACGGACAGGGCACCTCGTCGACGTCGGCTGGGATCTGCTGGGCGCCGCCGCGGGCGTGGTCACTCTTCGGCTGGTGCCCCGCCGGTGGCGGAGGCGCGGCTCAGTCGATGTTGGTCCAGGCTGAGCCAGAGCCCCAGGCATCGTTGCGACATCGGGGCAGGGCCAGCAGGGCCGAGCGGTAGAAGCGGTCGCGTTCCTCTTCCGTCTTGATGCGGCCGCCCTGGTGGCCCTTGGTCAGGGCGTCGGCGATCTGCTCGTCGCTCCAGTTCCGATCGAAGCCGTCCAGGATGATCTTGGCGTCGGACGTGCCCATGACGTCATAGAAGGTACCGACGTCGGTCATGGTCGTCCTTTCGCAATGCCGGCGGTGCTGGCGGCACTCGCGGGCGCGCGGCCCGCGGCGCCGGACTTCCTGGCGCGGGCGGGATCCCGCCACTTGTCGTGCCGCGGCGCGAAACGTGTCACCACGCCGTCCGCGGCATACCGGTCGGCGCACATCAGATCGAACGCGTGGACCATGTCCTCCATCAACGAGTAGCGGCCGGCGGTGTAGGCGGCGGACGCTGTGCCCTGCTGCTGGAGCTCGCAGACGCGCCAGTCCTGGCGATTGGTCATGTCCCAGAACTCCACCGCATCCGAGGGGTCAAAGCCCGGCTGCGCCATGACCTGCGGATCGAAGAGCCACTCGCAGATGACGCGCGAACGGCCGGGTTCCACCGGCCAGACCTGGTGCGTCATGACGTAATCCGGATGGAGGCTGATCAACAGATTGGGCCACACCACGAAGTAGTAGATGCGCCGCTCGTCTGCCGCCGAGAGACCCGGCAGCGGTGGCCGCCCGTGGGTATGCCCGTCCACCGACATGGTGTCCGCATCCCCGACCAGCTCCATCCAACCTCCGGCCCATGGGCCGTCCGATTCGACGTTCTGGCCCTGGTCATACGGCGTGAGCTTGTTCAACTGCGGGTGGACGCCCGGGCAGTGATAGCACTCACTGTAGTTCTCGGCGATCACCTTCCAGTTGGCGCGGACTTCATAGTCGATGCGCCGGCCACGGCGCAGCCCTGCGACCGGGAACTGGGCGATGACGCGCGCGAGACCGGCCAGTTGATCGTCGAGTGGCTCGGCGGCCGGGTTGAGGGTGAGGAACACGAATCCCAGCCAGGTCGTCAGGCGCACCGGCACCAGCCCGTTGTGCTCCGGGACGAAGTCCACCAGTGCGTCCGTGTGCGCTGCACGCTGGAGCGTTCCCGCCAGGTCGTAAGTCCAGGCGTGGTACGGACATTGGAAGCGCACGACGCGTCCGCGCTCGTCCGTCTGGATGCGCGAGCCGCGGTGCCGGCAGACGTTGTGGAACGCCCGCAGCTGGAGGTCCTGGCCGCGCACCACCATGACGCTCTCGCCGGCCACCTGGGCCAGGAAGTACTCGCCGGCCGCGGCCGCGTCCTCCTCCCGCCCGACACAGACCCAGTCTCGACCGAACCAGGCCGCCTGCTCGAATGCGAACACATCTTCGGCATGGAAGGACCGGGGCGGCAGCATGCTGGCCTGGTCCACGGGGAGCCTGGTCCGCGCGACATCGGCCATCGAAAAGGGAGAAGCCGGGACGGGCGGCGCGGCGCTGAACGGAAGAGTGGCCGCCTCCCGAGGTGCCGCAGTCACCGCGGAGCCGTCACGACCAGCGGTGCGGCCGCGACCGCCGGATCCTCCACGGCCGCCAGGACGGCCGCAGGCTTGGCGACCACACCCAGGGCGATGACCGTGAGCCCGGCGCGCGACGCCTCATCGACATCCACCACGTGCCGGGCGTCCGCCACGAACGTGCCGCGCATCTGCCGGGCGATCGCCTGCCACTCGAGCAGTCGGAACTGCGGCCATTCGGTGGCCACGACCACGGCATCGGCGGCGCTGCAGGCGGCCTCCGCGGAGTCGGCCGCGGTGACGTCCAGGCCTTCGGCGCGCAACGCCGCGACGCCGGCCGCGGTGGCCAGTGGGTCGAAGCAGACCACCGACGCGCCTCGGGCCACGAGGCGGCGCGCCAGCTGCAGGGCCGGCGACTCGCGCAAATCGTCCGTGTCTGCCTTGAACGTGAGCCCCAGCAGCGCGACGCGCCAGCCGTCAACGGAGCGGCTGGCCGTGCTCTCCAGCCGGTCGAGCAACCAGTCGGCCTGCCCCTCGTTGGAAGCCGCCAGGGCGGACATGATGGGCGCATCCACGCCGGCGCGGCGGGCCAGGTCCGGCAGCGCGCGCGACTGGGAAGGGAAGCACGACCCACCGAAGCCCGGTCCGGGCGACAGGAAGCTGCGCCCGATGCGCTTGTCCAGGCCCATCCCATCCACCACCGACTGGACGTCCGCACCCATGGCGGCGCACAGGCGCGCCAGCTCGTTGGCGAAGCTGATCTTGGTGGCCAGGAAGACATTGGAGGCCACCTTGATGGCCTCGGCGCTGGTCAGGTCGGTGACCACGATCGGTGCATCAAGCGGGGCGTAGAGGCGCCGCAGATCGTCCAGCAGCGCGGAGGGTGCCGCGGGATCCTCGACGCCGATGACCACGCGATCGGGCTCCATGAAGTCGCTGACTGCCGCGCCCTCGCGGGTGAATTCCGGATTGAGCGCCAGCTGGATGCGTGGATCGATGGCCTTGACGGTCTCGGCCAGCTTCCTGCCGGTGCCCGGGAGGAGCGTGCTGCGGACCACGATGCCGCGTGGTCCATCCGCGTCACGCGCCAGCGCTTCCAGCGCCGCCTGGACCGTGCCGGCCGTCCAGTCGCCATCTCCGTCCAGCGTGCCGACGCACACGATGGAGAGGCGGCTTCCATGGGTGCTGTCCGGATCACTGTCGAAGGTCAGGCGGCCGGCATCCAGGCTCTCTTCGACCAACTGGTCAAGTCCCGGTTCACGGATCGGCAGCACGCCGCCGCGCAACTGCTCAACCCGTTGGGCGTCGACCTCCAACACCCGAACGTGGTTGCCGAGCCGGGCAAAGCAGGCGGCCGTCACCAGCCCGACGTACCCCGCACCCACGATCGAAACCTGCACGCAGGAAGGGTAGCGCACGCTTCCGCGTCGGTTTGCCGGGCACCCAACAGGTCAGGTGTCACTAGTCACATCGGTGGGCTGCGCAGGGGCTTGCTGCGGTGAGTACCCTTCCCACATGCACCGCCTGCCCCAGGCGGCCAGGCTCACAGCCGTGATCGTGGGTCTCCTGGCCGCCCTCCTGGCTCCGGCGGTCGCGGAAGCTCGAGCGCCCACCGACGGGTCCCCCCAGCCGGCCGAATCACGGCCGTGGACCGCCGGAGCTGCCGAGCTTGCGCGCACCGCGCCCCAAGCGATCAAATACGGCACGACCAACAAGCGCTGCACCGGCTGGCGCAGCGACTACCAGCCGCCCCCGACGATTCAAGTGCTGCGCACGCACGGCCCCGACACGGGACATGTTGAGAGCGTGGATTTCCCCACCTATGTTGCCTGGGTGCTTTCCGCCGAGTGGACCGCCTACTACCCGCTGGAAGCCATGAAGGTCGGCGCGATCGCGGTCAAGCAATATGGCTGGTACTACACCATCGTCTATCGAGGTGGTGTGGACGCGGACGGCAATTGCTATGACGTCACCGATAACACCACCGACCAGTATTACGATCCGGACGCCACTCCCCCGCGCGCACTTCCCGGCACGATCCACTACCAGGCGATGGCGGCCACGTGGAATATCTCGCTGCGCAAGTTCTCACAGGCGACCGGCACCAGCCGCTTGTTCGTCACCGGCTACCGAGCCGGGAAGAACGTTCCCTGCGGGCAGCAACGCGACGGCTACCGGCTCTATCAGCACAGCATCCTCCGCTGCGCATCGCCACTGGACCCGAGACATCCCGAGTTCCCGCACGACCTGAACTACGAGCAGATTCTGCGCATCTACCTGAATCCGCACCTGGAAGTCGTGGATCCCGGCGCGAACAACGTCATCGGCACGTCACAGGGTGACGTCACGACGTTGACAGGATTGAGTGCCACGGCGCTGGCTCCGCGTATCTACCAGCAGGCCAATCTGCGCGGCATCTCTCCAGCTGCGACGAGCGCGATCAGCGTTGCGTCGGACGGTCTCATTGGAAGCGCATCGGCGGACATGAACGGTGACGGCCGTGACGACCTGGTGACGCTGACTGCCACCGGCACCACCAGCGCTCGAGTGGACGTGGCCATGAGCGACGGCACGGCGGACTACACCGCGCCGACGACGTGGTGGCCGGGAACCGATCTCGGCGAGCCGGTCGGTGAAGCGCAACTCATGGTCGGCGATTTCAACGCCGACGGACGAACGGATGTGGGCATCCTGATTCCCGCGCCGGACCTTCCGCCCAGCCCGGCTTCATCGGATCCCCAGGCGCAATTGATCGTGGTCCTGCAACGCAAGACGGGCGTCCCGGCGGCGCCCGTCGTGTGGTGGACCGGCTCGCTGAACATCGATCCCGCACGGTCTCGTGCATGGGCCGCCGATCTCAACGGCGATGGCGCCACGGACCTCCTGGTGGCACAGGATGTGTCGGTTCCGGATACCACGCCGACCGGCGTGCATTTCGTCGCGGCGCTCTCCGCGCCGCCGGCAGCGGGGCTCGCCCCGCTCGCTACCTGGTTCGATGCGCCCGACCTGCTGCTCAGCGGCATGCTCGGCACGATCGGAGACATCAACCGGGACGGGTTGGATGATCTGTTCGTGGCGTACCCAGCGTCGGACGGCCGGACGCACATCGACGTGATCAAGGGCAGCCTCCGCCTCGTCAAGCGGGCGCCCATGTGGACCGCCACGGCAGCGGATCCGATGCCGGTCGGCAAGCTCAAGCTGGAGTCCGCGGACCTCAACTTCGACGGCCAGTCAGACCTGGTCCTCTATCGCGACCGAGCCGAGCAGGGAACCACCCTGCTGGTGCTGCGCGGGACCTATAGGAAACTGAAGGCCTACGACCTGCTCACGGACCCGACGCTCGACTGGTCCACCACCACGCCCTACTAGGCGCCAAGCGCGACCATCCGCTTCCAGGCTGCCTCGTCAGTCCCAACACTGAGTTCGTTGCCCGCCCGAATCATGGGCAATCTGAGCAGCTGGGGGTTGAGCAGCAAGCGCTCCGCCACCTCCGCAGGGTCCATTCGCAGGTACTTCAGGCCTGCATCCCGGTACGCCTTCGAATCCGTGTCCAGGAGTTGCTCCGACCCGAAGCGCTCGATGAATCGCCGTAATTCGCCGGCCGCGGGCGGCCGCTGGGCGAGATCGACGAAGCTGACCTGGAGACGGCGCTCGCGGAAGAAGCGGAGCGCGTGCTGCGTTGGCCGGGAATCCTTCCGGCCAAAGATCTGGATCAGCCCGCGCTGACCTTCTTGCGGCCCCGGTTGGAACGGCGCTCGTGCGTCATGAGACCCACGAGAAAGCCGTTCGGTGAACGTCGGACGGCCACTTCCTTGTCCGCGTCAGCCGCGGCACGGAGCAACCGCTGGCGCACCGTGATGGGCTTCTCGTTCTTGGCGAGACGGACCTCGAAGACGTCTGCGACACCGTTCAGCTGGACGATGAGGCGCGTGAATTGGCGCTGCTGCCGCTGTCGCTCACGCTGCTCGGGAGTCAACTCCTGCGCGGCTGCCGCCCGCTTCTTCGGCGCATCCATCATGCCGGAATCAACCCGTTGAATTCTTGCCATTCTGATCCTCGTGCTGTGACGGGCTACGATCACGTCTCCGGGTGGAACCCGGCGAATACGGCGTCAGGATACGACACCTTTCCAGCAGACCCGCCGCGAGGCGTTCTGCTCGTACCGGAGGATCGCCGCGTTGGAAATCGGGATCATCGTGCCGCAGGGATGGACCGGCGAATATGACGGTTGGGAACCACGCGCCGCCTGGAAGCGGACCGTCGCCGTGACGCAACAGGTGGAAGCACTCGGCTTCGAGTCGATCTGGCTCTTCGACCATTTCCACACCGTTCCGCGCCCCACCGACGAGATCACCTTCGAGTCATTCACGTCGCTCGCGGCGTTATCGGCGATCACACAGCGTGTGCGCATCGGGCACATCGTCGTGTGCACCGGATTCCGCAATCCGGCACTCACCGCAAAGATGATCAGCAGCATGGACGTCATCAGCGGCGGCCGCATGGAGCTGGGCATCGGCGCCGGCTGGAAGCGCGACGAATGGCTTGCCTACGGGTACGGGTTCCCGGAGACGAAGGAGCGGCTGGCCATGCTCGGGGACCACCTCGAGGTGATCGACCGAATGCTCCGTCCCGGCTTTGCCACGTACGAGGGTCGCTACGCACGCGTGAAGGAAGCCATCAACAATCCCAAGGGCCTCCAGGCGCCGCGCGTGCCGATCATGGTCGGGGGCAATGGCCAGAACGTGACCTGGCGCTATGCCGCACGGTTCGCCGACGAACTCAACCTGGACGGCGCCACACCGGACCAGATCCGCGAATGGCGGCCGATCATCGCGTCGCGCTGCGAAGAGATCGGGCGCGACCCCGCCACCCTGCGACTGTCGGTCCACATCTGGCAGGGCAGCCTCCCGCCGGCCGGACCCGAGCGCAGGGACCTCATCGCCGCGTATCGCGAGGCCGGCGTCCACCGCATCCAGACGCTGATCCCGGCCTGCGTGGACAGCGACGAGGCACTCCAGGAATTCGCGGCGGAGGCGCGCGCCGCGGGAGCGCACCTGGCCTGATCGCGTGCCGGCGCCAAAGTCGCGCTACGCTCGGGGCGTGCGAATCGCCACCTGGAACGTCAACTCGCTGAAGGCGCGGCAGGAGCGCGTGGAGGAGTGGCTCGGACTGCGCGAGCCGGACATCCTGCTGATGCAGGAGACCAAGCTGACGGACGAGTCAGCTCCCGTGATGGCCTTCCAGATGGCGGGCTATCACCTTACGCACCACGGCGAGGGCCGCTGGAACGGCGTGGCCATTGCGTCGCGGCTTCCGGCCGCCGACGTCAGCTACGGGTTCCAGGGTGATGGCCCGGACGCCGAAGGTGCCCGCTTCCTGGCCGCGCGAATCGACGGCATCCGCAGCATCAGTGTCTACGCTCCGAACGGCCGAGCCCTGGGGACTCCGTTCTACACGGCCAAGCTGGACTGGTATGGCCGTCTGCTCGCGTGGCTGGAGGCCAACGCGGATCCTGCGGAACCCATGGTCCTTGGCGGTGACCTGAACATCGCGCCGACCGATCTCGACGTGTATGACCCGCAGATGTACGTCGGCACGACGCACACGTCCGCACCGGAACGCGAGGCGTTCCAGCGGCTGCTGGACTGGGGCCTGGTGGAGGCGTACCGGCGGTTCCATCCCGAGCCCGGCAAGTTCACCTGGTGGGACTACCGAGCGGGCAACTTTCACAAGGGACTCGGCATGCGCATCGACCACCTGCTGGTCACGCAGCCGCTGGCGGCCCGGCTGACGGGTGCCGAGATCGACCGCGACGCCCGCAAGGGCAAGCTGCCGTCCGACCATGCGCCCATGTGGATGGACCTGACGTGATGCTCCGCGCCAGGGTCCTTCTGGCCATGATCGCCGGGGCGCTCGCCATCGTTGCGTTCCCGGGGATCGCGCTGGCCCATTCGCTGAGCGGCCGCGTGGACTCGCCGCTGCCGCTGGTTGCCTACATCGGCGCAGCTGGTGTCGCGGTCGCGCTCAGCTTCTTCTTCATCGCCATCAGCGACCCAGGCCCACCACGAGACGAGCGGCCCGCCGAAACCCGGAAGGTGCCGCGCCGGCTGCGGCTGGCCATCCGCACACTCGGCCTTCTTGGCTGGCTCTGGATCGTGGTCCAGGCGTTGATCGGTGGCTCGAGCGACGCCGACGTCAGCTACCTCTTCCTGTGGGTTTACGGCTGGGTGGGCCTGGCCGTCGTGTCCGCACTGATCGGACCACTGTGGAGCTGGATCGATCCTTTCAGCACACTCCATGACGTTGGCTCCGCCCTCTTGCAACGATCGGGCATCCAGGGCATCGAGCAGCAGCCGTACCCGGCGCGCCTGGGGATCTGGCCGGCCATCGCGGGAATCTGCTTCGTCATCTGGCTCGAGCTGGTGGCCAAGGTGAATGGCGGCCAGGTGCTCGGCTTCGTGCTCATTGGCTACACCATGGTGACGCTCGTGGGGATGGCGCAGTACGGCAAGAGCGCCTGGCGCCGGAACGGAGAGACGTTCTCGGTGTGGTTCGGGCTGCTCGGCCGGCTCGCGCCATTCGGGAGTGTGGGCGAACCGGAGGAGGGACGCGTTCATCGCCGGCCGTTCGCGAGCGGCCTGGTCAGCGAGCCGTGGACCGCCGACCGCGTGGTCCTGATCGCCCTTGGCACGGGCTCCATCCTCTACGACGGAGCGTCGCAGACCCGCCCGTTCTTCGACATCTTCGGCTTCCCCAGCCTCGTCAGCGGAACCGTGCTGCTGGCCACCTTCCTGGTCGGCCTGTCAGGGCTGGTGCTCCTCGTTGGCAGGCGAGTCGGCCTTGCCGCGATCGGTGCCGGACTCGTCCCGGTCGCGCTCGGCTATCTGGTCGCCCACTACTTCACGTTCATCCTCGCGGACGGGCAGCGCATCCTCGTGGCGCTCTCGGACCCGTTCCAGCAGGGCTGGAACCTGATCGGCTTCCTCCAGTACCAGGCGAACATCTCATTCCTGCCGAACAGCCTGGTGTGGGGCTTCCAAGTCGCCGCCGTCGTGCTCGGCCACGTGGTGGGTGCCTGGGCCGGCCATGCCGCGATCCGGGGGTCGGCGGGCCTCACGGCCAGGAGAGCGGCCGCCGCTACGAGTGGGTCGGGCGCCCGTAGGTCGGCAGCACCCGCGCCGGCCGCGGTCCAGGCTCCAAGCCAGCTGCCGCTGGCCATCCTGATGGTCTGCCTCACGAGCGCCACGCTGTGGTCTCTCGGCCAGAACCTGGTCTTCGCGCCGCCTCCCTGACACCGGGCCCTTCGGCCCTTCGTGGCCAACCCAGTCGAAGGCGACGGTCGCCGCAGGGCCTGTGAGAGATGAGCAGCGCCTCGGACCCATCAGCCGCGCTGGCTGCCGGACCTACACTCGCGGTGATGTCCGCCGCGTTCGTCGACCGCACCGATCAGCCGCTGGAGTCGCTCTACCGGCCGCGTGGCGCGCTGGATGTGGCGCTGACGCTGGCGCCGCTGCGCCACGGCCACGGCGATCCCACGATCCGCTTCGACGGACGCACGATCTGGCGCGCGACGCGAACCCCGGAAGGTCCGGCCACGACCCGGATCGAGCCACTCGGCGACGGTTACCGGGTGCTGGCCTGGGGAGCCGGCGCCCGGTCGGCGATCGCGGCTCTGCCGCGCTTGCTTGGTGACGGCGACCGCGTGGAAGCCTTCGTGCCGGGGCACCCCCTCGTTCGCGAGCTGCATCGCCGCGCTCCGGGCATCCGCTTCGGCCGGACGGACGCCGTGATGGAGTCGCTACTGCCGGCGATCATCGAGCAGAAGGTCACCGGCATCGAGGCACGTGCCGCCTACCGCGCGCTGATCTACCGCCACGGCGAGCGCGCCCCGGGGCCGCGCGGCCTGTGGCTCGCCCCCGCGCCAGAAGGGCTGGCCACGATCCCCTACTACGACTTTCACCCGCTGGGCCTGGAGCAGCGGCGAGCCGTGGTGATCAAGCGATCCGCGGAGCGGGCAGCGTGGCTGGAGGCGGCCGGGGAATTGGCGCCCGAGGCCGCGCGATCGCGGCTCCAATCGATTCCCGGAGTCGGCCCATGGACGGCCGCCGAGACGGCACGGGCGGCGTTCGGGGACCCGGATGCGGTCAGCGTCGGCGACTATCACCTGCCCAGCCTGGTCTGCTGGGCGCTGGCGCGCGAGCCGCGTGGCACGGACGAACGCATGCTTGAGTTGCTGGAGCCGTGGCACGGGCAGCGAGCGCGCGTGGTCCGCTTGCTGGAACACGCCGGCATCGCGCCACCGAAGTGGGGACCGCGCATGAGGCCGGGCTCGATCGCGGGGCTGTAGGAGCCGCCCTTACGCGCCCTTCTGCGCTGCCTCTGCGGCCGCAGGGGATGTCTCCGCCGGAGGCGGCTCTTCCAGCGCGGCAATGGCGATCTCGATGCGAGCCACGTCCTCGCTGGCCGTGCGGTACGCGGCACTATCCAGGGGAGCGGCTTCACGGCGCGCACGCGCGTCGCGGTGCTGGCGCATCAGCTCCGATCGGTCTGGCACGGCGATTCCCGGTCCGGTCACGTGTCTCCTCCCTGCGAGATCAGCCCTTGGGCTCCCAGCTGAACGTGCGGAGCGCCAGCAGCAGGCCGATGACGGCCCAGCCACAGATCCAGGCCACGTCCGTCAGGTTGAGCGCGCCGCTTGCCTCGGGCGTCCAGATCGACTGGAGCGCCAGCGCCAGGTGGCGGACCGGGAAGACGTTGGCGACCTGCGCCAGCGCGTTGTCCGGGGGCAGCTTGACGAACACGTCCGAGATGAACAGCAGCGGCAGGATGGTGGCGTTGACCACGGCCGGCGCGGCGCGCTCATTGGGCACCAGGCCGCTGACGAAGAGCCCGAGTCCGCAGAAGCAGGCGCTGCCGACGAGCAGGACCAGCAACAGCTCCGGCAGGCGCTCGAAGGGGAAGGGCACGCCGTAGACCACGGCGCCGAAGACCGACACCACCAGCACGAGCAGCAGCCCGACCAGGACGGACTCGCCCATGCGGCCGACCAAATAGACCCACGCCGGCATGGGCGTCCCCCGCACGCGCTTGAGGATGCCCTCCTCGCGCACCGCGGTGATGCCCATGGCCAGGTTCGTGTAGCAGGCGTTGACCACGGAGAAGGCAACGATCGCCGGCGTGTAGAACGTGGCGGCCTTCACGCCGGCACTGATCTCCTGGGCGCCGAAGATGGCGTTGAAGACGACCATGAAGATGAGCGGGAACGCGAACGTGAAGAAGGCAGCCGCAGGGTTGCGCCAGAAGGCGCGGTTCTCATAGCGGATCTGGCGCGGGACGAGCCACAGGTCGCTGCTCACGGCGTCCGCTCCGCGCGTTCGGCCGCCTGGCCGGTCAGCGCCAGGTAGGTGTCCTCCAGGCTCGGCCGGGTCACCGTGAGGTCCGTCAGCTCGACCTGCGAATCGATCGCCCAACCGGTCAGCCGATGGAGGGCCGGCGTCGGGTCCGCCGTCGAGAACTCGAAGCCTCCGCGATCGGCCGGCTTGAGGCCATCGAAGCCGTCCGGCGGCGCGGCTCCTTCGGGGAGCTGGAACCGGATCGTCGTGTCCTGGCTGCCAAGGCCGGTGATCTCGTCGAGCGTGCCCTCGGCCACGATCGTGCCGGCATTCATCACGGCCAGGCGATCGGCCAGCACGGCTGCCTCGTCCATGAAGTGCGTGGTCAACAGCACCGTCTTGCCCTTCTCGGTCAGCCCGCGGATGACCTCCCAGGCCTGGCGCCGCGCTCCCGGATCGAAGCCGGTGGTCGGCTCGTCCAGGAAGAGCAGGTCCGGATCTCCGCACAGGCCCACCGCGACGTCGAGCCGCCGCCGCTGCCCGCCGGACAGGCTGCCAACGCGCACCCTGGGACGGTCGGCCAGGCCGACCAACGCCAGCAGCTCGTCGCGGTCGCGGGGATGTGGGTAGTAGCCGCGATACAGGTCGATCACCTCGGAGACCGTGAGGTAGGTCTCAACGCCCGCCGATTGGAGCACGATGCCGATGCGCGCCCGCATCTCGCGATCGCGGTTGGCCGGGTCATGGCCGAGCACGGACACCGTGCCCCCATTGCGCTCGCGAAACCCCTCGAGGATCTCCACGGTCGTGGTCTTGCCCGCGCCGTTTGGGCCGAGCAAGCCGAAGATCTCGCCTTCGCGGACCGTCAGGTCGATGCCGTGGACCGCCTCAACGGCGCCGTACGACTTGCGCAATCCCTGCACCACGATGGCAGCCACACCGGGAGCGTAAGGCACCGTCGCGGGCTCTGCTAGTTTCTCCCCGGCGCGCCCCGGCAGCCGGGGAACGCATGCTGCGGAAGCCATGCCGCAAGCCGGCGCTGAGCGAGGGGGTTGGTTCGGACGTGGAAGTCTTTCGTCACGGGGTCGCCAGCGGGGATCCTCTCACCGACCGCGTGATCCTGTGGACGCGCATCACCAGCGATGCCGGCGCGCGGCCGGCCGATGAGATCCCGGTCCGCTGGACCGTGGCGCGCGACCCGGGGCTGGCGGACGTGGTGGCCAGCGGTGACGCCATCGCGACCGCGGAGGCGGACCATACCGTCAAGGTGGACGCCGCGGGCCTGGCGCCCGGCACGCACTACTGGTACGCCTTCGAGGCCCTCGGCGAACGCTCGGCCGTGGCGCGGACCAAGACCCTGCCCGCGGGCCACGTGGACGGAATCCGCTTCGCCCAGTGCTCGTGCGCCAAGTACAACGCCGGCTTCTTCAACGCGTATGCGCGGATGGCCGATCGGGACGACCTGGACTTCGTGCTCCACCTCGGCGACTACATCTACGAGGCGGCCCAGAACCCGCCCGCCAGCCAGACACCGGGCGCCGACATCGGCCGGCCGATGGATCCGCTCAACGAGTGCGTGTCGCTCCAGGATTACCGCACCCGCTACGCGCAGTACCACGCGGATCCCGATGCGCAGGCCATGCACCAGGCACACCCCATGATCGCCACGGTCGACGACCACGAGTTCGCCGATGGCGCGTGGCGCGGCGGCTCCACGGAGCATCACCCCGACCGCGACGGCTCGTGGGCAGACCGGAAGGCGGCCGCGTTCCGCGCACGCTGGGAGTGGACGCCGACACGCATGCCCGATCCGGCGGATCCCAGCCGCGCATTTCGGTCCGTGCCGTTCGGCGACCTGGCCGAGCTCTTCCTGATCGACACGCGCTCGCGGCGCGACGAACCGGCCCGTTTCGAGGCGGCCGAGGACCCGGGGCGGACGCAGCTCGGCCCCGAGCAGCGGGAGTGGCTCTTCGACGGCCTGGCCAGCTCAAGCGCCCGCTGGAAGCTGATCGGCAACGGCTCGATGTTCTCGCCGATCTGGGTGGACGGGTTCCCCGAGTCGGCCCTGCCCGCGCTCCTGCGGCTCAAGCTGATCCACGACGACGCCAAGGGCCCGGACCCCGACCAGTGGGAGGGCTACCCGGCCGAGCGTCTTGCGTTCGTGGAGCAGCTCGCCCGCCAACCCGGCGAAGTGGTCATCTTCAGCGGTGACATCCATGCCGGCGTGGCCGCGGAAGTCTCGGCGACGCCGATGGCGGACCACCGCCCGGTCGCGGTGGAGTTCGTGACCACCAGCATCAGTTCGCCGAACCTGGACGACAAGATGAAGTGGCCGACGCGCACGCGGAGCATTCCCATGGAGCAGGAGCTACTGGCACGCTGGCCGCACATTCCCTGGGTGGACTTCGACAGCCACGGCTATGTCGTGGTGCAGGTGAGGCGTGACGACGTGACCGCTGAATGGTGGGCCGTGGACGGCGTGCTGGCACGCGCACCGGGTGAGCGGCGCATGGCCGCCTTCCGAGTCGAGCACGGCAGCCCGAGCCTGCTGCCGGTCATGGACGCGATCATCCAGGAGGACCGGCCGTGAGGATCTTCACGTTCCTTGGCGTCATCTTCGTGGCCATCGGTGCCTTCTTCGGCTACCAGGCCCTGCACCCGGCGACCGGCGATGAGGCAGCCCCGGCCCTGGCTCTCGTCTTCCTGCCCATGGGCATCATCTTCACGCTGGTCGGCTACTTCACGACCCGCATGTCCGCCAATCGGGAGAAGTTGCTGGAGACGGGTCTCATCGGCCAGGCCACCGTCGAGTCGGTTTCCGAGACGGGTGTCTTTGTCAACGAGCGCCCCATGATCCGCCTGCACCTGCTGGTGAGCGTGCCGGGCCGACCGCCCTACACGGTTGCCCACAGCGAGGTGGTCCCACTCATGGCGCTCAGCAGGATCGCGGCCGGCAGCGTGCTTCCGGTCGCGGTGGACCCGGCGAACCCGCAGAAGGTGGCCGTCGACTGGGACGGCGAGCTGCAGGATCGCGCGCCGGGCGGCGCGCCGGCCATGGGCGCCTACCCGGCCATCACCCAGCCGGTGGCCGGCATGCCGGTTCCCAACACGCTTTCCTCGCTCGCAACCGGAGCGGCCCCCAACATGCTCTCGGAGACACCCGCCATCGGTCTGTCGGGTGGATTACCGTCGAGCAGCAATCCGTCGGTGCCGGGATCGGGCGTTCCGTTCGGCATGACGGCGGGGGGAGGCGTCCAGCTGCCCGGGATCGTGACCGTCGGCGGCCAGACAATGGACCTGTCGACCATGTACCAGCAACTGGCCAGGATGGGCGTGACCATCAGCGGCGGCATGCCGCAGATGGTGGTCAGCGGGCCGACCGTCATCGATGCGCGACCTGGGGATGCGGAAGCCCATCTCGCGCAGCTCAAGGCCAGCGGCAGCCCGGCCCGGGCAACCATCACCTCCGCGATGGGCATGGGCATCGCCATCCACGGCAACATGCTCACCACGCTGGAGCTGAGCGTCAGTCCAGAGGGCGGCGCAGCTTATCCGGTACGTGTCACGTCATTGGTCCCGCCGGCGGCTGCCGCGCGTGCCGTGGTGGGCGCCACCCTGCCGGTCTACATCGACGCCGGCAATCCCAACAACCTGGCCGTCGACTGG
>CAZENL010000024.1:0-33269 GCA_964513505.1 uncultured Anaerolineaceae bacterium
GATACGGGTTGAGGGCGTTGAGCGCCAGGACCTGCTGACCCGCGGCGGTGCACGCAGGCGTGTTCCAGTTGCCGGTCTGGATCTGCTGTGACAGGTTGTCGCCGCCACCGATGCGGAGCATCAGGTAGGTCCACAGGTGCATGGACGGCCACTCGTCCTTGCCCGCGATCGCGAGCGGGACAATGCCACCGGCCTTGAGCTTGCCGACGTCCGCAAGGAAGTCATCCCACGTCGCGGGCGGCGCGGTGATGCCGACCTTGGTGAAGAGAGCCTTGTTGTACCAGACGCCGATCATGCCCATGTCCCACGGGATGCCGTACTGCACGCCCTTGTAGGCGTAGATGCTCAGTGCGCCGGGGTTGATGGTGTCCTTCCACGACGCGACGTCCGCGGTGATGTCCTTGAGCACGCCGGCGTCGGCCTGCGCCGCCATGATGCCGCCGCCCCAGGACTGGAACAGGTCCGGGACCTCGCCCGACTGGAGCGACGTCGCGAGCTTGGTCTTGAAGGCCTCGTTCTCGAGGATGGTGATGTTGATCTTCACGTTCGGATGCGCGACGGTGTACGCGTTCGCGATGCTCTGGAAGAGCGACTTGCCGGGGTCAGTGGTGGTGATGTGCCACCACTCGATGGTCACCGGGGCTGCTGCCACGGGGGTGTCCGTCGGGGCGACGGTCGCCGGAACCGGCGTCGCCGGAACGGGAGTCACGACGGGGGCGACGGTCGCCGGGACAGGCGTCACGACGGGGACGGCAGTCGGTGCCGGCGGTACCGCGGTCGGTGCCGGCGCTGCGGCCGTCGGAGCGGGCGGTACGGCGGTGGGAGCCGGCGTCGCCGTCCCGGCGCAAGCCGAGAACGCGATCGCCGCGACTGCCAGGAACGCTGTGAGTCTGCGATGCAACAACATCAAACCTCTCCTCTAGCCAACGCTTGTCTCCTCCGGGTCCTATGCGGTCCTCGTTTGGGCGGCCTCCACTAGCGAGTTCCCAGTAGGAGCTCGATCACGAGCTGGTCCAGGTGGTCATTGCGATAGCCGCGCTTGGCCAGCGCGTCCGCGTCGAAGCGCTCGGCCAGTAGGGCCTGCGCGCCGTCGCGGGTGTACGCACCGACGGTCGGCCGGCCGAGTCCCGGCACGCCCGCGTCGACCAGCGCGGACTGGATCTCCGCGTCGCGCTCGAAGCGGCGGGCCTTCTCGGCGAGAATCAGGTACGTCCGCATGCACCCGGCCGCGAAGTCCCAGACGCCGTCCTCGTCCTCCATCCGGTACGGCCGCGCATCGAAGTGCTTCGGGCCGTCATAGCCGCTGGACTCGAGCAGTTGGACCAGGAAGAAGGCGTCCTTGACCTCTTCGGAGCCGAAGCGGAGGTCCTGGTCGTAACGCCCGGGCTTCTGCGCGTTCAGATCGATGTGGAAGAGCTTTCCGGACCAGATGGCCTGGGCGACCCCGTGATAGAAGGACAGGCCCGCCATGGTCTCGTGGGCAACTTCCGGGTTCACGCCCACCATCTCCGGGTGGTCGAGTCTCTCGATGAACGCCAGGGCGTGCCCCACGGTGGGTAGGAACGTGTCTCCCCGCGGTTCGTTGGGCTTCGGCTCAAGGGCGAAGCGGATGTCGTAGCCCTGGTCGATGGCGTAGCCGCACAGGAAGTCCAGTGCTTCGCGGAATCGATCGAGCGCGACGGTGGCCGGCTTGGCGGCCATGGCCTCCACGCCCTCGCGGCCGCCCCAGAAGACGTACGTGTGGGCGCCCAGCTCGACGCCCAGGTCGATGCCACGCATGGCCTTCGCGATGGCGAAGCGGCGCACCTGTGGGTCATTGGCCGTGAACGCGCCGTCCTTGAACGCCGGGTGCCAGAAGAGGTTGGTGGTCGCCATGCTCACGACCATGCCGGCGTCTTTCAGCGCGCCGCGGAAACGACGAACGATCTCGTCACGTTCGGAGGAGGAGCTGCCGAACGGAACGAGATCGTCGTCGTGGAGGCTGACGCCATAGGCACCCAGCTCGCCGAGCCGCTGCACCGCACGGACCGGATCGAGCGGTTGCCTGGTGTGGTCACCGAACGGATCCCGTCCCACGTTGCCCACCGTCCAGAGGCCGAAGGAGAAGCGATCGGCAGGAGATGGTGCGTAAGCCTCGATGGATTGTTCTCGCACCAGCGGGGTGACGGCCATGCCGGTTCGTGCCTCCTCTTTGTGGTCAGGCGATGGCTGAGTTGGGAGCTAACGTCAGGACCGGCGCCCACGCCTGTGGGTCGGCCAGCAAGGGTTCCAGCGCCAACTCGGCCGCTCCGAGCAGGGGAGCGTCCATGCCCAGGGTTGCCGGCACCACCTCCACCAGCTCGCGGGAGCCACGCAGAGCCAGGCGGTCGATCTCGGCAAGCAACGTCGGGGCGGTGAATCGATACGTTCGACCGAAGAGCCCGCCCAGCACGATCAGGCGCGGGTTGAAGATGTTGACCAGTGAGGCCAGGCCGATGCCCAGCCAGCGGCCGACGTGGTCAAGCGCCCGCAGGGCAGCCGGTGAGCCTTCGGCAGCTTCGCGCAGCACCTCATCAACCTCGCCTCGTCCGCCCCCGGGGGAGTGGCCGGCCCGGAGGAGAAGGGCGCCTTCGCCGACCTCGGTCTCCCAGCAGCCGACGGACCCGCAACGGCAGGGCGTGCCATTGGGGTTCACCAGCATGTGTCCGACCTCACCGCCGAAGCCCGCCGCGCCGGTGAGCGGCGTCCCGTCGACGATCACCCCACCGCCGACGCCGACCTCGCCCGAGATGAACAGCACGTGGCCGGCGTTGATCGCGGCGCCCCGACGCAACTCGGCCAGCGCACCAAGGTCCGCCTCATTGGCCACGGCGACCGGCAGGTTGGTGCGCAGCGCCGCTGCCAGCCGCTCACCGAGCGGAACGTCGTGCCAGCCGAGGTTCGGGGCCACGGACACGAAGCCATCCGTGCGACGCACGATGCCGACCACGCCGACGCCGACGCCGATGAGCGCCTTGGCGGCCACCTGCCGGTCCTGAACGACGCGTGCCAATTCGGCCAGGTCGGCGACCGTTTCATCGACCGAGAAACGGCCACGGGGACGGTCAACGCGAACGACGTCCAGCATCTCGCCGCCAAGCCCGACCAGGGCGACTGCGAGCGAATCGACGGCGATCTCCAGGGCCAGCACCACGGCCGCGGAGGAGTTGGCACGCACGACCGGGGATGGGCGACCGGGAACCCCGCGAGATGAGGCCCGCTCCTCTGAAACCAGGCCCGCCGCCACCAGCTCCCCGATGAGCGCCCGGATGGCGGTGCGGGTGAGGCCGGTTCTGGCCACCAGTTCGGATCGCGTCAGCGCGCCATGAAGGTGCAGCTCTCGTACGATCGTGCTCAGGTTGGAGCGCCGAACCGTCTCGCTCCGTTGACCCAGGGGCTGCGGGGTCAACGTGAGTTTGTGCTGGTTCCTTACAAACATTTGTCATAGGCTCTTACAACCACCAGTGCATGTCAAGTGCCGTTTCGCCATTGGTCGAGAGCGCGCGCCAGCCGCGAAGACGGATCAGAACCGGGCCCAGAAGGGCCCGGCAATCGGCGTGATAGGGGGGTCCGAGCCCGACTCAGCCCGCGGCGATGGCCGTGACCACGAACTCCTTGCGGCACCGCGAGACCATCTTGGACTTCGAGGGTCCCGGATCCGTCTGTCCGGCCAGAGGCACGGACTTGCAGGTCGAGGCAGCCGCGTCGTTGAAGTGACCGGTGACGGTTGCGTACGCGTCCAGGTACGTTGCGAACGGGCAGTGCGCCGCCCCTTCATCCGTGACCCGGCACTTCCCGAGAGCGGGCGTCACGCGCACCACGAACCAGGCACTCTGATCCACCGGCGGCGCCGGCTGGAGGATGGCTCCCGTCCATGGATCCGCGATCCAGCTCGGAGTCATCTTGGAGCTTGGGACACCGCCGAGTCCGTCGGTGGTTGGCACGTAGGCGCGGAACGTCAGCTGCTGATTGCCAAAGCACCCGACGGCCCGCCCGGCCTTGGCCAGGTCGCGGATGGTCGCCAGGTCGGCGGGAAGCGACGGGCAGGTTCCTGCGCTGTCAGTGGGGAGCGGCGTTCCGGCGGATGTCGCGACAGGGGTTGCGGCAGGTGCGTTGGGCGTGCCGTTGGCCGTCGTCCTTCCCGGCGAAGCGGCAGGGCTGGCACTGGGCGACGTGGAAGGTGAGCCGGAACAGCCCGCGGCAAGGAGCGCGAGCAGGGTTCCCAGGATGGCTGCCTGTCGCCCGGTGATCGTCTGAATCCGCATGTTGTCCGACTCCGTTGTGCGCGCCGTGATTGCTCCTAGGACGAAGCGCGGGGCCGTGGCGTGACTCCTACGGATCACGCACAGGGGCGGGTCGCGAGCGGCCATCAAAGTCGAGGAGGGAGTTCCCCGCCCGTCTCTCGTCGTACTCGGGGCTAACGCGACCTCGCTGCGGGACCGCGTCACCAAGACGGTCCAGCTCCTGCGACCCTGGATGCGGGTACGACCTGGGCCGAGCTCGCCCATTGGCCGCCTCGCCCAGTGATCAGGCGGCGACGCCGTCGAGGAGCCTGCCGCTGTCCAAGGGGACCGGTACAGATGAGCCAAAGGACTCTCCACGTGCCGGATCCGAATGGGTAAGAAGAAGGCGTGATCGGTCTCGATACGGGCAACACCGCCTTCATGCTGCTGTGCAGCAGCCTGGTCATGCTCATGACACCAGGGCTCGCGTTCTTCTACGGCGGGCTGGTGGGGCGGAAGAACGTCCTCGCGATCATGATCCAGAGCTTCGTTTCCATGGGCTGGACGACGGTTATCTGGGTCGCGGTTGGCTATTCGCTGTGTTTCTCGGGAGACGTTGGCGGCGTCACCGGGAACCTTGACAAGGCCTTTCTCAGCGGCATCACGTTGAGCAGCCCATCACCGATCAACAGCTCAATTCCGGAGATCGTCTTCGTCGCCTATCAGATGATGTTTGCCATCATCACGCCGGCCCTGATCACCGGCGCGTTCGCCAATCGGGTCACTTTCAAGGCCTACATGCTCTTCCTGACCGCCTGGTTGCTGTTCGTGTATTTCCCGTTCGTCCATATGGTCTGGGGCGGTGGGCTCCTTGCCAAATGGGGCGTCCTGGACTTCGCCGGCGGTATCGTCGTCCACAACATCGCCGGCCTCGCTGCTCTTGCCTCGGTGCTGTACGTGGGTCGTCGTCACTCGGATGATCGAGGACCGCACAGCATCCCCTTGGTTGCGCTGGGGACGGGCTTGCTCTGGTTCGGCTGGTACGGCTTCAACGCCGGCAGCGAGTTCCGGGTCGACCCCACGACTGCCGTGGCCTTCCTCAACACGGACATCGCGGCGTCGTTTGCAGCGGTTGCCTGGTTGCTCGTGGCATGGGCACGGGAGAAGAGGCCAAGCTTCCTGGGGCTCTTGACGGGCGCTGTCGCGGGGCTCGCCACGGTGACGCCTGCCGCGGGCTATGTGTCACCCCCGGTCGCAGCGCTGATCGGCGCGATTTCCGGTGTCGTCTGCTACGGGGCCGTGGCACTCAAGAATCGCCTCCATTGGGATGACGCCCTCGATGTCTGGGGTGTCCATGGCGTGGGCGGGTTCCTGGGCGTCGTGCTCCTCGGGGTGTTCGCAACCACGGCGTTCAATCCCAACGGCACCAATGGCCTGATTGCCGGCAACTCGGGTTTCTTCTTCAAGGAGCTCGCTGCGGTCGTGCTCTCGTCGATCTGGGCCTTCGGGTTCACTTACGGAATGCTCTGGCTCATCGATCGGGTGACTCCCGTCCACGTCAAGCCGGGCGTTGAAGAGATCGGCCTTGACGCCGGACTCCATCACGAGCAGGCCTACGTCGACCTCGCCTGAGCATCGCCAAGGTCGTGCGGCCCAGGTCTCCTGACTGGCGCCACCCTCCAAGCTCTTCCAACGCATCGTGAGCTGGAATTGACGCCCCGCGGAGGCCGCGCGTAGGCTGCCGAGACGGTCGGCCGTGATGGCTGGGCGGGAGCACCTCCACATCCGGGAGCCACGTGGACCAGCATCACCACCTTGCCCCTGCGCCACTCGGTATCAGCCGTCTCGTGGCGGCCGGAACGATCGATGCCGAGCTCGCGGCGCTTCTTTGGATCCTCGTGGAAGGCGGCGTTCCGGTGCTGGTCTGCGGCCCCGAGGCCGACACGGACCTGGGTTCGATCGCGGCGGGCCTGACGGAGGCGGCACCCAACAGGGATCTTGCCGATCGTCCGGGCCGCAAGCCCGGAACCACGCTGCGCGCCGGCTCGCTCAAGGAAGCGTTCGCGCTGCTCGCCGCCGAGCCGTTCAACCTCTCCGACGATGAGCAGCGTGCGCTGGGGCTGGTGCTGATCGTTCGCGGCGGTCGCGCGGTCGCCGTCCACTACGTGCGGCCCGTGGAGCGGGACAAGGAAGGCCACCTCCAGCGCCGGCCGCCGGCTGTGCTGGCCACGTGGGACCAGGACCGAGGCACGTTCGAGCATTTCGCCTGGGCCATGGCGCCGGAGCTGGCGGCTCGCATCGGCACCACCCAGGCACAGCTCGAGGACCTCCAGCGCGAACGCATTCACACGCTCAGCCACGTCATTTCGGCACACGTCCACTAGCCGTTGCGGCGACTCGCGTGCAATTCCGGGCGCCGGCGCGTGTATAGGACGTGATCCAGGTGAGCACCGGAGTGGCCGAATCCACGGAAGTCCTGTGCGAGGAAGCGTTTCGCGCGCACTGGACCAATGTGTTTCGCGTCTCGCTTGCATGGACCAACGACTGGGGCGCCGCCGAGGACATCGCCCAGGAGGCATTCGTCCGGTTGTGGATCCACCGTCACCAACTTGATTGGTCGAGTTCCGTGCTGCCGTGGCTGCTGCGAGCGGCGAGGAACCTTGCGACCGATCGGTTCAGGAAGGTGCGGCGCCTCATGTCCGGAACCTCATTGCCGTCTACGCTCGAAGAGGGCGCCCGAGATCGATGGATCAACGTCCGCGACTCGATGGCGCGTTTGAGCAACCTGGAGCGCGGTGCGCTCGTGTCGACCACGGTGATCGGGCTGACGTATGCCGAGGCAGCGTCGCTCCTGGGTGTGACGGAAGGGGCGGCGCGAGCCGCGGTGAGTCGGGCGCGCACCAAGTTGGAGGCAGACCGATGAGCTCGAACGCCGAGCGCGTGGTGGACGAGTGGCGGCAGCTGACGTCTGCGGCTCCGTTGCCCATCCGACGGGTCTCGCGGGCGCCCCGGCCGGTGGCTCGAGCCAGTCTGCTGACGCTGGTCGTCGTGCTCTTCCTTGGGGTCGCGCTGCTCGCGGTCTACCTGAGTCAGTCGCTGCCTTCCAACAACGCCACCCAGCCCAGCGGCCTCGTCGGATCGACAGCGGCGGCGACCCAGTCCGCGTCGCCTTCTGGCCAACCCCGGACGTCGCCCGGGGTCGCACCGAGCGATTTCGGCCCGCTCGAGCGGCCGAGTCCGTCGCTCCCGTCGGCCACACCCATCGCGCATCCGACCGGCGCGCAGGATCAGTTGCTTGTCATGGAGGTGACTGCGGGAGGCGCAGCCGGGAGCACTCAGCCTCCGGACATCCTCTTCGACCTCTCTGGCAACGGCCGCCTTGTCTTCCGCGAGCTCGTGCCCGGCCTCATGGAAGGCAATCCGAAGCGGGCCTGGCTCACCGAAGACATGGTTCAGCGGTTGTTGAGCTTCGTCCTGGGCAGTGGCTTCCTGGATGAGGAGCCGCTCTACCCGTTCGCGAGCCTGGGGCCGGCCGGCAGCACGATCATCGAGCTCACCGTCGACGGAGTGGACAAGCGCGTGGAGTACCAGCTTCCGCCCGGAAACCTGATGGCGGATACCGATCCTGCCACGGGCGCATTGCGGGACGTGGCGGCGGCGCTGATGGCCTTCCATCCGGCACGTTTCAGCGCACCGAACCCGTTCCCGACGCCGAGTCCATCAGGTTCTGGTGCGGCGTCGGCCGGGATCTGGAACGGGACGACTGTCTCCGTGGTGTTTGCCATCGACGGCAGCGACCTCACCACGCTCGCGCCTGGCGATCAGTGGGATCCCATTCCATGGCCCAGCCCGCCGACCCAACGCCAGGTGATCGAACTGCGCACACCGGAGGGCTTCGTCCTCTATCGCGAGCATTCGACATTCCCCATGGACCAGACGATCTATATCGACGAACCCTGTGGGCTGATCGTCATGTGGTGGGGCACGGGCGGCCCCGGCACGGGGAATTCCCATCGGGACGCCGACAGCTGCACGCTTGCGGCTGCGACAGCGTCTCCCAGTCGCTAGCCACGCGCCGAGGCTCCGCCGTTCCGGATGCCGTTTGACGGTTTCCCGGGCCGCTCCTACGCTGGCCGCCAGGTCTCCATTCGGCTTGGTTCTCGGAGAGTCCCGTGTCTGCTCGCTCTGCCGGCGTCCCCAAACCCGCACATCGGCCCGCCTCGGCTGGCGAGCAACGCCCGGCCACGCTCGGTGAGCTGAAGGCGTCCAAATACCGGCCGCGCACGGTCAAGCAGGAACTGCGCGCCAACCTGATGGCGCGCCTGGCGGCCGACGGGCCGGTCTTCCCGGGGATCGTCGGCTACGACGACAGCGTCATTCCTGCGCTGGAGAACGCCATCCTCGCCGGCCAGGACATCGTCTTCCTGGGGGAGCGTGGCCAGGCCAAGACGCGGCTGGCACGCTCACTCGTGGGCCTGCTGGACGATTCGGTGCCGTTCGTGAGCGGTTCGGAGCTGCACGAGGACCCGTTGGCGCCGGCCACCGCCGCGACCATCGAACGCATTGCTGCCCAGGGAGACGCGACACCCGTCGAGTGGCTGGAGCGCGACCGCCGCTACGGGGAAAAGCTGGCCACGCCGGATATCACCATCGCCGACCTGATCGGTGAGGTGGATCCCATCAAGGTGGCCGAGGGCCGCTACCTGGCCGACGAATCGACCATTCACTACGGCCTGATCCCGCGCACCAACCGCGGCATCTTCACCATCAACGAGTTGCCGGACCTGGCCGAGCGCATCCAGGTGGGCCTGCTCAACATCCTGGAGGAGCGCGACGTCCAGGTGCGCGGCTACACGCTGCGCCTGCCGCTGGACCTGTTCGTGGTTGCGAGCGCCAACCCGGAGGACTACACCAGTCGCGGCCGCATCATCACGCCGCTGAAGGACCGCCTCGGCTCGCAGATCCGCACCCACTACCCGCGCACCATCGAGCACGAGATCCAGATCATGCTCCAGGAGCGCACCACCTTCGATCCGGCAGACGGGCCGGAGATCGAGGAGCCGGCCTTCATGCTGGAGCTGATCGCCGAGCTCTCGCACCTGGCCCGCAAGGCGCCGGAGATCAGCCAGCGATCGGGCGTGAGCGTGCGCGTGAGCATCGCCAACCTGGAGACGTTGGTGGCCAGTGCCACCAAGCGGGCCGTGCGCCTGGGTGAGACCAGCGCCGCGCCGCGCATCAGCGACCTCGGCGCGGTCATCCCGTCCACCACCGGCAAGGTGGAGCTGGAATCCATGAGCGACGAGGCGCCCGAGGAGCGCATCGTGGATCGGCTGCTCAGTCGTGCGCTGCACAGCGTCTTCGCCCGCCGCGTGGACCTGGACGAGCTTGACGAGGTGGTCGCGGCGTTCGAGGCCGGACTGGTGATGGAAACCGGCGACCTGGTGCCGTCGCGCGAGTACGTGCGCTGGATGCGCGAGACGCCCGGCCTCGGCGAGGCGGTCAGCCGGCTCGGGGGAGGGGAGTCGCCGGCCGCGGTGGCGTCGGCGGTGGAGTTCCTGCTCGAGGGCCTGCATCTCCACCGGCGTCTGAACAAGGAGCGTGGCCTGCCCGGCGGCGGAGGCCTCTACCGCCGCTAGGTCGGCGGCGCGGCATCTCGTCAGCGGTTGCAGCTTGACCTCATCGGCATGATGGCGGCCTGGGCGCCGCGTGCCGCCCGTCAACGGCAGCATCCACGGAGGGGTCACCCGGCATGTCCATCGGTATCTCGTCCCGCTCGTCGCGGCGGACCTTGTTGACAGCGGCAGCCGGCGGTGCCGCGGCCGTGGTGGTCACCGCTATCGCAGGCGCTGCTCCGGCAACCGCCGCTCCGGATCCGGTGGGTGCTGGGCTCCGACACCAACGACACCAACCACCGGACCCGCATCACCAACACGTCCGGAGCCGCATTCCAGGCCATCGGCACCAACGGCGGCACCGGTGCGGACGGACGCAGCGATTCCGGCATGGGCGTGTACGGCTACAGCGGCACCGGCCAGGGCGTTTTCGGCGAGAGCCCGACCACCGGGGTCTATGCGCTGGGCGCCGACAGCGGCACCGCGCTGGAGGCCTACTCGGCCGCCGGCACTGCCATGTCCGTGCACACCGACGGCGGGCTTTGCGTGCAGGCTCGGAACACCACCAACTCGTCGCCGGCCGTACTGGGCTGGTCGAACGGTGGCGTGGGGCTGCATGGCTTCAGCGGCGCGATCAACCCGACCGACGGGCCACTCAACACCGGCGTCTACGGCGCGGCGTCGGGCTCCAGCGCCTCGACCGGCGTGGTCGGCGCGTCCGAAAGCGGCCGTGGTGGCAGCTTCTCCGGCAAGCTGGCCCAGCTGCGTCTGGCTCCGTCGAGCGCCACCTCGCATCCCCATTCCGGGCAGAAGGGCGACTTCTTCGTGGACTCCAAGACGCGCCTCTGGTTCTGCAAGGGCGGCACCACCTGGAAGCAGCTCGCTTGAGCGACGGTCGGCGCGGATTCCAGCCGGTAGAGCCGGCGGACCCGGCACCGGCGGCCTGGCAACGTGCGGCCTCTTGACAGAGGTAGTGAGTCACCACTAACATCCGCGGCGTGAACGCAACCGCCCTCCGCCACACCGCAGACGAACGCCGCGAAGAGATCCTCGAGGCGGCCATGACGGCCTTTGCCGCGACCGGACTCGATGGCACGTCCACGGAGCTGATCGCGGACCGGGTGGGAATCTCGCAGCCGTACCTGTTTCGCCTGTTCGGCACCAAGAAGCAGCTCTTCCTGGCTGCTGTGGATCGCTGCTTTCAGGAGACCATCGACGGGTTTCGCGACGCGGTCAATCACGGCGACTCCCGGCTCGCCGTGGCCGATCGGATCGGCATGACGTATTTCGAGATGATCCGCAACCGCTCCAAGCTGCGGATGCAGATGCAGGCCTACGCGTCATCGGATGACCCAGATGTCCGCGACGTCGTCCAGCGCGGATTTGCGGAACTGACGGCGTACGTCAAGCGAGCAACGGGCTTCGACGACGAGCAGGTGGCCTTGTTCATGGCCCGTGGAATGCTGCTCAACGTGATGGCCTCCATGGACATCCTGGATTCCGACGCGGCTTGGGCCGTGGCGTTGCGGGAGGGCTGCATGGGCAAGAAGGTATGACGGTCGTGAGACGGCTTCTCTTTTGTGCCGTTTCGGTAGTAAGCAATCACTAGCCAAACCAACTGACAGCCATACGGCGGATGTAGCAATGAACCCAACCGAAAGGAGAACCAATCGCATGTCGAGTCGACGCCACACGCTGTGGACCTTTGCCATTACCTCTGTGGCGCTACTGATGGTCTCGCTGGACAACCTGGTGGTGACCATGGCACTGCCGGTCATCAAGACCGACCTCAAGGCGTCGCTGGACGGCCTGGAATGGACCGTCAATGCCTACACGCTGACCTTCGCGGTGTTGCTGCTCACGGGCGCCGCACTGGGCGACCGCTTCGGGAGGCGCCGTTTCTTCCTCATCGGCCTGAGCATCTTCACGGCTGGCTCCGCACTCGCGGCGCTGTCGCCGGACATCACCGTGCTGATCATGGCCCGGGCCATGCAGGGCCTCGGCGGCGCGATCGTGGTGCCCCTGACGCTGACCATCCTGAGTGCCGCCGTCCCCGCGGAGCGGCGTGGCCTTGCCCTCGGAGCCTGGGGCGCCATCGCCGGCCTTGCCATCGCGCTCGGCCCAGTGGTCGGTGGCGCCATCGTGGAAGGTCTCAACTGGCATTCGATCTTCTGGATCAACGTGCCCATCGGGATCGCGCTCCTGCCGGTGGCCTGGCTCCGCCTGCGCGAGACGCGCGGCGCGTCCGAGCGGCTGGACCTCGGCGGCCTGGTGCTGGTGAGCGGCGGACTGCTGGGCGTGGTCTACGGCATCGTCCGTGGCAACCCGGAAGGCTGGACCAGCCTGACCGTGGTGGGTTCCATCGGCGCCGGCGTGGTGCTGCTGGCCGCCTTCGTAGCGTGGGAGGCGCGCTCGTCAGCACCGATGCTGCCGCTGCGGTTCTTCCGCAACCGCGCGTTCACCCTGGCCAACCTCTCGTCGCTGCTGATGTACTTCGGGATGTTCGGCTCCATCTTCCTGCTGAGCCAGTTCCTCCAGTCCGTGCAGGGCTACTCGCCGCTCCAGGCGGGCCTGCGCGTGCTGCCGTGGACGCTGGCACCCATGTTCGTGGCGCCGATCGCGGGCGCCCTCTCCGACCGCATCGGCGGCGGCCTGCTGATGGGAACCGGCCTGGCTCTCCAGGCGATCGGCCTGGCCTGGCTGGGGCTGATCTCGACACCGGATGTGCCGTACGTCCAGCTGGTCGTGCCGTTCATCATCTCGGGCATCGGCATGGGGATGTTCTTCGCACCCGTCGCCAACGTGGTGCTGAGCTCCGTGATGCCGCACGAAGAGGGCCAGGCATCCGGCGCCAACAACGCCATCCGCGAGGTCGGCGGCGTCTTCGGTGTGGCGGTGCTGGCCTCCGTGTTCAGCCACTACGGCGGCTACGCCAGCGGCCAGGCCTACGTGGACGGGCTGCGCCCGGCCGTGCTGATCGGAGCCGCGTTCGTGGCTGTCGGCGCGGTGGCAGCGCTGGCCATCCCCCGCATGCGGCGCGCAGGCGCGACGTATTCGCTGGATGCCGAGCCGCTGGAAGGCGCTCCGACCGGTTCACAGGTGCCGGTCTACGCCAGCAACGAGGACTGATCGGCGGCCGTCTCATCGGCCCGGATCCGTACCAGAGCCCCGGCACTTCGCCGGGGCTCTTTTGTTTGTGGCACGCAACGGCCGCGGGAGTATCGTCGGATGGTGAACCGCTCGCTGGGACTGGAACGACGGGTTTCAGCGCCAACCTTGGCCTTGATCCCAAGCGCCGATTTGCATGCAGTGCACCTGGCGACCGCAGGCCTGAGCGCCGCTCGCGGTTTTGCTATCGCCGGACCCCGTTGTTGCATGCAATGCAGCGAACTGACGGGTGGGCGGCGTTCACCAGGCCGATCCGTGCGCCCGGTGCAACGAACGTCGCAGCGGGCGGCAAGGCGATCGGAGGATCGGTCGTTGGTTGCACCCGATGCAAGTCCAGGATTCACGGCGGCCGCGGCCGGAGCAGGTGGATGAACGCTTCCTTCGGGCCGGAAGAGACACCGCCAGAGCCGACGATCTTCGGCGGGTTCCACCGCTATCGCCGCTGGGACGGATCCCAGCGGTTGCCCGACTTCAGCGCGGACGAGGTGCTGGACGAGATCTCGGACGATCTCATGGCGGAGGGAGACCTGGGCGAGGCGCTGCGACGGTTGCTGGAGCGTGGCATGCGGCGGCCGCGCGGCTCCAACGGGGATGACCTGCCCGGCCTGTCCGACCTGCTTGACCGGCTGGCCAAGCAGCGCCAGGAATTGCTCGATCGGTACCAGCTCTCGGACGTGCTCTCGGACGTTCGCGAGGAGTTGGAGGCCATCCTGGAGACGGAGCGGCACGGCATCGAGCGGCGACTGACCGCCGACGCAACCGCGGACCCGTCGCTCCGCAAGATGGCCGCCGACATGGCACAGCGGCGGCAGGACCAACTGGACGCGCTGCCGGCGGACCCTGGCGGGCGCATCCGTGGTCTCCAGGAGTACGACTTCCTGGAGCCCGCGGCGCGTGAGCGCTTCGAGAGCCTGCTGAACCGCCTGCGCAAGCAGACGTTGGATTCGATGTTCCAGGGCCTCTCGGACGCCATCCAGAACGTCACCCCGGAACAGCTGGCCGCCAACCGGGACATGATCCGCGACCTCAACAAGCTGCTCGGCGACCGCCTTGCCGGCGACGAGCCCCCGCAGGAGCGTGTGGACGCGTTCCTGGCCCAGCACGGGCAGTTCTTTCCGCGCGCGGAGACGCTGGACGACATCGTGGAGCAGCTCTCCGAGCGGATGGCGGCCATGCAGTCGCTGCTCCAATCGATGAGCGCGCAGCAGCGCGAAGAGCTCCAGTCGATGATGGACGCGCTGCTCCGTGACGACCGGCTCCGCTGGGACATGGCCCAGCTGGCCGCGACCCTGGACCGGCTGCTGCCGGAAGGGCTCGGCCAGCGTATGCGCTTCCGTGGGGACGAGCCGCTCTCCCTGGAGGGCGCGCTCCAGCAGATGGCGCAGCTCCAGCGCATGGAGCGCCTTTCCGAACGCCTCCTGGAGGCGGGAGACGGCGGCACGCTGTCGGACATCGACCTCGGCGACGTGAGCGAATTGATGGGCAACGAATCCGCCCAGGACGTGAAGGCGCTCCAGGACCTGGCCAAGGCGCTCGAGGAGGCGGGCTATATCGAACGCCAGGGCGACCGCCTGGAGCTGACCCCACGTGGAAGCCGAAGGCTCGGCCAGCGCGTACTGGACCAGCTCTTCGCCAAGATGCGCAAGGACGCCTTCGGCGGCCACGCCATGCAGCGCTCCGGCTCCGGGGGAGAGCGCACGGACGAATCGACCGCCTGGGAATTCGGGAGGCCGTTCCACCTGGACCTGCAGCGCACGCTGGGCAACGCGCTGGTGCGGCCGGAGAACAGCACGGAGGCGCGCGCCGCGCGCGAGGGCGGGCGGCTGGAGCTGGATCCGTCGGATTTCAGCATCTTCCAGACGGAGGAGCTGTCGGATGCGGCCACGGTGCTGCTGGTGGACATGAGCCGCTCCATGCTGCTGCGCGGCTGCTTCCTGGCCGCCAAGAAGGTGGCCGTGGCGCTGGACACGCTTATCCGCACCCAGTTCCCGCGCGACCGCCTGCACGTGGTGGGCTTCGCCTACTACGCGCGCGAGATCCGGCCGCAGGCGCTGGCCGGCCTGTCCTGGCAGGGCTACGAGTACGGCACCAACCTCCAGCACGGCCTGATGCTCGGCCGGCGGCTGCTGGCGCGCGACCACAGCAGCAACAAGCAGATCGTGGTCATCACGGACGGCGAGCCGACGGCCCACTTCGAGGACGGCCAGGTGGAATTCAGCTACCCACCAACGCGGCGGACGATCTCCGAGACGCTGAAGGAGGTGGTGCGCTGCACGCGTGAGGGCGTGACCATCAACACCTTCATGCTGGAGCGGTCGCGCGCGTTGACGGACTTCGTGGACCACATGACCAAGCTCAATCGCGGCCGTGCCTTCTACGCCAGCCCGGAGCACCTCGGCCAGTACGTGCTGGTCGACTACGTCGGGCGCAAGCGCAAGAACATCTGACGGAGGGGTTGATGGCGCGCCAGGACCTGACTCGGCCATTGCTGGTCAAGCCGCACGAGCGGCGCCTTCCGGACGGACCGGGCACGCCCGGCATGGACCGGCGCGTAGCCATCGACGGGGACGGCCTGTGGTTCGGTACCGTGCACACGGAGCCGGGCATCCTCACCGGCTGGCACCACCACGGCGACTACGACACGTACATCTACACGCTGGAGGGCGAGGCGCGCCTGGACTACCTGGACGGCGAGCAGGTGGTGGCAGTCGATTCGTCACCCGGTGACGTGCTGTTCATCCCCAAGGGCTACGTCCACCGGGAGGGGAGCGCCAGCGAGCACGGCATCGAGGCGGTCATCGTGCGCGTGGGCCACGGCCAGGTGGTCTTCCCGGTCGACGACGCGGACGTGCCCGAGGCGGGTCGCAAGGGGTAGCGCACGCGCCTGCGGCTCGTCTCCGCGGGCTCGCACGTTCCATCCGCGATGACCGTGAGCGCGCGCCTGTTCCAAGCCCTGTTCGTCGTCGTCGCGTGACGGTGCCCGACGGTGCGCTGATCAAGTACCAGCTCCTCGAAGGCTTGCCCTGACGTCAGCCGCGGATGCCGCTCAGCACCGCCAGCACTCCAAACACCGTGACTACGAATCCCGAGATCCGGTTGGCCCAGCGCAGCGCTCGGAGGGTCAGGCGCGCACGAATCGCAGAGAGCGTCACGGTCAGGAGGATCCACCAGCACACGGACCCGGTGGCCACGCCGGCCACCAGCACGGCCGCGTCCAGGGTGCTGCCATGTACGCCGAAGGCCACGAAGAACGCGGCAAAGGACAGGATGGTCAGGGGATTGGCCAGCGTCAGTCCCAGGATGGAGAGGTAGGCGCCGAGCCGGCTGGGCGTGCGCCCGTTCGGATCGGCCGTCTTCGGATCGATCGGAATGCTGCGCATCGTATGGATGCCGAGGTAGACCAGGAACGCGCCGCCAACAAGCGCCAGCGGACGGGCAATGGAAACCAGCGCGTCCGAGACGGCCGTGATCCCGAAGGCGGCCACGGCCGCGTACGTGGCGTCCGCCGTGGCCACGCCCAAGCCGGACGCGAAGCCAACCGCCCAACCATGGGCGAGCGTGCGCCGGATGGTGAGCATGGTGATCGGCCCCACGGTCGCCGCGATCGTGAAGCCGAGCAGCAGCCCTCGGATGAAGATGCCGATGTCCAATGTGGTCAGTGCGTCCCCGGCAATGAAAGGCCCTCAGCGCTTTCGCCGAGGGCGTCCGTCCGGCCCGTGCACCGTGGCCAGCGCCGGCGCGCCACGCGCGGACACATTCGCCTGGTGCTCGTAGGTGAACACCGCCAGCTCGAAGCCGATCTTGAAGAGCACCAGCAGGAGCACAAGGACGGCCGGCTGGCCGAGCGTTCCGGCGAGGATCGCGCCCAGGATGAGGACCACGTGGAGGGTGATCAACCGCGGGTAAGGCGCGAACATCTGCCGCATCGGGTCGGTGGTCAGGTACGCGCGCTCGCGCAGGAACACGAACTCGTAGTTGCCGAAATGGGAGGCGGCAAGGGTGATGATGGCCAGTGCGATGCCGGTGACCGAGATGCGCGGAAGGCTGGCATCGGAGTTCGGGAAGCCGGTCAGCACGGACAGCAAGAGTCCGTGGACCAACCAGAAGACGCCGTAGTGGATGACGAAGAAGTTCGACAGATAGCGCCCCGTTCCCGGCTTGGCGCCTTCCTCACGGCGGATCTTCAGCATGTTGACAATGCCGATGACGCCGTTCTCCATCCAGTAGACAAAGACGATCACGTAGGCGTCCCAGCCCCACCACAGCACCCCGACGAGCGGGACCAGGTTGCCGGCGATCAGGAGCACCACGCCTGCCCTGGCCGACCGGCGAAGCCCCAGCAGGCGCTCGAGGGCGGTGACGGCAGTCATTCGGAGATGCTACCGGCGCGTCCGACGACTCGCGGGCCATCCTCGCGCTCAGGTGCCCGCCGGCTCCCTCCTTTGGGCCGCGTGGCACTGCTCTCCCGGCCGTCTGTGGCTACGATGGTGGCGGATCGCAACCCCTGTTCAAGACTCGTGACACGACCCCAGGAGAACCCATGGCTCAACCGAGTGTTGCCGCGTCCCCCGCGGAACTCCTCCAGCTTCTTTCCGGCATCGTCCACGTGGACGTGGATGCCCTGGTCATCGATGACGAAGACGCGTTCCGTGCCTCAGGCATCCGCGACACCGTCTGGACGGCCACCTTCAGCGATGACCCCGCGACCGTGGAGGCCGCGCGGTGGATCGTCTGGGAGGCCTCCCAGCTGCTCGGCGCGCCGAGCGCCAGCATCCAGGAGCTCTACATGGCTCGCGGCCGCGGAGAGGTCCACGGCTTCACCGTCCCGGCCATCAACCTGCGCACGCAGGTGTTCGACATGGCCGCAGCCATCTGCCGGGCGGCACAGTCGCTCGACAACGGCACCGTCATCTTCGAGCTCGCGCGCAGCGAGCAGGAGTACACCTTCCAGCGCCCCGGCGAGTACATCACCAGCGTGCTGGCAGGCTGCATCGCAGCCGGCTGGCATGGCCCCGTATTCGTGCAAGGCGACCATTACCAGTTCAACGCCAAGAAGTACGCCGCGGACCCGGAGGGCACCACGGAGGTGCTCAAGAAGGCCGTGCGCGACGCGCTGGCCGTCGGCTACGGGAACATCGACATCGACTCGTCCACGCTGGTGGACCTGTCCAAGCCCACCGTCGACGAGCAGCAGCACGAGAACTACATGCGTGCCGCGCAGCTCTCAGCGCTGATCCGCGAGCTCCAGCCGTCCGATATGACGGTCTCGATCGGCGGCGAGATCGGCGAGGTCGGCAAGGAGAACTCCAACGAACCGGAGCTCCGTGCCTACCTGGACGGCTATCGCCGCGAGCTGGACCGGCTTGCCGGGCCGGACGCTCTTGGCATCTCCAAGGTCAGCGTGCAGACCGGCACCTCACACGGCGGCGTGCCGCTGCCCGGTGGGGGAGTGGCCGAGGTCAAGCTGGACTTCAGCACGCTGGAGCGCCTCGGCGTCGTGGCAAGGACCTACGGTCTGGCCGGGGCCGTGCAGCACGGCGCATCCACACTGCCGGACGAGCTCTTCCACCGCTTCCCGGAAGTGGAGACCGCGGAGATCCACCTGGCCACGGGGTTCCAGAACGCGCTCTACGACCATCCCGACTTCCCGGCCGAATTGCTTGCCCATATCGAGGGCTGGTGCCAGGACAATGCCGCCGACGAGCGCAAGCCGGGCGAGACCGACCAGCAGTTCGTTTACAAGACGCGCAAGAAGGCCCTCGGGCCCCTCAAGCGCATGCTCTGGGAGTTGCCGACCAAGGACCTGATCATTGCCGACCAGGAGAAGAAGGTCCACTTCCTGATGGAGAAGCTGCACGTCCGCGACACCAGGTCGCTGGTGGAGCGATTTGTGGTCGCACCCCGGCGGACTCGACCCGCTCCGGAGAGCCTTCGCACGGCGGTGCCCGCGGCCTGACAACGGGCTTCTCGAAAACGGCGATGACCGGGACCAGGGGCTGACGCCGAACGTGGCCCGGCTGCGGCAGCTGTGTGCGACGCTCATGGGCGTCGTCCTCACGGCTGCCGTCGTCGCAACCCCGGCCGTGGCGGCGCGGGGGTCCGGGAGCATGGATCCGGGCAAGGCGGCGGCACTCGACGCCGCCGTCGCCCAGGCACGCCAGCACTTCAACGCGCCGGGCATGTCGCTGGCCATCCGGCTCGCCGACGGCACCGTTTGGACGTCGGTGGTCGGCAGAGCGGAGCTGCCGCCCGATCAATGGGACGTGGCCGCGGACACGGCCTTCTCGGCCGGCAGCATCACCAAGACGTTCGTCGCGGCCGTGGTCATGCAGCTGGTCGACGAGGGCAAGCTCAGCCTGAACGATCCGCTCTCGCGCTGGCTGCCGGGCTACCCCAACGCCGCTCGCATCCGCATCGTCAACCTGCTGTCCCACACGTCGGGCGTGCGGGACTACTTCACCAATCCCTCGTACGAGTCGCTGGTCTTCGGCCGCCCGACGCACCACTGGACGACCAAGGAGATCCTGGGCCTGGTGCAGCGGCCGCTGTACTTCAAACCGGGCACCGGGTACCACTACTCCAACACGGACTTCGTGCTCCTGGCGATGGTCGTCAAGCAGGTCACCGGGAAGTCCATCGGTCGGCAGATCCGCACGCGGCTGCTCCAGCCGCTGGGCCTGGATCACTCGGCCTTCCAGGATGTCGAACCCGTGCAGCTGAACTCGGCGCATGCCTACCTCCGACCGAACCACCAATGGGTGGACTGGTCGGACGGCACCGCCTACCGGCCGAACACGTCCGCCGCGACCGTGGCCTGGGCCGCGGGCGCCATGCTCTCCACGCCGGCGGACCTGGTCCTCTGGGCCCACGCGCTGTTTGCCGGCACGGTGGTTTCGTCAGCGTCCCTGGCGCAGATGGTGACCTTCAACCGCCACGACTACGGCCTGGGCATCGAGCGGTTCTTCACCACCAACGACCCCGCGACCCAGGAAGTGATGTGGGGACACAGCGGCTCGCTGCGGGGATTCGAGGCACAGATGTGGTACGTGCCGTCGCGCGACGTGACCATCACGCTGATGAGCAACCGCGGCGACCAGGCTCTGCGGCCGATCGTCCAGCAGCTGCTCGCCATCCTCTTCGACGGCTCCTGACCGGCGCCACCCCGGAGGCGACGAACGGCGCGCGTCAGGCCCCTCAGGCCCCGGCGGCCACCAGCGAATCGCCGATGATCCGGACAGCCTGGTCGACCTCGTCCGGGGTGGTCACCAGCGGCGGGATGATGCGCACCACCTGGCCGAAGGAGCCCGCCGAGAGCAGGATCAGCTTGCGCTTGAGCGCCTCGGCCAGGATGCGCTTGGCCAGGTCGGGGTCTGGGGTGCGTCCGTCTCCGACGCCGGGCTTCACGAGCTCCAGCGCCAGCATGCAGCCGAGCCCGCGCACCTGGCCGACGCCCGGGTGACCGCTGGAGACCTGATGCAGGCCATCCAGCAGCTGGTGCCCGCGCGCTTCCGCGTTGGCCACCAGGCCCTCATCGGCGATCACGTCCAGCGTGGCCAGGGCCGCGGCGCACGCGACCACGTTGCCGCCGTAGGTTCCCCCGTGCGCCCCCGGCGCCCACGCGGCCAGGATCTCCCGCCGGGCCGCGATGCCGGAGAGCGGCAAGCCCGACGCGATGCCCTTGGCCATCACGGTGATGTCCGCCTGCACGTCCCAGTGCTCCTGCGCCCAGAAGCGCCCCGTCCGGCCAAAGCCCGTCTGCACCTCATCCGCGATGAGCAGCATGCGGTTGGCCGTGGCGATCTCCCGGAGGCGTGGCAGGAAGCCGGGTGGTGGCACCAGGTAGCCGCCCTCGCCGATGACCGGCTCGATCAGGATCGCGGCCACCTTGTCCGGCCGCACCAATTGCGCGAACTGGAGCTCCAGCTGCTCTTCCCAGTCGCAGCTGCAGTCGACCGGGTCGTGCGCGCCGACGGCGGCGCGATAGCAGTCGGGATAGGCGGCGTGGTAGACGGAGCCCGGCAGCGGCTCGAAGTCGCCGCGGATGGTCACGCGCGAGCTGGTCAGGGCCATGGTCTGCGCGGTGCGGCCGTGGAATCCGCCGCGGAAGGCCAGGATCACCGGCCGGCCCGTGGCCACCCTGGCCAGCTTGACCGCGGCCTCCACGGCCTCCGCACCCGAGTTGGCCAGGAAGACGCCGTGGTCGCCGCCCGGGAAGGTCTCGGCCAGGCGCGCGTGCAGCCGCAGGCCCGCCTCGTGGTAGACGATGTTCTGCTGGCCGTGGATGAGGCGCGTGGCCTGCTCGGCGATGGCCGCGGCGACGCGCGGGTGGGCATGCCCCGTGTTGGTGACGCCGATCCCGGACGAGTAGTCCAGATAGCGCTGCCCGTCCGTGGTGGTCAGCCAGCTGCCCTGGCCGCGCTCGATGATCAGGTCGGTGTAGCGCGACCACACCGCAGGCACCACGGAACGGTCGGGCAGGGGCGTGTGTGTCCGCAGGTCCATCGCGCTCATGGGCGTGTCACTCGTCGACGGATGCCTCCACCGGGTCCGCGCGCTGCCGCCGCGACAGGATCGTCGTCAGCAGCACGAAGCCGACCGCCGTGAGGAAGATGATCGTGCCGATCACGTTGACCTGCACGGGGATGCCGCGCTGCTGCGAGCCGTAGATGAAGAGCGGGAAGGTGGGTGTCTGTCCGGCCGTGAAGCTGGTGACCACGTAATCGTCGATCGAGAGGCTGAAGGCCAGCAGCGCTGCGGCCACGATGCCAGGCAGGATCAGCGGGAAGGTCACTCGCCAGAAGGTGGTCCACTCGTTGGCGCCCAGGTCCATGGCCGCCTCTTCCAGGTGGCGTGGGAAGCCCTGCAAGCGCGCCTTCATGGTCACCACCACGTAGCTGATGTTGAACATGATGTGGGCGATCAGGATCGTGTGGACACCCAGCGGGAACAGCACGCCGGGCACCTGGAGGTACAACGTCAGCAGTGACGTGCCCATCACGATCTCCGGCGTGGACATGGGCAGGAAGATCAGCAGGTTGGTCACGGCGCGCCCGCGGAAGATGTGGCGCACCAGGGCCAGGCCGATCAGGACGCCCAGGATGGTGGAGATGATGGTGGCCAGGACGGCGATCAGGAGGCTGTTGAAGACCGCCGATTGGAGGCCGGGCCGGCCCAGCGGATTGAGCCATGCATCCAGCGAGAAGCCCACCCAGTTGAGGTTCGATCGCCCGGCGTCGTTGAAACTGAACGCGATCATCACGGCCACGGGCAGGGCCAGGTAGCCAACGGCCAGCATCGTGTAGATGGGCAGGAGCCAGTGAGAGACGCCCCGCGTGAAGCGCTGCATGAACGTGCCGCCCTGCCGCGCCAGCTCCAATGAGCCGCTGCCCGTGGCGGATGTCGTGCCCGCGGTCCCGGCGGCCCCGGCGCGGCTGACTGACCCGGCCATCAGCTGCTCGCCCCACCGAGCAGCTCTTCCGTGCCCACGATGCGGGCGTAGATGAGCACCCCGGTCAGGATCGCGGCCATCAGGATGAACGACAGCGCAGACCCGGTCGGGTAGTCACCCACCGCCAGGAAGCGCGACTGGATGACGTTGCCGATCATCTGCGATTGCGGGTTGCCGAGCAGCTCCGCGTTGACGTAGTCACCGACGGCTGGAATGAACGTCAGCAGGCTACCGGCGATGACTCCGGGCAGAGCCAGCGGCAGGGTGACCTTGCGGAACCGGGACCAGCTATTGGCGTACAGGTCGCCAGCTGCCTCCAGGAGGCTCGGCGGGATCTTCTCCAGCGCTACGTACAGCGGCAGCGTCATGAACGGCAGGAAGTTGTAGGTGATGCCAGCGATCACTGCGATCGGCGTGGCGAGAAGGCGGAAGGAGTCGGGCACCAGGCCAAGGTCCTTGAGCGGGCCGACCACGAAACCGTTGTCCGCGAAGATGATCTTCCAGCTCAGCGTGCGCAGCAGGAAGCTGGTGAAGAACGGCGCGACCACCAGGAACAGCAGCAGGTTCTTGTAGCGGCCTCCGCGGAAGGCGATGAAGAAGGCCAGCGGGAACCCGATCAGGAAGGTCAGGATGGTGGCCGCTCCGCCATACAGCAATGAGCGGATGAACTGGTCGCTGTACTGGTTCCAGGCCTGGCCGTAGATGCCGAAGTTGAAGGTCAGCTGGTAGCCGTCCTGGACGTTGCCGGTCCACAGGGAGACCAGGAACATCTGCACAGTGGGCAGCACGTAGAAGACCGCCAGGTACAGCAGCCCTGGCGCGAGCAGCAGGTAGGCCGTCACCGTTGGGCGGCGGCGGAACCAGCCGATCACGGCATGAAGAGCCGGGTCAGCGGAGGAGATCCGCCCGGCACCGGCTCATTGGCCGATTGCCGTCGCGAAGTCCGACTCCCAGGACGAGGCCGTGGTGAGATCCAGGGCCACGAACTGGTGCAGCTTGGCCTGCATGTCCGCCGTCGGGAAGATGAGGACGTTGGACCCGAGGTCGGCATTGATCTTGACGATCTCCGCCTCCGCGCCCTTGACCGGGCAGACGTAGTTGACGTAGGCCTCCACCTCGGCCGCGTTGGCTGCGATGTAGTACCAGTTGATGAAGACCTCGGCCTGCGCCTTGTTGCGCGCTCCCTTGGGGATGGCCATGTTGTCCGTCCAGAGCATGCCGCCCTCGTCGGCGAGTTGCCACTGGAAGTCCTGGCTGGACTTCTGGTCCGGCACCAGCAGTCCCTGGACGTCGCCGGACCAGGCCATGGCCACGATCACGTCGCCCGCGGCCATGTCCTCCACGTACGAGTTCCCGGTGAGCTGGCGCACCAGCGAGTCCTTGACGGCCTGGGTGATCTTGGCGATGGCCGCATCGAACTGGTCCTGGGTCAGGTTGGTCGGGTCGGTGCCCATCTCGAGCGCGGTCAGGCCGACGGTGTCGCGCATCTCCGTCAGGTACGTCATCTTGCCGGCGTACTTGGTGTCGAAGAAGATGGCCAGGCTGGTGAGCTTGCCCGTCTTCTTCTGGTCGAACCCGATCCCGGTCATGCCCGACTGCCAGGGTGCTGCGTAGACGTTGCCCTGGTCCCAGGCGCGGGTCTTGTAGATGTCGCCCAGGTTGGTCGGGAAGTTGGCGCTCGGATCGATCTTCTCGAGCCAGCCGAGGGTGATCAGCCGGATGATCATCCAGTCGGTCAGCACCACCAGGTCCCAGCCGGTGTCCACGCCCGACTGCAGGGGACCCTTGAGCTGCGATGCGTAGAACGACTCGTTGTCGTCGACGGCCTCCTGGTAGTCGACGCTGATGCCTGTCTCCTGCGTGAAGCGGTCCAGCGAAGGATGGGTCACGCCGTCGTCCGCCACGTCGATGTAACCGATCCAGGTGGCCATCTTGAAAGCCCCGGTGACCGGCGTGCCGGGCGCGGAGGTCGGGGCCGGGCCTTCGGTCGCCGGCGGGTTGGTGGCTGCCGTTGGCGTGCCCGTCGCGGCGGCGCTGGGAGTGCCGGTTGCACCCGGCGCGGCGGCCGTGCCCGTGGCGGCGGCCGTGGCCGGACCCGCGGTTGCGGCCGGACCCGTGGTCGGCCCCGCGGTCTTGGTTCCGGCCGTGCCACAGGCCGCCAGGAAAGCGCCGACGCCGGTCACGGCCGACAGCTGCAGGAGACGGCGACGGCTGATGATGGCGTTCAACGCCAGACCGGGGTCATTGCTCATTGAGATCTCCTCTGTCGTGATTCTCGGGTGGCGACCAGGCCACGGCCCTGGCTCCCACCCGATCGGTTTCAGCGGTTGCGAGTTCCCGCTCGTGCGCGCCATTGCCGGCTGGCGCTGGCGCGCCACTGCTTCCGGCTGAGGCGGACGCCTCGACGGCGAAGGTGTCCTCCGGCGACCAGCTGAGGCGGACATCCTCTCCCGGGTGCCGCAACGACCGGCCGACGGCGCGCTCGAGGTTCTGCTCGTACACGGCGACCACGCCGCCGCCCGGCAGTTCCACCTGGTACTGCGTGCTGACGCCCGTGTAGGCCGTGCTCTGGATCCGGCCGGCCAGCTGGTTGGCGCCGTTGGCCGCGGCTTGACCATCTGCCGCGGCGGCGTCCCCGAGACGGATCTTCTCCGGCCGCACCCCAACGTCCACGGTGGTCTTGCCCTGGAGCTGGGCGGTCGGCACGCGCATGGTGGTGCCGTCGTGCAGGCGCACCACGCCGAGCGCTCCGTTGCGTTCCACGACGGTGCCCGGCAGCAGGTTGCTGGCACCCAGGAAGCCGGCCACGAAGCGCGTGGCCGGGCGTTCGTACAACTCCTCGGGCGTGCCCAGTTGCTCGTAGCGGCCGCGGTTCATGACGGCGATGCGATCGCTCATCGTCATGGCCTCTTCCTGGTCATGGGTCACATAGATGAAGGTGATGCCCACTTCCTGCTGGATGCGCTTGAGCTCGATCTGCATCTGCTTGCGCAGCTTGAGATCGAGGGCGCCGAGGGGCTCGTCCAGGAGCAGCACGGCCGGCCGATTGATCAGTGCCCGCGCCAGGGCGACCCGCTGCGCCTGCCCGCCGGAGATCTGGCCGGGCTTGCGCTTGTCGAAGCCCTTCAGCTCCACCAGGCTGAGCATCTCCGCCACGCGGCGCTTGACCTCGTCGGAGCCCGTCTTCTTGCGCCGCAGGCCGAAGGCCACGTTCTCGTAGACCGTGAGGTGCGGGAACAGCGCGTAGTTCTGGAACACGGTGTTGACGTTGCGCTTGTACGGCGGCAACCAGGTGACGTCCTCGCCCTGGAGTTCGATCAGGCCGCTGGTGGGCTCCTCGAAGCCGCCGATCATCCGCAGCGTGGTGGTCTTGCCACAGCCGGAGGGGCCGAGCAGCGAGAAGAACTCGCCGTCCATCACATCCAGGCTGACATGGTCCACGGCGACCGTGTCCGACCCGAACGCCTTGACCACGTCCACCAGACGAACATCGATGCTGGCCACGCGCGCTGCTTCCTCCTCCTGAAAGCGCGACCGACGGGTAAGCCACTCGGTGCCGCATGGCCGGCGACGCCGCCGTCAGATGCCGCCGCCAGATGGTTCGCCAGTATAGGAACGGCGCCGAATCAGTGTCAATCGAATCCGCGTTGCGAGCCGGGTGCGAAATTCGCACCCGGACGGTGCCCGTTGATCGATTTTCGAAGTTGAGGTTGGCGCACACCGTCGACGGCCGTACACTGGTGGCCCATGACCCGATGGAGCATCGCCCGTGACTGAGCCCGGCCATCGCGAACCCGCGCCGGGGGAACTGCGCATGGTGCAGCGCTTCATCAACTCGGCAGCGCTCCTGGAGCAGCGCGACGAGCTGGCCACGATCGAGGCCACACGGCGCTGGCTGTTGCGCAACCACCTCACGGACACCGACCGTCCCGTTCGCGAATGGGAGCGCCAGGAACTGGTTTCGCTGCGAGAAGCGTTGCGTGACCTGGCCTCGGCCAATGGCGGGGCTCCGCTTCCCGGGGGCGCCGCGGCCGTTCTGGACCGTGCCGCGGGACGGGTCCGCCTGGCGATGCGCCTGTCCCGGTCCGGACGCTACCGGCTGGTGCCGGAAGGGCAGGGCATGGACCGGCCGATCAGCGAAGTCCTGGTGCGTGTGCTGAACGCCATGTCGGACGGTGGCTGGGTCCGGCTGAAAGCGTGCGCGCGTGAAAGCTGTCGCTGGGCGTTCTACGACTCGTCGCGCAACCGATCAGGGGTCTGGTGCTCCATGTCCACCTGCGGGAATCGGGAGAAGGGCGCTGCCTATCGGGCCCGGCGCGGCCACCGCGCGCCGGCAGGTCCCGCCACCGGCGAGGGGAAACACAACCCGTCTGTCGCCGCGCAGGGAGCCGGCTGAGGCTAACTCCGACCTCACCGGTAAGATATCGACATGCTTTCTGAGTCCGCGATCTACGAGGCGCTGCGCGCTGTCCAGGAGCCCGAGCTGGGCCGGGACATCATCACCCTGGACATGGTCAAGGACGTGGTGGTCGGAGCCACCGGCGGCGTCTCCCTCACGGTGCAGCTGACCACGCCGGCATGTCCCCTCAAGGACGAGATCCAGAAGGACATCGAGCAGACGCTCGGCGGGATCGGCGCGACCGGCGTCGAGGTGACCTGGAAGTCCATGGTGCGCCGCGCCTCGCCGTCCACGCCACAGTCACTGGTGCCCGGCGTCAAGAACATCATCGCGGTTGCGTCCGGCAAGGGCGGTGTCGGCAAGAGCACCGTGGCGGTCAACCTGGCGGTTGCGCTGGCCATGGATGGCGCCAGCGTCGGCCTGTTGGACGCGGACATCACCGGACCCAACGTGCCGGTGATGATGGGCATCGAGGGCGCGCCATCGGCCAGCGCGGACGGCAAGATCAAGCCGTTGGAGCGCTACGGCGTCAAGGTCATCAGCATCCAGTTCTTCGTGCCGGAAGGCCAGCCCATCGTGTGGCGCGGCCCGTTGGTCGGCGGCGCCATCCAGCAGTTCCTGCGCGACGTGGACTGGGGCGAGTTGGACTACCTGGTCATCGACCTTCCGCCGGGCACCTCCGACGCGCAACTCACGCTGGCACAGGCGGTCCCGATCAGCGGTTCGGTGCTGGTCACCACCCCGCAGGACGTGGCGCTCCTGGACGTGGAGAAGGCGCTGGCCATGTTCCGGCGCATGAGCGTGCCCGTGATGGGCATCGTGGAGAACATGAGCGCCTTCATCTGCCCGCATTGCGGCGAGGCCACGGAGATCTTCGGCCGCGGCGGCGGGGAGGCGTTTGCCAGGCGCCACGAGCTGGAGTATTTCGGCGGCATCCCGTTGGACGTCAGGGTTCGCCAGGGCGGCGATGCCGGCGTGCCGGCGGTTGCCCAGCGCGAGCCGGGTCCCGCCGCGGAGGTCCTGAAAGCCCTGGCACGGACGGTCGCGGCGCGCATGAGCGTCCGTGCCGCACAGCAGGCCCCGGTCCTGACACTCAGCTGAATCCACGCTCCACGGGGCCGTCGGAGGCATCCCTGTGACCTCTTTGCGACGTATGTAAAGGAATCTCCACCGCTTCATCTGCGCACGGTTTGCCGAGTCGTGGCACATTTCCGCATCAGGGGAGCCGCGTGTAGGCGCGACCGGAAGCCGTCTTCGGCCGTTTGTCTCGCGAGAGGAGTGCTCCCCGCTTGCCCTCACATCCGCCCTTTGGAGCTGCAAACGTATGCGTCACGTAGCGACCGGTTGGCTGCGCCCGTTCCTTGTCGGTGCCTCAGGGCTGTGGATCGTCGCCCTGCTGGTCCTGTCCGCAGGGCCCGCTTCGGCGGCCGTCACCTCACTGACGGTGACGACCACCTACCCCAAGGTGCAGGTCGATCCAGGTGGCCAGGTTGACCTGCCCATCCTGGTCGAGTCACCGACTCCGGCACAGGTGGATCTCAGCGTCAACAACGTTCCGGATGGCTTCAAGACCTCCTTCCGGGGCGGCGGCTTCATCGTGACGTCCGTCTACACGAGTGGCAACGACGCCAGCCCGGCGCCCACGGACCTGAAGCTGCGGGTGGAAGTACCGGACGCGGCCGCGGCCCAGGACTACAACATGACCGTCCACGCGACCAGCAACGGCGTGTCCGCGGACCTGCCGATCACTCTGACGGTGGCCTCGTCGGAGGGCAACGGGGTCAGCCTGACCACGGCCGTCCAGGCCAAGACCGGCGCCATCGGCTCGCCGACCACCTTCAGCCTGACGCTCCACAACGACACCGCCGCGGACGTCAAGTTCTCCGTCACCGTGCCGGACGCCCCGGCCGGCTGGACCATCACGGCCAAGCCGTCGAACGAGGCGGACCCGAACAACTTCACCATCGCCGGCGGCGACACGGACACGATCACCGTCTCGGCGGATCCGCCCGACGGCGTCCAGGCGGGCGACTTCCAGTTCACCGTGGTGGCCAGCGACGGCGGCCAGAACACGGCGCAACTGGCACTCGGCATCCGCTTGAGCGGCTCCGAGGCGATCTCCATGGCGTCCACGTCCGGCGTTCTGAACGCGGCCGCCAACGCGGGAGCCGCGACCCAGTACTCCGTGACGATCACCAACACCGGAACCGCGCCGCTCACGGCCGTCAGCCTGAGTGACACGCCGCCGAGCAAGTGGACCGTCGCGTTCACCCCGACCACCATCGACTCGCTGGCTCCGGGCCAGACGGTGACGGTGCCGGTGACCATCACGCCGGCCAGTGACGCCGTGGCCGGCGACTACTCGGTCACGCTGTCGGTCACCGGCGGCACGGCCACCGACTCGATCCAGGTCCGCACCACGGTCAATACCTCCACCCTCTGGGGCTACGTCGGCATCGGCCTGATCGCGCTGGTCGTTCTTGCCCTGCTGCTGGTCTTCCGCCGGTACGGACGGCGTTGAGCGTGGCGACGGCGCGGGCGGTCACGATCCGGACGCGGTCGCTCGAGAAGCACTACGGAGAGAACATCGCCGTCCAGCCGCTGGACCTGGAGGTCCGGCAGGGTGAGGTGTTCGGCCTGCTCGGCCCCAACGGGGCCGGCAAGACCACCACCATCCTGATGCTGCTCGGCTTGACGGAGCCGACTGCCGGCAGTGCCGAGGTGCTGGGCCTGGATCCCGCCCGCAACCCGCTCCAGGTCAAGCGTTTCGTCGGCTACCTGCCGGACAACGTGGGCTTCTACTCCGGCATGACCGGCCGCCAGAACCTGCGTTACACGGCCCGTCTGAACGGCGTCCCCAAGGACGTGGCGGCGGAACGGATCGATGGCCTGCTGGATCGGGTGGGTCTCGCCTCGGCAGGGGATGACTACGTCGACACCTACTCACGGGGCATGCTCCAGCGGCTCGGCGTTGCCGATGCGCTGGTCAAGGACCCGCTGGTGCTGATCCTGGACGAGCCGACCACCTCCATCGACCCTATCGGCGTCGCGGAGACGCTGGACCTGGTGCGCGAGCTGGCCCACGACAAGGGCGTCTCCGTGCTCCTGTCCAGCCACCTGCTGCACCAGGTGCAGCAGGTCTGCGATCGCATCGCCATCTTCGTCAAGGGCACGGTCGCCGCGACTGGGACCGTGGCCGAGCTGGCCGGCCAGCAGGAAGCGGGCGCGCAGATCCAGATCGAAGTCGGCGCGGACGGCGAACCGGACGCGGTGGCAGCGACGCTGCGCGCGGTGCCGGGCGTCACGGACGTTGAGCACGAGCCGGGCGATGCGCGCATCTGGGTCGTGACCGGCGAGCCGGACATCCGCGGGCGCCTGGCACAGGCGCTGGTCGGCGCCGGCCAGATCCCATGGCAGTTGCGCAACCGCGGCATGGACCTGGATGAGATCTACCAGCGCTACTTCGCTGCCCTTGCCGATCGCCAGGCGCTCGAGCTGGACACCGAGGACGAGCCGGAACCGGAGCCTGTGAATGCCTGATCAGAAGCCCACCAAGCGGCCGTCATCTCGCGGTGTACGCCGACGGGCACCCGCGCCCGGTAGCCGCAGCCCGGTGCTGGCCACCGACGGTGGCGCGGTCGTCGCCAGCCGTGGCAAGGTCGGGCGTCCTGTGGAGGACGCGGCATATCAGCTGCCCAAGGTTCCGCCCGTGCCGGCCGGCTGGCGCGTCATCGCCGGGAGGGAGTTCACCGAGCACTTGCTGAGCGTCCGTTTCCTGGTCATGATCGGCCTGGTCGGGCTGGTCGGCGTCTTCCTGATCTACACGCTGTCCAACACCATCCGGCAGTTCGCCGGCACGTTGACGACCAACCTGACCTACTACACGGGCGAGCCGTTCCCACTCTTCCTCTTCATGTTCAGCGCGCCACCGGACACCGGCGGCAACACGACGCTCTCGGCGGTAGGCTCGTTCGCCAGCATCGTCACCCAGTACCTGGGACCCCTGCTCGGGCTGGCGTTCGGCTTCGACGCCATCAGCAACGAACGCTCCGAGGGCACGCTTCCGCGACTGGTCGCCCAGCCGATCCACCGGGACGACGTCATCAACGGCAAGTTCGTGGCCAGCCTCTCGATCGTGGCCCTGATCATGGGCGCCGTGATGCTGGTCCTGGCCGGCGTCGGCATCTACCAGCTCGGCGTGATCCCCACCGGGGACGTGGCCGTGCGGCTGGTGGTCTGGTGGGCCTTCCTGGTCCTCTACGTGGCCTTCTGGCTCGCCCTGGCGACGCTCTTCTCGGTGCTCTTCCGCCGAGCGGCGACGGCGCTCCTGGCCGTGCTCGCGGTGTGGCTGGTGGTCACCTTCTTCGGAGGCCAGATCGCCGGCATCATCGCCAACACCATCTCGCCATCGACGGACGTGGTGCAGACGCAGGTGGACAACGTGAATGTCCAGCTCGCGTTGCTGCGGCTGTTCCCGTCCGGCCAGTTCACCGAGATGACCGCGGTCATGCTCAATCCATCGCTGAACTCGCTCAATGCCAGCATCACCGATCCGACGGGGGCAGCGATTCCGACGCTCCTGCCGGTCAGTCAGAGCCTGCTCCTGGTCTGGCCGCAGGTGGTCACGATGATCGGCCTGACCAGCGGCTGCTTCGCGCTGGCCTACGTGACCTTCATGCGCCAGGAGGTTCGCGCCTAGTCACGCGATCCGCTCACGCGGCGGACTCAGCTGGGGGACGTCTCGCCGAGGCGCTTCCATAGTTCCGCGGCAGCGATCACGGCCGCGCGCCGGCGGCCCATGTCACCGCCCAGGAAGGCCGTCCGGGTGACCTGGTTGACGCTGCCGTCGTCGAGCGCCATGGCGACGTGGACGACCGTGTCGCCGCCGCGCTCGCGCACCCGCACGGCCAGGCCGATGTCCGCGCCCGAGACTTCCCGGACGCGCTCTGCGTATGCCTCCGCACCGGTGTGGGCCTGTGCCATCGGGCCGTCCGGCCCCAGCACCTCCCCGAAGACCAGCCACGCGGCATGGCCGAGCAGCGCGGCAAGGTTCCCGCCGGAGCCGATGTCCACGAACGCAACGGTTCGGCCGGAGAGCCGGCGCTCGAGCGCCACGACCCACGTCTCGTCGCCGCGCGCGAAGACGTACTCACCCAGCGCCGGCAGCAGCTCGTCGAGGGCCTGTTTCAGCAGCTCGGACGCGCTCACGCCACCGGCCGCGTGCGTGCTGACGCGTACGTCCACCGCGTCCACCCGGGCGTACGTGGCCACTTCCGGATTGCGCCGCCGCAGGACCTGGTCGCCGATCACGTCCACGAGGGCCGACTCGCCGATTCCGTAAAGGCGCAGCGTCTCGGCGGCCCGGTCGGCGCCCACGCCGCGTTCGCGCAAGCGCGGCAGGACGTGGTCGTGCCACATGGGCGCCATTTCCCGCGGCGGTCCGGGCAGCGCAACCACCACGCGCCCGTCGGGCAGCTCCAGCCACCAGCCGGGCGCCGTGCCGTTGGGATTGGCGAGGCCGACCGCTCCGTCCACCAGCCAGGCCTGCTTCAGGTTGGCTTCCACGAACGGAATGGCCCTTCGGACGAACAGTCCGCGCAGCCAGGCCTCCAGTTCCGGATCCACGTGCGGCGTCTGCCCGATGGCCTTGGCGATCGCCTCGCGCGTCAGATCGTCGGGAGTGGGCCCCAGGCCACCGGTCGAGACCACGATGTCCGCTCGTTGCAGCGCCGCCGCAAAGGCCTCGGCCACGGCATCCAGCCGGTCCGGCAGCGCGCTGGCGCGGAGCACCTCCACGCCGAGCGCGGTGAGTTCGCGCGCCAGGTCGCCGCTGTTGGTGTCGCGGGTCTCGCCGATCAGCAGTTCCGCGCCGACGCTCAAGAGCTCCGCACGTTCAATGGGCCTGGCCATGGCGAGAAAGGTACGGCAGATGCGCCGAGCGGTCCGGAAGGCGCGCGCGACACCCGCGAGGCGTCCCCGCGGGCTCACATGCGGCGTTGCCTTGACGGGCGCCGGGGTGGTATGTTAGCAATCTAGCTACGAGAGTGCTAACCACGGAACCGGCACGCGAGGCGGTCATTTCGCCGCCGCGGAGGCTCCGGATCCGCGCCCAGACAGTGGAGGACCCAGATCCAGCATGGCCAAGTTGATTGCCTACTCGGAAGACGCGCGCAGCCGCATGAAGAAGGGCATCGATGCCCTGTCCGACGCGGTCGGATCGACCCTCGGGCCCAAGGGCCGCAACGTGGGCCTGGACAAGAAGTACGGCGCGCCAACAGTCACTCATGACGGCGTCACCGTCGCCCGTGACATCGAGCTGGACGACCCGTTCGAGAACATGGGCGCGCAGCTGCTCAAGGAAGCCGCCACCAAGACCGAGGACGTGGCCGGAGACGGCACCA
>CAZENL010000025.1:0-22030 GCA_964513505.1 uncultured Anaerolineaceae bacterium
CCCGTGGCGCCGGCGCGACCGTCCTCTACACGCAGGACTGGCATCCCGAGTCCACGCCGCACTTTGCCAAGGACGGCGGCATCTGGCCGGTCCACTGCGTCCGCGACACGTGGGGCGCCGCGTTCCACCCGGACCTGGTCGTGGACGGGCCGGTCGTCCGCAAGGGCAGCCACGGCGAGGACGGCTACTCCGGTTTCACCATGCGGGATCCTGTGTCCGGAGCGACCGTGGCGACGGAGCTTCAGGCGCTGCTGGAAGGCGCCGGTGTCCGGCGGCTGGTGATCGGCGGGCTGGCCACGGATTACTGCGTGCTGCAGACGGCGCTCGACGCACTGAGCCTGGGATTCACAGCCACCGTGCCCGCGGCCGGAGTCGCGGCCGTGGACCTCCAGCCCGGTGACGGCACGCGCGCGCTCCAGCAGATGTCCGACCAGGGCGTCACGGTCGAGGAGGCGGAATGACGGCGACCACCCCAGATCTCCCCGGCGCGCGGGTCGCTTCGCCGTCCATGGGGCCCGTCATCGAGGTCGTGGATGCGCGCAAGGCGTTCGGCGACGTACAGGCCGTCGATGGCATCAGCTTCACGGTCGAGCGCGGCGAGATCTTCGGCCTGCTCGGTCCCAACGGCGCTGGCAAGACCACCACCATCGAGATGCTGGAAGGCCTCAGCAAGCCGGACTCGGGAGTGCTGAGAGTCCTGGGCCTGGACAGCCGCAAGGACGCGACGCGCATCAAGCAGCGCATCGGCGTGCAGCTCCAGACCGCGGCGCTGTACCCGCACCTGACCGTGGCGGAGATCATGGAGCTGTTCGCCAGCTTCTACGAGCGCAGCCGTCCGACCGGCCCGATCATCGAGGCACTTGGCCTCACCGAGAAGCGCCGCGCGCTCACGCGCACGCTGTCCGGCGGCCAGCAGCAGCGCCTGTCCGTCGCACTCGCCCTGGTGAATGACCCGGAGCTGGTCTTCCTGGACGAGCCGACCACCGGCATGGACCCGGCGGCCCGCCGTTCGCTCTGGGATCTCATCGAGCAGATGAAGCGCGATGGCCGCTCGATCCTGATGACCACCCACTACATGGAAGAGGCAGAGGCGCTCTGCGACCACCTCGCGATCATGGACCACGGCAAGATCCTGGAAACGGGCACGGTCGAGGAGATCATCAGTCGCCGCTTCACGGAACGCGCCGTGCAGTTCGATGCCCTTGACAAGCTCGACGACGCGCACATGGGCCACTTCCCGGGCGTGACCAAGGTGGCGCACGAAGGGGAGTTGGGTCTGCTCTACACCACGGACGTGCCGGCCACCATCGGCGCGCTGCTCGAAGCGACCGATGCACTCGGCGTGGAGCCGACCAACCTGACCATTCGCCGGCCGAGCCTCGAGGACGTCTTCCTCGCGCTGACCGGCCGGGCACTGCGGGAGTAGCCGTCGATGCACGCCCTCACCGTCCTCACCATCGCCAACATCCGCAGCTTCGTGCGCGATCGCGCGGCGCTCTTCTGGACCCTGGCCTTTCCGATCGTCTTCGTGCTCCTGTTCGGCACCATCTTCAGTGGCACGGGGGCGAGCAGCGTGAAGATGGGCTGGGTCGACGAGGACGGCACCCCCGCGTCAGCGCAATTGCGTGGCATCTTCGCGTCGACCGGGGTCTTCGACCTCCAGGACGGCGCGCTTCAGGACGAGAAGGACGCCATGCAGCGGGGTGACGTCACCAGCGTGATCGAAGTGCCCGCAGGCTACTCGGCGAAGGTTGCGACCGCCGGTGGCCAGGTGTCCGTACCCGCCGCGCCCCTGCCGATCACGCTCTACACCGACCCCAGCCGCAGCACCGACGCCCAGACGGTCCAGCAGATCGTCTCGAGCATCGTGCAGGCCCAGAACCAGATCCTCTCGGGGCAGCCGCCGCTGCTCGCCGTCACGAACAAGTCGCTCCAGACGCAGCAACTGAACGGCGTTTCCTATTTCGTGCCCAGCATCCTGGCCATGGCGCTCATGCAGCTGGGCGTCTTCGCGTCGATCCCGCTCGTCCAGCAGCGCGAGAAACTGATCCTGAAGCGCCTCAACGCCACGCCACTGCCACGGTGGACGCTCGTCGGATCCAACGTCCTGACGCGCCTGGTCATCGCCGCCATACAGACCGCGCTGATCCTGGGCATCGGCGTGACCGTGCTTCACGTGCAGATCGCCGGCAACCTTCTGCTGATGGGCGGCTTCGTGCTGGTCGGCGCTGTTGCCTTCATCGGCATCGGCTACGTGATCGCGTCCTTCGCCCGCACCGAGGAGGCGGCCAACGGCATGACCAGCGTGGTGCAGTTCCCGCTGATGTTCCTGTCCGGGATCTTCTTCCCGATCGAGTTGATGCCGCAGTGGCTGCGCGGAGTGGCCACGTTCATGCCGCTGACCTATCTCGGGGACGCGCTCCGGCAGACCATGGTCGGTGGCGCGGCGTTCGCGCCACTCGCCGTTGACTTCGGCGTGCTCGGGCTGTGGCTTGGCGGCGCGCTGTTGATCTCCGCACGCTTCTTCCGCTGGCAGTGAGGAGCGCGCCTGGGGCCTGAGCCGCGGGGGCCGGGTCGCTAGACTGGGGTGGATGACTGCCACCGCCGATCCGCGGGTTCTGTCTCCGGGGCTTGAGGGGGTTCTGGCGGGCGAGACGTCCATCGCGCTGGTGGATGGGGCCAATGGCCGCTTGCTCTACCGCGGCTACCCGATCGGTCAGCTGGTCCGGCACGGCAGCTACGCCATGGTCGCCGAGCTGCTCTGGACGGGCGAATGGCTGCCCGACGCCCACCTCGGGACCACGGCGCTGCCGCAGGCGGTGGTCGACGTGCTGCGAGCGCTGCCGCCCACCGCCAACGCCATGGATGCGTTGCGCACCGGCGTGTCCGTGTGGGGCGCGTCGCAGTCCCTCGGCTGGCCGCCGACCGTTGAGCAGGCTCGGACGATGACCACCGCTGCGCCGTCCGCGCTCGCGGCGTTCGCCAGGTTGCGCGACGGGAAGGAGCCGATCGACCCCGATCCGGAGCTGGGAGTCCCGGAAGGGTTCCTCTACCAGCTCACCGGGGAGCGGCCCAGCGCTGCCGCGGCACGCGCCATGGACGCGTACTTCATCGTCGCGGCGGAACACAGCTTCAACGCCTCAACCTTCACGGCACGCGTCATCACCTCTACGCAGTCGGACATGGCGAGTGCCGTCGGCGGCGCGATCGGGGCGCTCAAGGGGCCGCTCCACGGGGGAGCGCCGTCGGAGGTCGTCAGCCAGCTCCACGAGATCGGCTCGGTGGACCGCGCGGAGCAGTGGATCGACGAAACGCTGGACCGGGGCGATCGCCTGATGGGCTTCGGCCATCGCGTCTACCGTGCCTACGACCCGCGCGCGGCCGCTCTCCGGGAAGTGGCGGAGGGCATGGCCGGCTCCGCCGATTGGCTGAAACTGGCCGTGGCCGTGGAGGATGTCGCGCTGCGCAAGTTGAAGGAGCGCCACCCGGACCGGCCGCTCTTCACCAACGTGGAGTTCTACACCGCTGCCGTGATGCAGGGCATCGGCCTGCCGCCCAACCTGTACCCCGCGATCTTCGCCCTGGCGCGGCACGCCGGCTGGACCGCGCACGTGCTGGAGCAGGCCGCCGGCAACCGGCTCATCCGGCCGGACGTGCGCTACATCGGGCCTGCAGAGCGGTCACTGCCGGGAGTCGCCGCCGGCGGCTGAATCTCTGCTGCCGCCCGAATCTCCGCCGGCCCGGAACCCTGCTCCAGTCCGGCGCCGAACGGCCCCGTGACCAGCACCTCCGCAGACCGCCTGCCGCGCTCGTCCTCGATCGCGTACCGGTGGCTGATGCGCGTATTCCCGCTCGACAGGTGCGCGCTGACCGGACAGTAGCGCGAGGCGGAGAGCTGTATGGCCCGTGCCACGGCCACGTCATCGAGCGCTTCCCCGCTGATGCGGTGCTCCACCACGATCGACTCGTACGTCCGAGGGTGCCCATCGCGCTGCTCGCCCGTTGCGCCCACCGAATAGGCCGTGACGTTCTGGCGCTTCTTGCGGCAGATGGAGATCACGTCCATGCCCGTGCAACCGCACAGTGCGGTGAGCACCAGCTCCAGCGGTTTGACGGTGCCCTCCTCGCCGGCACCGTCCAGCTCCATCTCGATGGCCGTGCCGGTCCGTGCCCGGAAGCGGAGGTGGTGTTCCCAACGGGCTACAGTGACGTTCGACATATCGAGGATGGTAGCCACGTCCAGCTCTCAGCTCTACCGCGACGCCGCCATCGCCGACGGGCGATCCCCCGTCCTTCAGTTCGGCCAGAGCGTGCTGGTGCGAGACGGGCGGATCGCCTGGATCCGGCCGGCGGACGCGGAGGAGGACCCCGGGCCCGCGGCGGACCTCACGGTCGTTGACGCCCTTGGCGCGACCATCGTGCCCGGCCTGGTCGACTGCCACTCGCACCTGACCGGACCCGGCGGCGCCAACTGGATTGAGCGTTTTGCCGATCCGGCGACGATCCAGGTGCAGGTCGCCGAGGATAACGGCGAGCTCCAGGTGCGCTCGGGCGTGCGCTGGGCACGCGACGTGGGTGCGGCGATCGACGTGGACCCGGTTGACGGACGGCGACGAGCCCTCTCCCTCGGCGTCCGGGACCGATGGCGCAACCGGCGTGACCGACCGTATGTCCGTGCGGCGGGCACGTGGATCTTCGGGGCGGGCGCCGGGATCCTTCCCAGCGATGTCCAGGCCGCGGACGGGGACGAGCTGCTGGCGGCGGCGATCGGCCAGTTGGACGCCGGGGCCGACTTCGTCAAGCTCTACCTGGACGGCGCGGATCCTGCCGTCGCGCCGTGGAGTGCCGAGGACGTGCGCCACGTGGTAGACGCCGTCCACGCGCGTGGCGCCAAGGTCACGGCCCATTCCGGACGGTTGTCCGGGGCACGGGTCGGGGCCGATGGAGGCGTCGATTCGCTGGAGCACGGCTTCGAGCTGGACGCGGACGTGGCCGCGACCATGGCGTCATACGGCGGCGCTGTGGTCTCGACACTCGCCGTGATGGCCTCGTGGCTGTCGTTCGGCAGCACGACCGCGCTGCCACGCTTTGCCTCGGCCGAGGGCAGGGCACGCATCCACGAGCGCCTGGAGCGGGCCCAGGAGAGCATCCGCATCGCGCATGGCGCGGGCGTCCGGATCTGCGCAGGCACCGACTTCGGCGGCGGCTCCACGCGCGCCAACCAGTTGGCCTGGGAGGTCGAATCGCTGGTCGTGGCCGGGCTGGAACCGTGGGAGGCCCTTGCGGCGGCCACCTGGCGCGGCGGCGAGCTGCTCGGCGAGCCGGAGGCGGGCGTCATTCGCGAGGGTGGCCCGGCCGACTTCTTCCTGGTCCACGGCGACCCGCTGTCGGATCCGACCGCAATCTGGCGTGTCTGGAAAGTCGCCTGAGGACAGCTCGGACGACAAGCCATCGGACGCGCTGGCGCGGCGCCGGTCTGACCATCCTCGGCGTTCTGGCCGTAGGTGCCTGCAGCCTGTTTGGCGGCTCCGGGGTGGTTCCGGTGTCGTCCATGACGCTCGCGATCCAGAACGGGACCACCATTCCCGTGATCTTGGTCGTCAACGGCACCACGATCGCGAGGTTCGAGCCCCAGTCGGGGGAGCCGGGCATCCCCTTTACTCGTCTACCTCCTCTGCCGTGGGCCACCGAAGTCCGCATGGTCTCGGGTCGCGTGCTGCTGCAAATGACCGTCCATGCCGGCGACGTGGTGGAGATCCACCGCTCCGATGGCACGGGCTCGTCCAAGGGGGACGGTGCTCGCGTCGATCTTTCGTGCGGCCGGATCGACCTCTGGTCGGGACCGCCGCTGGCGGGGCCCGCGCCCGGTCCCGGCACGCCCGGTGACTGCGACCCCTGATTCCGGGTTCGAGCACCCCCGGGCGCACGCGTACCAGCCCCCGGGCACGCGACGCTCACCCCGATTGCCCGCCGCCTGCCGGCCGCTACGCAGCTCACAGCATACGGACATCTATGCGCGCAAAACGAGGATCGACAAACCCAGCGCCTATGCGTTGAGTCGCGTAGACGCCAGCGCGTCGATCGGCGGCGCCTGCGGCGGCCCCGCGTCACGCCGGCCCGCCGGCTCACGGTCCTCGAACTGCTCGTGGTACAGCCGCGCATACGCCCCGCCGATTGCGAGCAGCTCCCGGTGCGTGCCACGCTCCACGATGTGGCCGCGCTCGTAGACCAGGATCAGGTCCGCGCGCAGGATCGTGGACAGGCGGTGCGCGATCGCCAGCGTGGTGCGACCGCGCCTGACGCGCTCCACGGCCGCCTGGATGAGCCGCTCGGAAACCGTGTCCAGGGCTGACGTGGCCTCGTCCAGGATCAGGATGCGCGGGTCCTTGAGCAGCACGCGGGCCAGCGCCACGCGCTGCTTCTCGCCGCCGGACAGCTTGTAGCCGCGCTCGCCAACGATCGTGTCGTAGCCCTCGGGCAGCTCGTGGATACGGTCGTGGATGGCCGCGAGTCGCGCGGCCGCCTGGAGCTCCCGGTCCGTGGCGCCCGGTTTGGCATAGGCCAGGTTGGCGCGCACGGACGCGTGGAACAGGTACGTCTCCTGCGTCACGAAGCCGATCACCTCTCCGAGGCTGGCCAGCTTGATCCCGCGCACATCGTGCCCATCGATCTCGATCGACCCTTCGTCGACGTCGTACAGCCGCGGCAGCAGGTAGGTGGTGGTGGTCTTGCCGGAACCGGATGGCCCAACGAGTGCCACCAGCTGTCCCGGCTCGGCAACGAAGTCGATGTCCTCCAGGCCGAAAGGCCGCCGCGCCTCGCCGCCATCTGCGGCGCCGACCGCCGCCGCGGCGTCCGCGTCCACAGCCGTCATCTCGACCGCGGCCGCCAGCGCGTCCGGCCCGCCCTCGGCGACCGCCGCCGCGACCTCCGGATCCGGCACGGCCGCGACCGGCGGCGCCGACGGATAGCGGAACGAGACGTGACGGAAGCGGACCTGCCCGCGGACGCTTGCCGGTGACAGCGCCACCGCGTCCGGCGCGTCGTGGATCTCCGTGTCCAGGTCCAGGTACTCGAAGATGCGATCGAACAGCGCCAGCGCTCCCTGCACCTCCACCTGCACGCTGAGCAACTGCCCGAGCGGGAAGAAGAGCCGGGATTGGAGCGTGGTGAAGGCCACGATGTCGCCGATCGACGGCGCGTGCGGATCGCCGTTGACGGCCAGGTAGCCCGCCAGCCAGTACACCAGCGCCGGGGTGATGCTGAAGATCGAGCCGACGATCATGAAGAACCAGCGGCCCAGCATGCTGGAGCGGATCTGGAGCACCGCCAGCTTGGCGTTGGCGAGGCGGAACTTGTCGATGGTGGTGGCCTGCTGCCCGAAGGTCTTGGACAGCAGGATCCCGCTCACGCTGAGCGTCTCCTCGGTGATCGCGGACATGTCCGCCAGTGCCTTCTGTGTCTCCGTGCTGATCGCTCGCCGCACCCTGCCGACGCGGAAGGTGAGGTACATGAAGAACGGCAGCAGCGCCAGCGACAGCACGGTCAGGCGCCAGTCGATGATCAGCATGGCGATGACCGTGCTGATGACCGTCACCAGGTTGGAGACGACGCTGCTCGCCACGTCGGTGACCACGCTCTGGATGCCACCGACGTCGTTGGAGAGCCGGCTCTGGATTTCGCCCGTGCGCGTCTCCGTGAAGAAGCGCAGCGGCAGGCGATGGAGGTGCTCGTAGAGCGCGTTGCGCAGGTCCTGCATCACGCGCGAGCCGATGACATTGTTGAGGTACGTCTGCCCGACGCCGATCAGGCCGCTGAGGATGGGCGTGACGATCATCAGGCCCACGAACAGGTTCAGCTTCACCCAGTCCCGATTGGGGATGGCGTCGTCGATCAGCAGCTTGAGCAGGTACGGGTTGATCAGGCCCAGGAAGCTGGTGACCACGATCGTGAGCAGCACGACCAGCACGCGGCCGCGGTAAGGCCGGAAGAAGGACGCGATGCGACGCACCGTCGCGCCCCGCCGGCCCGGCCGCATCTTGGGCCGCTCCTCGCCGGCGGCTCGCATGGCGCGTCCCATTCCACCGCGCGGCCCGAACCCCATGGCCGCGACGCTAACACGTCACCCGGACGCGTCACCCGCCATGCCTTAGCGCCGTTGGCGCCACGTCCGGCCGATACCGGGTAAGCTTCGTGTCGTCCCAACCTTTGGAACGATCCGTAGCAATTTCCCAGAGCCAACCCCGTTGAGGTGTCCCGTCCCTTCCTCCTCCGCGTCCACGCTCGACCGCGCGTCCAACCCGGACGCCGCACCCGGCAATGCTGCGCTGCGCCGCATCCTGGAACGTGACCGGACCATGCTGGACCTGGCCACGCAGCTGGCTGGTGCCGTGCCTGCCGCGCGTCAGCCGGACCTGACCATGCGGCAGGTCTCGGTGCTGCACCTGGTGTCCACCCGGCCGCTGTCGGTCGGTCAACTTGCGGCCGCGCTCGGCGTGACCATCTCTTCTGCCAGCGGCCTCGTGGATCGCCTGGTCCGCGCGAAACTCGTCTCGCGGGCGCCGGGCACCGCGGATCGCCGCCTGGTGATGTGCCAGGCGACGGAAGAAGGCGTTGCGCTGCTCGCCGAATACCTGGAAATCGGACGGCTCCAGCTGGAGACCGTGCTCACCGAGCTCTCCCCCGATGAACTGCTCATCGTTGAAAACGCGCTCGACCTGGTGATCGCCGCCGGGCGCGCCGCGGTGGCGCGCGCTGCGCGCACTTCGCAGTCAGAACCGCACTCCTTGGGGTGAGCCGCGGCTGCTGCCGACTCCCCACGTCGCGCGTCGCTGCGATCACCGAGTCGGCGAAACCCGTCGCCGAACCCATCAGCCATCTCTACCTGGAGTCTTCATTGGCCACCTACCTCTTCCGCCTCGGGCGAGCCGCGTTCATCCACCGTCGATTGGTGCTGGCCATCTGGCTGGCCCTGCTGATCGGCTCGAGCGTGGCCGCCGCCACCCTCTCCGGGCCGACCTCAAGCAGCTTCTCGATTCCTGGTACGGAGGCCCAGCAGGCCATCGACAAGCTCCAGGAGCGCTTCCCCGCCGCAGCGGCCACCGGTGCGACGGCCCGCGTGGTGTTCGGCGCGCCGGCCGGCGGCACGCTGACGGACCCGGCCAACCAGGCCAAGGTGGAAGCGGTCGTGGCGCAACTTGCGTTCGCGCCGAAGGTTGCCTTCGTCGCCGATCCATACAAGACCGGGAGCGTGAACCCGGACGGTAGCGTGGCGTTTGCCACGGTCACCTACACGGTCACGCAGGTTGACATCACGCAGGCCGATCGCGACGCGCTCGCCGCCGCGGCCCAGGCCGGCCGCGCCGCCGGACTCACCGTGGAGATGGGCGGCTCCGCCCTCCAGCCGCCGATCGAACAGGGAGCCGCGGAGATCATCGGCGTCGGCGTGGCCGCCGTCGTGCTGTTCATCACCTTCGGCTCGTTCATCGCCGCCGGGCTGCCGCTGGTGACCGGCCTGATCGGCATCGGCATCGGCGTCGGGCTGATCACCACCGCCACCGGCTTCATCTCGCTGAGCGCCACGACCTCCATCCTCGCGCTCATGATCGGCTTGGCCGTCTCCATCGACTACGCCCTGTTCATCGTTTCCCGATACCGCGCCGAGCTGATCGAGAACGAGGGCCTGCCCGGGGAGGAAGCCGCCGGTCGGGCGGTCGCGACATCCGGTTCCGCCGTGGTCTTCGCGGGCCTGACCGTGGTCATCGCCCTCTCCGGCCTTGGCGTGGTGGGCATCCCGATCCTGACCGAGATGGGCCTCGCCGCGGCGCTGACCGTGGCTATCGCCGTGATCGTCGCCATCACCCTGCTGCCGGCGCTGGTCGGTTTTGCCGGCAAGCGGATTCTGGGCAGGGGCCACAAGCCGACCACCGAGCTGGCGGTGGAGATCAAACAGGAGACGCGCTGGCGGCGCTGGCCGCGTTTCGTGGCCCGCCGGCCGGTGGTGATGCTCGTCGCCGCGGTTGCCTTGCTCGGGGTGATCGCCCTGCCCGCACTCGACCTGCGCCTTGGCCTGCCGGACGACAGTGTCGCCGGCCCGACCACGACCGAGCGCAAGGCCTATGACCTGCTGGGGCGCGGCTTCGGCGATGGCTTCAACGGCCCGTTGACGCTGGTCGTGGATGCGGCGGGAATCGCGGATCCGGCCGCGGCCGCCGGAACGATCGCGAAGTCGATCAGCACCCTCAATGATGTCCTGGTCGTCACACCGCCGACGTTCAATGCGGCCGGCGACACGGCCATCCTCAACGTCATCCCCAAGAGTGGGCCCAGCAGCCCGGACACCGTCCAACTGGTGGCGGACATTCGAGCCGCCGCGGCCGGAATCCACACACAGACGGGCGCCACGATCTCCGTGACCGGCCAGACCGCCATCGTGATCGACATCTCGCGCAAGCTCGGCGATGCGCTGCTGCCCTATCTCCTGGTCGTGGTCGGGCTCGCCTTCCTGCTGCTGACCCTGGTGTTCCGCTCACTGCTGATCCCGCTGACGGCGACGCTCGGGTTCCTGCTCTCCGTGGTGGCGACGTTCGGTGCGGTGGTGGCCGTCTTCCAGTGGGGCTGGTTCGCATGGCTCTTCGGGGTGGCGCAACCATCGGCCATCATCAGCCTGTTGCCCGTGTTCATGATCGGCGTGGTCTTTGGCCTGGCCATGGACTACCAGGTCTTCCTGGTCACGCGGATGCGTGAGGAGCACGTGCACGGGCTGACCGCCCAGGAGGCCGTGGTCGTTGGCTTCGGGCATGGTGCTCGCGTGGTTGCCGCGGCCGCGGTGATCATGATGGGCGTCTTCGGTGGCTTCATCCTGGGCGCGGACGCGCTGATCAAGTCCATCGGGTTCGCGTTCGCGATCGCCGTGTTCTTCGACGCTTTCGTGGTCCGTATGACGATCGTGCCTGCGGTCCTGACGCTGCTCGGCGAGCGTGCCTGGTGGCTGCCGCGCTGGCTGGACCGGCTGCTTCCGAACGTCGACATCGAAGGCGCCAAGCTCGCCCATCGCATCGAGGCGGCCTCCGCGGCGACTGCGACGGACGTTGCGCCCGAGGCCGGCTGAAAGCGCGTTCGCCGCACGGTGGCGCGGCTGGTATCGGGCAGGAGGTCGGGTCCATGGCGTACGAGATCGTCACCGAAACCGTGGCCGCACGGCCGCTGGCTGCTGTGCGGCGACGGGTCCATCCCGCGGAGATCGGAGCAAAGTGGAAGCCTGCCCTGGACCAGGTCTGGGCTTTCCTGCGCCGCACCGACGGGCTGCGAACGGACGGGCACAACATCTTCCTGTACCACCACCCCGCTCGGCGTGAGGACCCCATGGACGTCGACTTCGGCGTCCAGGTCACGCGCCCGTTTCAGCCGGACGGTGAGGTGACGTTCAGGTCGACGCCAGCCGGGCCGGTCGCCTGGACCGTTCACACCGGCACCTACGATGGAATCGGCCGAGCTCACGACGCGATCCACGCCTGGCGCGCCGCCAACGGGCGTGAATTCGGCGGCACGTCGTGGGAGATCTACGGAGACCCCGGCGACGATCCTACGCAGATCGAGGTGCGCATCGTCTACCTGCTGGCGGAGTAGGGCCCCAGGGGAGTGGCGCCGGCCGCAGCCGCTCAGCCTTTCTGCGTCGCTCCGCGCCCGCGGCGAGGCTTGACCGTAGGCGCGTGCCGCAGGAAGCGCCAATAGGCCTCGCGGTACACGCGCAGCACTCTCAGCGCGGCGTCACTCCACGCAGGCACCGAAACGCCGCCCCATGACTCCGGGAACACGTAGCCCCACTCCTGCATGTACGGCCCGAAGACCCATGCGGCACGGCGGCGCGCGGCAGGCGTGTAGTAGTCGTCCAGGTTTCGGGAGCGACCAGAGGTCACGTTGCGCGCCGGCAGCTCCCGCACCTGCGCCAGCCCGATCCGGCGCAGCGCCTCCGCGAAATCCTCGTCGAGCGACTCGAAGCGGATCACGAAGTCCAGCTTGTGGTGGTCCATGCTGGACCAGGTGTCGTACGGCAGCCAGTACCAGTGCAGCAGGAACGCCTCGAAGTCGGCGTTGTTGCGGTGAACCCAGTCGTAGACCCGGTTCTCGATCTGCTCCGGCAGGCTGGTCCGCCTGCGGCGCTTGTCTTCGTCGCTGAAGCGCTCACGGGCGTCCGTCAACACCTGCGCATAGCGGCTGACGGTCACGTCCAGCGGGTTGCGGATGCCTGAGAACGAGAAGTAGGTGCGCTCGTCCGGCGTGGCCACGCGCAGGAAGTCGTTGTAGGTGCTGTGCTTGCCGAGGAGCCACTCGCCGTCGTAGTTCTTGCGCAACTCCTGGTTGATGGTGCTGGAACCCGTGCGCGGCAGCTCGATGAAGACGTAGCGGTGCTTGTGGCTGATGATCATCGCGGAGCCGCCGTGGTTCGGGTCCGCGTCCGCGGACGTCCTATGCCGCGAATTCGGCTTCGAATGGCGGATGCTCCTCTCCGCTGGCGAGTGCGGTATCCGCGAGAACCCGGAAACGCGTCGCGAACAGGTACGCGCCGGCGTACAGGACCGCAACCAGGATCAGCAGCGCCTGGTAGCCGGTGATCAGCGCCAGGTACTCCAATGCACCGCCGAACATGGCGCCCAGCAGGTTGCTGGCAAAAGCCGTGTCCGCGGTCTTGGTATCCCGGAACGAGTAGCTGAAGACCAGGTTGGCGAAGAAGACCGGGGCGAACGCCAGCACGGCGGCGATGATGTAACGCAGCTCCGGCGGGTTGATCAACAACGACTCGGGCGGCAGCACGAACGCCACACCCAGCGAAATGAACAGCGCGGCATAGAGCAGCTGTGGCCGGCGAATCGGGAAGCGCGCGTTGATCAGGATGGCCAAGAGCACGCTCGCCAATATGGCAAAGAACGCCAGTGAGTTGACCAGCCAGGTGGTGCCGAACAAGAGGCTGAAGCTGACCAGGCTGCGCGTCTCCAGCAGCAGGAACGCCACGCCGAGCACGAAGAAATGTGGGCTGAAGCGGCGCACGCTGGTGCCGGTTCGCGCGGCCACCACGACTACCGACAGGACCGCGAACACCAGCAGGAGCGCGAGCGCTTCCAGGTAGTAGTCGGCCACGAATCCGGTTCGCAGATAGAGGAACGGCCAGTCATCGGTGGCGGGCTGAGGGGCGGGGCCCGGTCCTGGATCCGGAATGGCATCCACCGCGTCGCCGGGCGGCACGCCGTTGGGGAGTGCCGCGACCGCGGGCCCGTCCGCCATGGCCGCCATGACGTTCTGGTAGACGCGGACGAGCGGCTTGGTGCCGAACGAGTCCTGGAGCATGGTGGCGAGCTTGGAGACCAGCCAGTCCTGCCGGTAGTAGTTGTAGAGCACGAACACGCCGTCCGGGCCCAGGTGATCCTTGACGCTGGCGAAGGCCTGGACCGTGAACAGGAACGACTCCAGCCGCAGGCTGGCCGTGTTGGAGACCAGGGTCAGCGAGTCCGGCAGCGCAAAGACCACCAGGTCGTACTTGGTGGTGGTGGTGCGCAGGAAGGCCCGGCCGTCGTTGACGTAGCGCGTGACGCGCGGGTCGTCATAGGGATGGTCCGGGTGGAGATTGATGCCGATCTGCTGGATCTGCGGGTCGATCTCGACCGCGTCCACGTGCCCGGCGCCGCGCGCCAGTGCCAGCGCCACGTCCGAGCCGCTGCCTGCGCCCACGATCAGGACGTTGGCATACGTCTTGCCCGGGAACCACTTGTAGACCTGCTCGTAGAACGGCTCCTTGGTCGGGTCGCTGACCTTGTGCAGCGCCTGGTGCGGAATGCCGTTGACGTTGATGCGCGTCAGGCCGTCGCTGGACGTGTATGTGGTGATGCGGTAGTAGGCGGAATAGGTGTCCAGCTGGCCCAGGCCCGAGTGCAGCTGCCCCCAGATGATCACCAGCGATGCCGCCAGTGCGACCACGGCCGGGAAGGTCACGCCCGACACGCCCGACGCCAGCTCCATCAGGATCACCAGCACACTGGCCACGCTGAACCAGACGAAGGGGTCCGTGCCGCCGGCTGAAAGGATGGTGAACAGCGCGATTCCGGTCATGGAGCCGGTGATGTCGATGGCGTAGGCGCGCAGCGGCGGCATGCTCTTGAGCAGCGGACCGAGCGGCATGGCCAGCGTGGTGAGCAGCAGCGTCACCAGCACCACCACGAAGGGCAGCACGAAGAAGTTGGTGTCCGCCGCCTGGTTCTCCGCCAAGCCGAAGAAGAGCTCGTTCTGGCTCTGCACCTGGACGTTGAGCTGCTTCTGGACGATGACCACCACCACCACGAAGAGCAGCAGCGCGAACGGCAGGATGGGGATGCGGCGGCCGTTGCGGCCCGCCAGGATGCCGAGGCCGATGCCAAGGAAGCTGGCCATCAGCAGGAAGTTGCTGAAGTAGCCGATGTAGGTCACGTTCGCCGGGACCCAGCGGATGAGCATCAGCTCCACGAACAGGAGCGTGGAGCTGGTCAGGAACAGCCGCACCCCGTTCCCGGACAGAGGGACGAAGATCAGACCTCGGGAACGGCGCTGAACCAGCGGCCCGCCGGGGGCAGTTGCGGCCGTGTTCATGCGCGGACCCTCCTGCTCGCAGCGGCCGTCAAGCGGCCGCACCCCACGTTCGAGCCGCCGTCATGCGGCGGCGGACTGCGGTCGGCGGGCGCGCGCAACGATGGTGGAGCGGCGTCCGGGAAAGTGCTGCGCGGCGAGGTCACCGATCAGGCCCAGCGCCCAGGTGGGAATGGTCCGCCCCCAGGCTCGCCACAGGTGGGAGGTGGTCATGACCTGCACATCTTCGTATCCCGCGGCTTCAAGCGCTGTGCGCAGGGCCGCCGGGCTGTTGCACGCCCCCACCAGCGGGTGCGCATCCGCCGCGCTGGCCTTGACCACCGGCTGCATGCGGTCGCGTACTCCGGCGGGCAGGGAGAGGTAGGCATTCACCAGCGGGTGGTCCCGATTGACGGTGCTGATGACCAGCCAGCCTCCGGGGCGCAGCCAGCCGCGCATGGTGCGGAAAGCGCCTTCCGGATCGGTGAAGTGCTCCACCGTGAACGATGAGAAGGCCACGTCGAACGTGCCATCCGGGAAGGCGCCGGCGTCCGTGCACACGTCCACCACCGCGAATTCGTCCAGCCACGGCAGCGGCTTGGACGGTTGGTGGATGTCCACGCCGACGAAGCGCGCGATGCGCTTGCGGAACGGCTTGAGCTGGCTCTGCCGGCCGCAGCCAGCGTCCAGCGCCGCCGCATCGTGCTGTGGGAGCGCCTGGTCCAGCCAGCGCGCGACCACGTCCCGCGTCTGTGGCACCAGCCCCAGGCGCGTGGCCACGTGCTCACGCCAGTCGGTCTTGCGGCCCCCGGCCGGAGGCGCGGCCGCGCTCACCAGGCAGCAGCCGTGGCGCCCTGCGTGATTCCCTGGCTCTCGAGCCAGCGTTCGGCGTCGATCGCGGCCTTGCAGCCGTCGGCCGCGGCCGTGACCGCCTGACGATAGCGATGGTCGTGCACGTCTCCGGCGATGAACACGCCGTCCACGTCAGAGCGCGTCTCGTCGCGCACGACCAGGTAGCCCTTCTCGTCGACGGTCAGCCACTCCGTGAAGGCCTCCGTGTTCGGCCGGTAGCCGATGGCCAGGAACACGCCGTCCGTCTCCAGGTTGGATTCCTCGCCGGTCACCGTGTCGCGCAACCGGATGCCGTTGACAACGTCCTCGCCGAGCACGTCCGCGACTTCCTTGTTCAGCGCAAACGTGATCTTGGGGTTGTCCATGGCACGCGTCTGCATGATCTTGCTGCCGCGGAACGCGTCCCGGCGATGCACGATGACGACGTCCGTGGCGAAGCGGGTCAGGAAGGTGGCCTCTTCCAGGGCCGTGTCCCCGCCGCCCACGACCGCGACCTTCTTGCCGCGGAAGAAGAACCCGTCGCACGTGGCGCAGGCGCTCACCCCACGACCGCGCAGGCGCGTCTCGTTGTCCAGGCCCAGCCACAGCGCGCTGGCGCCGGTGGCCACGATCACCGAATGAGAGGTGACCTCCTGGTCACCTGCCCACAGGCTGAACGGCTTCTTCCCGAAATCCACGCGATCCAGGTCGACGTCCATGAAAGTGGCGCCGAACCGCTCGGCCTGGCGGCGGAACAGGTCCATCAGCTCCGGCCCCTGGATCCCGTCGGGGAAACCGGGGTAGTTCTCGACGTCGCTGGTGAGCATCAGCTGCCCGCCGGGTGCATACCCCGCGATCACGATCGGCTTCAGGTTGGCGCGTGCCGCGTAGATGGCTGCCGTGAGGCCGGCCGGTCCGGAACCGACGATCACCAGCTGGTGCGGCTGGCTGCCGTCTGCCGGCGCAGCGCCGTTGCCGTGTCCGGCCTGCGGCGTGACCGCGTCCGCGACGGCGCTGCTGCCGTCGTCCGCGAAGGCGATGGTGGGGTACTTGATCTGGGTCATCGGACCTTCATGCTAGCACGATCAGATACTCCCGGGGAGTATGGGTGCGGCCCCGATCCGGGCTGCCACGGCGGCCAGAACGATAGCCCTCAGCGGCACATCGCGGGTGCATACTCGCTGTCATGGGCCGACTGAGCAGGGACTGGGTCGCCGGCGTGATGCTGCTGGTCGTCGGGCTGCTGCTGCTCGGCGATCGCCTGTTCCCGGACCTGGTGCCCATCGTGCCGCTGGCGCTCGGACTGGCCCTGCTGGGCGTGTTCCTGCTCGGTCGGTCGGCGGGCGCATTGGTCAACGGCTCGGTCACGGTCGGGATCGGCGTTGGCGTACTTGTGGTCAAGGGCGGCAACCCCGACTTCGGCGCAGCGGGCTTCATCGTCAGCGTGGCCGGCGGCTTCTACCTGGCCTGGGTGCTTGGCCTGGTCTTCGAGATCCCGTCCGTGCGCTGGTGGCCGGTTGTGCCGGGCAGCCTGCTGCTCGCGATCGGGGCCGTGGTCTACACGGCCAAGATGGGCGCGTCGCTCCTGCAGCTCGCCGTCGACTGGTGGCCGGGGCTGCTCGTGGCCATGGGCGTCTACCTGCTGCTCCACCAACGGCTGCGCGCGAGGTTGGCGGCAGATGACGAGACGTCCGCCGTGCCGGTTGGCATCCCGGGACCGCCACCCGGATCCGGCGGGGTGGCACATCCGGTGGGTGGCAGCCCGGTGGCTGGCGGCCAGCCGGGCGCACGCCCGATTTCCGATGCCAGCGGCGGCCAGTTCGGCGGCGACCGACCGGGATCCGTCGAGCGCACCTAGCACCGGCGCGATCCTGCGCGCCTTCGGGCCGCTCCTAGGAGATCGGGCTCTTCTCTCCCAGGTCGCGGATCTGCGGGATCACGTCGCGGCCGATGAGCTCCAGCTTGGACGTGTCCCACACGTCACGAACGCTGAAGATCGTGTGCATGGAGCCGGCCTCGGACCAGGCGCCGAGCCGATCCACGAACGCAGCCGGCGTGAGCGAGCCGTGCGCGCCATCCTCCGTGATGGAGATGCCCGCCAGGTTGGTCTTCTCGATCTCGGCGTAGTCACGGCCGACATCCGCGCAGTGATCCTCCAGGACCGCGTACTTGTGCCGCAGGTTGTCCGGATTGCCGAAGATGTTGCAGGCGTCGGCGTACTGCGCCACCAGGCGGAGCGTCTTCTGCTCGCCGCCACCTCCGATGAGGATCGGCGGATGGGGCTTGGAAATCGCCTGAGGGGAGTTGAGGATCCGGCCCGCGTGAACGGTGCGGCCGACGAATTCGGCCTCGGTGCCGCGTTCTCCGGTCCAGCCGTCGCGGACGAACTTGAGCGTGTCCTCCAGCATGCGGAAGCGGTCGCGCAGCTCCGGGAAGGGGAAGCCCAGCGCCTCCGACTCCTCCTGGTTCCAAGCTGCGCCGATCCCGAAGTAGGTGCGACCGCCGGCCAGGACGTCCAGCGTGGTGGCCGCCTTGAGCCACAGCCCCGGCTGCCGGTAGTGGATGCCGCCGACCATCAGGCCCAGGCGCGCCCGCTTGGTCAGGGCCGCCGCGTAGCCGAGGGCGGTGTAGCCCTCCAGCATGGGCTCCTCGGCAGGTCCGACGCCGCGGATCTGGAACATGTGGTCCATCACCCAGATCGAGTCGAAGCCGACTTCATCCGCTGCGCGGACGACCCGGGCGAAGGTGGGGCCGATGGCGGCGTCGCCGTCCGGCCAGGTGAACGATGAGATCTGCAGTCCGAGTTTCACTTCGCGACTGTACGCCGTAAGGCGGGAATCGTGCTGCGGCAGGTCATCGGAAGAAAGGCGGCAGCCGAACCCGTGCCGCGGCCACGCCCGCGCTCGTCGCCCGTCAGCGGAAGAGGTCCGATTCACGGGGCATCACCACGTCCACTCGGACCGAGCCATCCCCGGCCGGCAGCGTCGCGCCGCGCACCAGCACCACCGGGCGGCGGCTCACCTTGCCCGAGGCCAGCTCGGCGGCCGAGCAGATCTCGTCCGCGACGGCCACGATCGTGGCGTGCATGACGCGGCCGTCCGCGTCGGGACGTCCGCGCTGATCGTCCAGCGGCCCGAAACCGGCCACGCCGAGCGCCACGTCCACGATCCCCCAGCGCCACGGCCGCCCGAACGAATCGCTGATCGCAATGCCCACGGTCGCGCCCATGTCCTGTGCGATGCGGTCCCGGATCTGGCGCGCCGAACGGTCGGGATCATCGGGCAGCAACGTGACCGTGCCTGCCTCGCCGACGTTGGACGCGTCCACGCCGGCGTTGGCGCACACGAAGCCGTGTCGCGTGCGGCAGACGATCACGCCGCGCTCCATGCGCAGCACCTCCACCGCCTCACGCAGCACCACCTCCACCTGGCGCGGATCGCGATCGAAGCGCGTGCCGAACTCCACCGCCTCCGGGCGTGGTTGGATGGTCGCAAGGTCGATCACCGCGCCCTCCGCCTTGGAGACGATTTTCTGGGTTACCACCAGCACGTCCCCGGAGTGGGGGCCCAGGTCCGGCTCCTGCGCGATCAGGCTGCGCCAGGCAGCGACGATCAGACCGCCGAGGTCGTCCCCGGGCCGGACCTCCGGCAGCTCGGGGAGGCAGACCGCCAAGAGCCGGCCGTTGGAAGGGGCAGCTGCGGAGCCGGCCATCGGGTCAGGATGCCGATCGCGCGGCCGCGCCGCGCCCGAGCTCCAGCAGCGACTCCAGCACGTCCGAGGGCAACAGCTCCAGGTCATCCACCGTGTCCAGGTCGAAGCCAAAGCCGGGCTCGGCGACCACCTGGAGCGTGGCGTCCGCGTCGCGAGCCGCGCGGGCGTGGGCCTCGAAGCTCTCCGTTCCGAACGTCGGTGCGATCACGTCCACCGGGGAGAGCAGCAGCCCGTTGGTGCCGTTGCGCGCGTCCGCCGTCGCCACGACCACCATGGGCCGCCCAATTCCGGCCGCGAGCGCCGCGTCGGCCGCCTCCAGCAGCCGGTCCAGCGACGCGCGATCGAGGAGCGGCAGATCGGCGGGGAGGATCAGCACGGCCGCGGCACCGGCGGCGGCCGCGGCGCGAATGCCCTCTTCGATGGCCGGGTTCAGGCCGGGTTCCCGCTCCATCACCGGGTGTGCGCCGGCGGCCGCGGCCACGGCCAGCACGCGCGGGTCGGCACTCACCACGTGGATCGCTGCGAGCGCGCCCCAATCCCCGAGCAGCGCCACGGTGCGCCGCAGCAGGCCGAGCAGGAGCTCCTCCCGTTCCTCCGCGTCGATGGCGCCGCCGAGACGTGCCTTGCCGGTGGCCAGGCCCCGCAACGGCACGACTGCATGCAACGGAACAAGCGCTGCGGCGCGTCTCTTGCGCGTTTCACGGTCGGCGACTTGGTTCACGGCCGCATGGTACCGGCGGCGGAGTCGGGCCACTTCCGCTGGTCCCGGCCCGGCGGCAATTGCCGCAAGTCGGGCCGCAGGCCGGTCCGGCGCGACGCTGCTACGGTTTGTCAGGATGAGACGCTCCCGTCGAACCGCCGCCGCCGCCGCCCCGCAGGCCAGTGCTGTCGTGACGTTCGTCGTTGCGGCATTCGTCCTGATCGCCGTGATCGCCGCCTGCAGCAGCCCGACCGTGCCGGAGTCCCCGACGCCTGGTGTTTCGGGCATCCCCGGGCAGACCCAGGGCCAGGCACAGAGCCCTGGCACGTCCGTGCCCGCGACCACGGCCGCCGGAAGCCCGGGTCCGTCCGCCTCGTTGGCCGTCGGCGCCTCACCGACGCCGTTTCGCTCGCATTCGGGAGCGGATCCGTGCCGCCTGCTGAGCGCGGACGAAGTCAACGCGGCGCTCGGTGGCGGCTACCAGGCGGGTGGCGGCCAGGGTACCGCGTGTGTCTTCGCGAGCAGCGCGCAGGGCGCCGCCGCCAGCCTGGTGTCTGTGGCCGTGGTCCCTGGTGACGTGATCACACCCGTGCGCCCGCGCTACCCCGACCTCCAGGATGTGAGCGTCGATGCAGGCAAGGCGGAGTGGTCCCCGAGCGTGGCGACGCTCTGGCTGATCGTGGACGGGCCGAAGACGGTGATGGTCTCGGCACCGGGCAGCACGCTCCCCGACGCCCAGTTGCAGGCCGCTGCACTCCAATTGGCCCAGCTGGCGGCCGGCCGAATCTAGCGGCGAGCGCTCGCCAAGCCGGCTTCGAAGCGCGCCAGGATCGCTGCCGCGAGCGTGGCGCGGTCGGCCTCCGTGTGCATCACCGTCGGCGTCACGAAGGGCGTCATGCCCAGGGCTTCGATGGCGCCGGCAGCATCTGCGTCCGCGGTGTCCAGGACGAAGAGGTCCACCAGGCCTGGGTAGCGGGCCGCGTACAGCGATGCGACGCCGGTCGCCGTCGCCTCGCCGCCGAGCGACGTCAGCATCGCGTCCGCCGGGCCGCGCAGCGCGGCGCCGGCCACGATCGGACTCACCGCGATGAGCGGCGCGGCGCTGGCCTGGAGCGCGTCGAGGATCCCCGGCACGGCCAGGATCGTGCCAATGCTGACGTAGGGGTTGGACGGCGCAAACACGATTAGCTGTGCCGCGGCGATCGAGGCGAGGACTTCCGGGGTTGCCGACGCCGTCTCGATGCCCTGCTGGCGGATGGCACGCACCTCGTCACGATGGCCGCGCTTGACGAAGTAGTCCTGGAACTCGAGCCAGCCATCCGCCGTGGCGATCTCCGTCCGGACCCGATCGTCGGACATGGGCAGCAGGCGCGCCGGCACGCCGAGCGCCTCGGCCATGATCCCGGTGACCTCGGTCAGCCGCTTCCCATCGTTGAGCAGCTTGGTGCGCGCCACGTGGGTGGCCAGGTCCTGGTCACCGAGGCGGAACCAGGTCGGGGCTCCGTAGCGCTCGAACATGGCGTTGGCGGACCACGTCTCGTTGGTCACGCCCCAGCCGGTGTCCGGGTTGGCCAGCCCGGCCAGCGTGTACATGACCGTGTCCAGGTCGGGCGAGACCTGCAAGCCGTGGGACACCAGGTCGTCGCCGGTGTTGACGATGACGTCGATGTCGAGCCCGAGGCCCCCGACCTGGCGCTGGGCCGCGGAATCGAGCGTCAGCCCGTGCGCCAGCTTGGCGCCGCCGACGCCGCCGGCCAGCACGGTCACGCGAAGGGGATGCGCAGCGCTCACGCGTGGCTGCCGGCATCCGCGCGGAGGCGTTCGCCGACCGGAACATCGACCGTCAGGCGGTTCTGCGGCGGCGCCAGGGGACAGCTCCAGCGCGGGTCATAGGCGCACGACGGGTGATAGGCCAGGTTGAAGTCCAGCAGGATCGTTCCCGTGCGGAAGTCGCCACCGTGGTCGGCGCTCTTGATGGTGTCCAGCAGGTAGCGGCCCGCGCCGTACGTCTGTTTGCCGGCGGTGGCGTCGCGGATGGGCAAGAAGAGGCCGCCGCCGTAGGCGTCGATCCAGTAGACGGGAAGCGCATGCCCGTCGAGGGGGCCGCTGAGCCGCGCCACGCCGATGCGCCGGAACGGGATCCCGCCGAGGCCGGAGGAGGGCAGATCCAGCGTCCCGCCGCCGAGCGGGGTTGCG